>JBDNGQ010000241.1:0-3198 GCA_041689205.1 Pseudohongiellaceae bacterium | reverse complement strand
TTGATTAAAAACCAGACCATGAGCAGCCTTCAACTCGCGTTTGTAATCGATTTCCAAAGCCTGCTGAGGCGGAGGCAGATTCAGTCCGTCGGGGTTATAAACAAGGTTTAACTGCAGACCTGGATCAATGCCATAGCCAAGCTGATTAAGCGTCTTAAGAGCTTCAATGCTGTCATGGAACACACCTTTACCACGTTGCCGCTCTACATTCTGCTCAGAGTAACAAGGCAATGACGCGGTCACTGTTACTCGATTTTCAGCAAGAAATGCAGCCATATCCTCATAACCAGGTTCCCGTAAAATGGTTAGATTACAACGATCAATCACCTCCACCCCCAGACTTCTGGCCTGCTCGACCAGATACTTGAAATGCGGGTTCATTTCCGGAGCACCACCGGTAAGGTCCAGGGTGCTGATCTTCTGCAACTGCAGGTAGTTCAACACCAGATCGATGGTCTTTCGATCCATCAACTCTGTTCGTTTCGGCCCTGCATTCACATGACAATGCGTGCAGCTCAAATTACACAGATAACCCAGATTTACTTGCAGCGTAGTTATTTTGCCGCGTCGCAAAGCTGGAAAAGAAGATCTGGCTTTTGGTTCGAGGAGCAAGGGTCGAGTATCAAGCATTATAACGCGCTCTTAAGCTGATAAATCCAGACGCCGATTGTATGCCTTTATGAGTCCAAAAACACAGCGCGCAACGTTTCAAAGTTTTAAAATAATTTAAATCCGGGCTATGAAGATGATTTAGAAAAGCACATAATGTGCGCCCTCTCCATAAGCAATACGATTTATATTTCAAGAGGTCAGGCAATAAAAGCTGCAGGATGCTGTTCTCTCTCCGCAAGAGAATGAAGTTTAAGAGTAGCCAGTAAACCGCCTTCAGGTAGCAAAATGCACACGCAACATCAATAGATCAACGTGTTTAACTGCGGCACTCGGCAGGGTCTCACAAGGAACCTGTCAGCCACGCGCATCAGGCAAACCAGAACTGTAAATTTAATGAATTCAGAAAATTTTTATATAGTAGCAACTGACCCCGAAGACACGGCGTTGAAGGTCAATATTTCCGGCCCCTACCTGACCTGCAACGCTGCCCAGGCAGATCTTGAAGCAGCTATCGATGAAGCCTGCGAACTTGATCCCTGTGCCAGAAAGTATGCTTACAGTATTTGTAAGCTCGCCTGTCAAAAACCAGGGGTTATCCAGCACATGGCATGCAATGCCGCTCAACGTCGCTGAATCAATCAAAAATATTTATCTGCTTCTGTTATTTACCTCGCTTACGCGGTTAACGAGCGATATGCCCCCTTTTAAAACTCCTGATTGCAGAATTCAGCTCGAACTAAAATTCCTGTCATAATTTTTGAAATGGACTAACTGCAGTACTCAACTGATTCCGCGTTTTCTCCACCCTCGTTTTAAACAGAATCAACAGACATATCTCGTATGTTACACTTGCCAGCCTCTTCCGCCCGTAGCTCAGCTGGATAGAGCACCGCCCTCCTAAGGCGGGGGTCAGAGGTTCAAATCCTCTCGGGTGGACCAATTCCTGCGTGACTTTTGACCTGTCATTGTTGGTCTTATTGGTACCCGGTTCTTATGCACACTGTTAATCAACGTCCCCCAGCATGGCTGCTGGTGCTGACCGGTATAATTTGCACCCTTGTAGTGGTGGTATTCGCCCGCTTGGCCTATGGCCTGGTGCTGCCGGCAATGCGCGAAGATCTGGGTTTGAGCTATGCCCAGGCGGCAAATCTGGGCACCGTAACTGCCCTGGGATATCTGTCTCTGGTTATGCTGGCCGGAATCTTTGCAGGTCGTTTCGGCGGCCGTCTGGCAATTCTTCTGGGATTACTGATGGGGGCGATGGGTTTCCTGGGTTTGTCGCTGGCATCCGACTATTACGTACTGCTGGCATTGATGGTGTTGCTCGGTTTTGCCACGGCCTTTGCCTATACACCGCTGATCTCTTTACTGGGTGCATGGTATCCAGAAAAACGGGGCATCATTATTGGTCTGGCCAATAGCGGAGTTGGGCTCGGTATGCTGGTGGCGGGATCATTGATTCCATGGATCACACTCAAATATCCCGATAATGGCTGGCGTCTGGTCTGGATAATATTTGCAGGTGCAGCCCTTGCCGCCGCCCTATTGGTTTATCTGGTGCTGCGCGATCCGCCTGGCATTAACAGGGTATCCTTGCAGCAAACAGGAGAAACAAGCGCGCGCAGCGTTTATCGCAATTCACATGTGATAACGATCGGGTTGATTTATGGCGTGGTGGGAATAACGTACATAGTGCAATCCATATTCATGTACAGCTTCGCTCTGGATGTCGGCATCAGTGCAGCAACCGCTGGTCGTCTGGTTGCACTGATGGGTTTCATCTCGATATTCGCTGGACCTGGCTGGGGCTGGGCCGCCGATAGAATCGGTCATGCCAACGCGTTGGTAACTTGCATGTCCCTGTCCTTGCTGGGCACTTTACTGCCGGTTTTCTGGCCGGTAACTACTGCATTCGCATTGCATTATGTGTTATTGGGATTTTCAATAACCGGTTTATTTACCTCAATTCTTGCGGCCTCAACCAGCACAGTGCAGCCCACTCAGGCTCCAGTCGCAGTCAGTTTTGTTACTCTGTTTTTCGCTATTGGGCAATTGCTGGGGCCAGCAGTAGCCGGCCTGTTAATTGAATGGCAGGACGGATTCCGATTGGTGTTTGCATTAAGCGCAGGTCTGATGGCCTTTGGCATCATATTGAGTCTGATCAGCGCCAAAACCCGTCAACAGAATATGCTTTTCCAATCCTGAAAAATTCCTGAACCTACTTTCTTCAACGCAATAAAAAACGGCGATGAATCACTTCATCGCCGTCTTCTTCAAACTTTCCTGCGCTTACAGCTGCAACAATGCTCGGGCGTACAATCTTCTGCCACGACCATCAAATACACTTGCATCGTAGTTGGCTAAACCACCTTCACGGTAGGGCAGAGTGGCATTGGTGATATCCAGCGCACCTACAGTAAATCTCGCAGAACCCCAGTTGGCGTTAGCCCACTGATGCGTGTAGTTGTACTGAATATCGTAGCTCTGGTAACTGGAAATGTCTTTACGAACCAGCGAACGGATCAGGTCATTGCCTGTCGCGAACGTATTCTCGTAAGTCAGATCTTTGTATGAGCCAATAAAGCG
>JBDNGQ010000240.1:0-27914 GCA_041689205.1 Pseudohongiellaceae bacterium | reverse complement strand
CTCGATCGCATCGCCGACGCGGACACCCTGGAAAAGCTTGAACAGCTGCTGCCTTGGAATGTGCCGCTGGAGCGGGTTTCAAAAAAAAAGGTGGCTCAGTACGCCTGAGGTAAATGGGTCGATTTATTGGCGCTTACGATCTATACCTGCGTCAGAGTTTATGCCGGCGGCGTTCCTGCCACTCTGGAGGGGCTTTCTGAGATCGGGATTGCACTGGAAATCGTGTCCATTGAGCAGGGCATCATCCGTGTCACCCGCTCAAGACCCTTCAACCCGCTTAACGCCCGCAATGAGTTTGGTGAGCTGCCATCCTGCAGTGGCATCTACGATGATGCTACCGGCCGCTACACCGATGTGATCAGTTATGAGGGTCAGGCTTTGCGTGTCACCTTTGAGATAGCAAATGCAGCCCGTTTGGAACTGCGTCTGCTGGAAATCGTCGAGATCGGTTAGCTTCGAATGATCGCTTCCACTTGGAAAAAAATGCACTCGCACCGTCTGCCGCTTGATTTTTTTGTACGGAAACTCACTAACCAACAGGACATTTATTATGCGGTGGAAAGGTCGTCGGCAAAGTCAGCATTTGGACGATAGGCGCAATTCGCGCGCGTCGGCCGCCTCGGGCGGTGCTGGTATATTGATGTTGTTGAGAATTGTGCCTTTTTTACTGCGTAATAAAGTCGGGCGCATTATTTTATTGGGTGGTGTGGTGGTGTTTTTTGGCGCCCGTTTTTTGGGTATCGATTTAGTGCAACTTGGCACCTCACCGGGAATGACGCAACAACCTCGTGAATTAAGTACGCAGGATCAAGAAATGAGTGAATTTGTGGCCGTTGTATTGGCGGACACAGAAGATACATGGACCACACTGTTTACCGATTTGGGGCAACGCTATCAGGAGCCAACGCTGGTGTTGTTTCGCAATCAAGTGCGCTCGGCCTGCGGTTTTGCCCAATCAGCTATCGGGCCCTTTTATTGCCCTGGTGATCAAAAACTCTATATCGATCTGGCATTTTTTGAAGACATGAAGCAGCAGCTTGGGGCGCCTGGCGATTTTGCTCAAGCATATGTGATCGCCCATGAAGTGGGTCATCATGTGCAGACTTTACTGGGCATTTCTTCCAAAGTTCAGCAGGCTCAACGAACATCGTCGAATACAGACGCTAATAGTTTATCTGTACTACAAGAATTACAAGCTGACTGCTTCGCAGGCATTTGGGGTCACTATGCCGCAAATACTCTTGGCGTTGTCGAGGCTGGTGATATTGATGAAGCATTAACCGCAGCGGCGGCTATTGGTGATGACCGACTGCAACAACAGTCGCAAGGTACCGTGCGCCCCGAGACCTTTACCCATGGAACGTCCGCGCAGCGGGTAAATTGGTTTACACAAGGATTTGAAAATGGCGCTATCGACCAGTGCGATACGTTTAGCAATTAATAGTGGCCTGAGCAGGATGCGTGTCTGAGCTCTATATGGATACCAGGCACGGCTGGAAAGTTGTTGTAGCTGCGGTCCACGACGCGAACGTGGCTTTGGTTAGCTAAGCCAGCGTCTGTCCTAATCAAAAAACGACAACCATTTTGGCCGTTCGGCGCCTGAGATGCATGCGCAGCTGCCTTGGCGGGGCTATCGCGCCGTAAAGAAATCCTCCGTTTGTGGCCGTGAAAATGGTTGTGCGAAAAAATGCAGCACGATCTCGTTGAAGAGCCCGGGGTCTCGGGCCGGCGCGAAATGCGTCTGGCCCGGAAGTATCGCCAGCTGCGAATGAGGGATGTGCTGAAAATCCGCTGCGTGTGTTCCGGCACGATCACATCCTTGTCCGCTGCCATCACCAGAACGGGGGCAACAATTTTCGCCAGCTGTTCATCCGATATCAGCGGATCGCTGAACAGCAATCCAAGCACCTGAAGCTCTCGTCGCAACTCGGGAGAATCATCACCGGCGTCGATTTTTTGCTGAACCTGGCGCCGCGTCTCGCTGACCGCGCTGATTGCCCACGGATACGCAGAGATTTCAGGCGGCTGCGTGTTCGCTCCCATGATGGCCAGACGCTCGACGATCGCGGGATGCTCAATGGCCAGTCTCAACCCCGCCACACCACCGTCGCTCCAGCCGAGAATCCGAATTTCTTTAAGCCCCAGTTGCGTGATCAGTTCAAACAGATCATCGGTAATGGCAGCGAAGCTCAGTACGCCTTCGCCAAGCCCGCTTCGACCATGGCCACGGCTGTCGGCAACAATTACCCGGTAGTGCTTTGCAAACAACGCGATCTGGTTGGAAAAATCCTCGATGCTGCCGTTGTTGCCGTGAATCATCAGCAATGGCTGGCCCTCGCCGTAGATCTCGTAGTACAAATTGATACCATTGATCGATGCATACCTGCCCGCGCTGGCATTGTTTCCATATAGCTCGGGACTACCATCGGCCGGCAAGGCGCCCGCCGAAACGCCCAGAGAAAGAATCAGCAGAATTGCACGCACACCCATGGATCAGTTCCTCGTGACAGGATTAAGGGAAAAGCTCACCTGATACTTTGCCGGACACACCCCGATGATCACCCCAGAGTTCGCCAGGAAATTTTTAACCAATATATCCCATCAGCAACCTGGTAGAAAAAAATAACTTCTATTGCTATTGAACCAAAGATGATCCTGGCTCGACTATAAGAGCAGATCAGGAAGAAACCCTATGGCCCAAGATTTAAATAATGCGATTGATGAGATGCTCGTGATACTTGCCGTAGAGGGCGATCGCGAGGCACTCGATCGATTAGCCAGAAGATGGCGCCCTCGCCATCACGCGCATGCACGTCGCCTGCTCAGTGGCAGCGATTACGCGACTGACGCAGTGCAAGACGCATGGGTGAACATAACGCGCGGCCTGGGTCGACTGAATGCGCCTGCGAAATTTCCTGCCTGGTCGTTCGCGATTGTCACCAGCCGGTGTCAAGACATCATGCGCAAACCTTACTGGAACAAAGAGAGCGAATGGACCGATGAGCATGAAGAAACGGTAATTCATAACAGCGATATTAACGGCGATCTTCGCAGTGCGTTAAGAAACCTTCCTCCAACTCAACGTGCCGCACTGGCACTTTTCTATCGCGACGGACTATCAGTGGCTGAAATAGCCATCGCACTCAAGGCGCCAGCTGGCACGATCAAAACCAGACTATTTCATGCTCGCAATAAATTACGTCAACACTTTGAAGGAGAATCAAGATGAATCAACTCGACGATGCAATACGCAGTGCCCTTAATGACGAGGATGCCGAATTTCTGGCGAAATTTGAACAGGAGCCCAGCAGTGTTCGACAGCTGGTCGGCATATTTAATGGGCCGCTAACGTGGATTCATGTGAGCTTTCTTGTAGTCGCTATTCTGCTCCTGCCCCTGCTCGCATACGCGATTTATCAATTTGCTTTAGCAACGCAATTGCGTCACTTGTTTTATTGGGGAGCCGCCGCCGGAATGAGCATCATAATTTTGGTAGTCATTCGTTTGCTACTCTTCATGCAGCTTCATACGAATCGTATTTTACGGGAGCTTAAACGGCTCGAATTGCTGATCGCCAGGCAAGCCAAAAAAGAGTAAATTGTACGTGTGCTCGCACTGACGCAGTGTCGCAGTGTCGCAGTTTGGCAAGGCCACTACACACGTGCAGAACAGACATTCTGGTATGTGCTTGTAAGCGCATGACTGGTCGCAGCCAGCACCATATAATCAAATCAAAAAGGACGCGCTCCGCGATCCTGGTAAAGGCGTTAGCTCCTATGGAAACCTTGAGTATCCCTAAAGAAAACAATCGCTCCTGGTGGCTCTCGCCCACGGGCATGCTACTTTTCGCCGCCCTTATTTCCAGCATGCTGGCCTGGTGGCTTATCGCCTTTCCAGTTGCCACGCTGGAAAACTCCCTTCAACACCCGGGGCACTTCGGCCTGCTGTACGTGCACATGCTCGGCGGATCTTTGATGTTGTTCTTTGGCGGCATCAATATGTATGTCGGTGCCACGCGCAAACATTTCAAATTCCATAAGCTGGTGGGGCGCGTCTATCTACTCGGCGGTTCTGTTGGCGCGATCACAGCAATCGCTCTGGCGCTGAGCCCCGCGCATAAAAGTGATCCGTCGGTAGTCCTCACCAATATTTCTTCTTCTCTAGTCACGCTTGCGCTGGCATGGCTCGCGGCTGCCGCCATGGCCTATCGCGCTGTGCGCAACCGGCGCTTTGACGCACACCGGGACTGGATGATCCGCAGTTATGTCCTCGCATGGGCGTTCGTTTTTTGCCGAATCGCCAGCAGGGTTCCTGCTATCGCCGAATTAGGTGGTGGTCAGGCGTTCATCTGGCTTTCCTGGGTTGCGCCGCTGCTTTTATGCGAGGTCGCAATACAGTGGCGCGCGGGGGCTAACATGTCATTCACGCCGAAGCCGCTTCGCGACTCGAATTAAAAGCTCGGCTTAATTCCAGTTTTATCAGGCACAGGAGAGTCCAGTGGTACTTGAAGTAGCGATCCTCAACGTCAGACCTGGTCAAACGCAGGAAGTCTAGATGGCCTTCACGCATCGGCTCTTGGTTACTGGCTGCTGGCTGCTGTGCATGGTAAACACCTGACCAGTCGTTGGGCTTCATTCAGCTTCTACAATCTCGCCGCTGTCGACACTGGCGTCAGAACGGGCCAACCGCTTGGCGCCGAGCACGCGCGAAAAGCCGTTGAAATACGAAGGCAGCGCCTCAGCATCCAGGTCCGACCCGGACTGCAGCTGGAAATGCAGGTGCGGGAAGAACGCGCTGCCGGAGGCGCCAACCTTGGCGATGCTCGCGCCCTGAGCCACCTTGTCCCCGACCTTGACCACAATGCTGCCCTGCTGGGCATGCGCGTAAACGCCGAACTCACCGCCGCCGTGATCAATCACCACGTAGTTGCCGAACAGCACCATTTTATCCTCGGCCAACTTGCTCTAGTCGAACTGCCAGTTGTCGCGCTGAGTGTTTTCTACTGCGACCACCACCCCATCGCCAATCGCGCGGATGACGGCACCGAAGCCGAACCAGTCGGCATTGGCCGTGAAATCACCCTCGAACATAGTGCCATCGGCATCCACCGGCACGAAATCATAGCTGTAGCGCATGGCGTTGCGCTTGAAGCCCATCTGCTTGATCGGGGCGAATTCGACGTCGAAGCGGCGGTGATGGCCATAGGCATCGTGGCCGTCGTAGTTGATTTGCCGGCCTTGCAGCGGCAGCTGGTAGGCAGCGTGGTTGCGATAGGCCTGGGGACTGATATCGACACTCTGCTGAGTACGCACACTGCCGTCTTCGTTGGACAGCTCGAACACGAAACTCAGTTTGGCGATATCGAGCTCATTGTCCAGGGTGTCGAAGGGATTGAACAGCAGCCGGCTCTGCCCAGCGTCGATGCGCCGGTTGCCCAGCACCTCGATGCTGGGACGGACTCCGTTGCCGTCGATGAACCGGCGCAGCAGCAGCGCACCGGAAGCATCGAACACGCTCAGCTCAACCCGGTCGATATCCACCGCGACTGCACTCTGATTGGCGACCAGCAGATCGAAGTTCAGATGTTGAGAATCGGCCATACGCTCGATCAAGGGCCGCTCGGGGGCAACGCTGATTGCAACTTGCAGGGGGTCGGCCGACCATGCCGGAAGCGCGGTAGCCAGAAGGATGAGTGAGATGAGCAGCGGGCGCATAGGTGGATCCTTGTCTGGACTGGAATCGTTGGAATGCGCTCCTGGCCGAAAAGGCTTAAACCGAGGAGTCAAAGTAGAATAGAAGCTATCTCCATTCAAGTCTACGCCCTCCAGAAAATTGATCAGATTAAACCAGAATCAGTGATCGAATACTTTCAGAATGAATGATCGGATTAAACCAGAATCAGGTGATCGGAATGAGACAGAATATGTACAGAGATCAGAGAAAGCTTTCCCCCAAGAGCCTGGACTCCATGTTCTATGAACTGGCACATCATGTAAGTTGGCGCCGGACAAACCAAATCGTCAACGGTGGTAACACGATCCACTGGAATAGCGGAAAAATCCCGGTTCCAAGGACCGGTAGCGTTGGCATTGATGGCGTATAGCCCCATCGCTCCAAGGGACGGTGGACAGAGCCTCGAGAATGATCGTGATGACTGAATTCTCTACATGATATAGCTACTGCACCATACAGATGCTCCCGCAAGTCCGAAAACGTCCACGAACCTCAATGTCGCAGTCGCTGAAGGCAGCTGCCATGCATTGAGGTAATATACTCATCGTCGGGTTTGCAAGGATAAAACTATGTATCAGCAAGTACTTAAATTCTGGTTTGAAGAGATAGAGCAGAAAAAATGGTGGGCAAAAGATCCACAATTTGATCAATTAATCAGCGAACGATTTTATGATTTACATCAGCAGGCAAACCGGTGTGAGTTGTTCGGCTGGCGCGTGAGTGCCGAGGGATGTCTTGCGGAAATTCTGGTTCTGGATCAATTTTCGAGGAATATCTACAGAGACAAAGCTGCCGCCTTTGCCTCTGATCCACTGGCCCTGGCTCTGGCTCAGGAAGCCATTGCAAAAGGTGTCGATGCCTCGCTGACACCGATCCAGAAGAGCTTCCTTTATCTTCCTTATATGCACAGTGAGTCGCGTCAGATTCATAAGACTGCGGTGGCCTTATATGAACAAAATGGCCTGGCGAACAACCTTGATTTTGAATTACGACATAAAGCCATCATAGACAGATTCGGGCGCTATCCGCACAGAAACAGCATACTCGGGCGAGAATCCAGCGCTGCTGAAATTGAATTTCTCCTTGAACCCGGTTCAAGTTTCTAATATCCCTAAGGAAACAAATACGTTCCTGAAATCCGTATTTTCGGGTAATGTCTTGCGGCCAGCCTGCGGAGAGATAATTATGAATCTTCTGATTATTGCTTCCAGCGTAAAGATCTTAACTAAGGAAAGCCGGAGCTAAAATTTTGACTGTTCACCACAATCCCAACATCGACCCCGTCTCCATCAAACAGCAATATATGCTGGATAAGCGTGTCCGCCTTTATCCTTTCCTGATGCCGGACAATGCCGATCTGCTTCTGCAAAGCCTGGATACTGAAACCGCGTTTTCCAGTGCGTTTAATATCGATGGCGCCAACGGCGTATTGACTGACGCAGAAATGCGAAACCTGTCCCCTGTGGATATGCAGAATCTTCAGGAAAAAATTTATCAGAATGCCAGCGAGGGCTGCGGTTTTCTCTATGGTAGAAACAATATTACCGGACAGCACCGGGACCCGGGACCGAGCGTATTGAGCGAGTTCGCCAACTTGCTTAATTCCGAAACCATGCTGTCCCTGATTCGTGACATCAGCGGTCATCAGGATATTCAGGCAGCATCGGCGCAGGCTACCCGTTATCTGCCCGGCAACTTTCTAACCCGTCATAATGACTTTAACCCCGACGAAGGCCGCCGTGTCGCTTATGTGATGAGTTTTGCACAGGATTGGCACCCGGACTGGGGCGGCTTGCTGCAGTTCTATCAACAGGATGGCACACCGCGCGACGCCTGGTCACCGCAGTACAATACCTTGACGCTGTTTGATGTCGAGCATGTGCATGCCGTCACTTTTGTGGCGCCATACGCCAAAATTCCGAGATTTTCGATTACTGGCTGGTTCAGGACAAGGCCACTTTAGTGTACGTTATTCGCCTGCCACTAATCCGCGCTACTCTGTTTCGGCTGGTCGCCTTGATAACCCGCTGGCCAAAGCTTATGGCACTGGTTGGCTTTATCTCCGGCGCGGCGAGCTACCTGCTGGTTGAAAATCGGGAAGCCTTTGCGCAGGTGATCGCGGTTTTGATGTTGGTTAGCTGGTTGTGGCTGGTACTGGAAAACTGGCTGAGAGCTGGTATTCTGCGGCGCTTTGGCTTCGACATACCACCCACTGCGATGCGCTTTGCCACACAGATGGTGCATCAGGAAAGTCTGTTCTTTGCGCTGCCGTTCTTTCTGGCGGTCACTAACTGGAGTCATGGGCAGGCATTGTTCACCGCTGTGCTGATGCTTTGTGCGCTTATCTCAATCATTGATCCGATCTATTACAATCACCTGGCACCCCGCCGTCCTCTGTTCGTTTCTTTTCATGCGTTCGCGCTGTTCGCTGTGCTGTTGATTGTGCTGCCGCTGATCCTCTATCTCACCACTGAGCAGACTCTGGCGCTTGCGCTGGGAATGGCGTTGTTGTTAAGTCTGCCCAGTCTGAGCCTGCTGTCGCACGGCAATTGGCGTAGATTACCAATGCTGCTACTGGTGCTGCTGGTGCTCGGTGTCGGCATATGGAGTGTGCGCAGCTGGATTCCGCCGGCTGCGCTGCAGATGATCAGCATTGTTCTGACGCTGGAGATTGATCAGGAAAAAATGGTTCCGGGCGAGGCGCTCACCCAATTTGATATGACAACGCTTAATCAGAACGGGCTCTATGTGTGGACGGCAGTGCGTGCGCCCAGAGGGCTGAAGGAACAGATCCATCATGTGTGGACACATGAGGGTACTGTAGTGGACAGGATTCACCTGGACATCCAAGGCGGGCGCGAGGCTGGCTATCGGGCGTGGAGCCATAAGCTCAATTTCGGTGCAGGGTCAGCCGGGCGCTGGCAGGTACGCGTTATCACAGATTCCGGGCAGCTGATTGGGCTGGCCCGGTTTACTGTTACAGATAATCAGCTCGCAGATCCTGTCAACGCTGGTTTATGACTCAAACCAGAAACAATCAGAACATCAGTTTCGCGCCTACTTCGACGCTGCGTGAAGGTCCGACATAAATCCCTTGACGCAGACTGGCAACATAGCGTTTATCAGTCAGGTTTTTTACTGCACCAAAGACATTCAAACGTTCATTGACAGTGTAGTAAGCATTGAAGTCTATCGTCGTATAGGAATCGATCCGACCAGTAAAGAAGCCACTGGTGTTCTCGGCCAGCGCTGCACTGTTAGCGGCATCTGTGTACTGTGAACTGAGATAGTTCGCACTCAGTGACGTGTTCAATGAACCCATCTGGTATCCAATGCGCAGGTTAGCGACCAACTCCGGTGTGTAAGGTACCCGATTACCGTCGCGGGTTGATGAGACACTGCCATTTGAAGACAGCCGATCACCAACAAATTTGGCATCAGGTACCCAGGTTACATTCGCGTCGAAGCGCAGCCCGGTATCAGTACCATAACCGATTGAGGTTTCCAGTCCCTGATGCAGGGTCTTGCCACCATTGGAGTTCACAAAGATATTACTGATCGCAGGAACAATCTGATTATCGAACTCCATTCGGAAAGCAGTCAGCTCATACACTAACTGATCTTTATAACCGCGGATTCCCAGTTCATAGTTCAGTGAACTCTCAGCCTCGAGTCCCTGATCTTCGCCTCCGTCAATTGCAGCATCATTCTGCGCGGGTGAGAACGCATCATAAATGCTGCCGTAAATCTGTGCGCCTGGCGTGAGCTCATAAGTGGCGCCCAGACCTGGCATCACCTCAACATTGGACGTGCTGCCATCATTGGCATTATTAAATCGGTCGTCGGTCTTTTGCTCGTAACTTTCGACCCGCACACCAGGCGTAACCGCCAGACGATCAGTGACTATGAAACGATTCTGTACATACAGCGCTGCACTGTCGGCAGAATCATCTTTACTGCGATCGGTGATACCGTCGCGGGGTTGAGCCCGGGTAGCGCGCACGCGACGATCATACAAATTTTCCGTATCCAGTCGAATGCCAATTTCCGTCTGGTTTTCAAAACCAAAAGTGTTGTGTGAAATGTTAAGTCGTGAATCAATACCACGCCGATCAAAGGCGCGATTGTTGCCATTGAGCGTATCCTTGTAAACCCAGCGCCCGGCGTCAGCTGATGCTTTGGAGTTGACATCAAAACGCCAGTAATCCCGATTCATCTCACTCCAGTACACAACTGTGTTAAGTCTGGCGTCGCTGTTGATACGCCACTCGTGATTGAGGTCGATTGAATCCCGCTCCGTCAGGAAATAGTCGTCTGGCGCCGGATTAAAACTGCGGCCTTCCCGGTAGTCATCCATGAACAAACCCCGGTATGAAATATTGGCATCATTGCTGTAACGCGTGATCTTGGCGCTCAAGGTCTGATTATCTCCAATCAGCAGACCACCTTTGATCATCAGGTCGTCCATCTCATAACCTTTATTCTGAAAACCATCACTTTCAGCGCGGGTATAAAATATTCCCGCTGTGGCATTGCCGGAGGCAGAAGTACCACCCGCCTCAAGCATTCCTTCGCGATAGCCGAAGGAACCGGCACGGGTGGACAATGCGAAGCCATCGATAGGATTTTTAGTTTTGTAGTTAATTACGCCGCCAATGGTATTGGGGCCGTAACGCAGGGAAGCCGCCCCTTTTAACACTTCAATACCTTCCATGCGTTGAATGCGTGGGTTGTAGTAGCGACCATTACCGACGAAAAGTCCCGGTGCTACCGGCACGCCATCCTCAAGAATCAGCGATTTGTAGTCTCCCGCGCTTAGTCCACGGATACCTATATTAGCCACAATCCCGGACTCCTCTTCCGGTTTGATCACCACGCCCGCCACGCCTCGCAGTGCTGCTTCCGTAGACATTGGCTGCATAAGTTCCAGCTCTTCCCTGCTGACTATGCCGACTGAACCTGGCTGAATCGTCACCGCCTCAATGCCCTCGCCGATGACATCAATACGTGTCAAGGGGACTTCTGCATAAGCAAACACCGGCAACAACAAGGTTGCGATAGTTGCAGGTAGAATCCTTTGACGGGGGAGGGGTTTAACAGGGCGCATTGCTTTCTTCTCCACTACAGGTTCGATTGATCTTTTTGCTGGCATCTTCATAAAAATGGCACCAGACATTCGTTAAAGCTAAATGTAAATGATAACGATTCTCATTACAATAAAAATCTGCAAAAATATTCCTTAACCTTAATGGATGCATATAGGCCGAGACGTTTGAACTGAGGGGAAAACCGGATAGGAGGACTTGCAAGAACTTCAGGTCTGCTGCGTTTTAACGGGCACCATCTATGGCGCCCGTTCAATTCAAAACCTAATCAGATAACTCCGCAACCGAGCAATCTGCGCAACGCGCATTAGCAACCGACTCACCTTTGGCAAGGCTGCTCAGCCAGTCAACAAACAGAACATTATCTGCTTTGTAAGAATACATCTCCGGGCGCAACAGTATGGTATGCATATCGCCACCTGCTACAAAATAGCGAAAGTCGGGAACTGCTTGGCTTATTTCTGCCAGATTAGCCTCCAGCAGCGGTTGCAGAAATTCAGCCGGGGTGCCGCCAAGAGCCAGAAATTGCTTCTGCACTGAGTCTTCCACGGTATCAAATGAGGCCAGCGTAATCTGCGGGTTGGCCTGCGCTGCCGCTATATAAAGATGATGGAAGCTGAAGTCCTCCGCGGCCATGCTGGCTAAATAATCCAGATCTGCAACTACGACATCGGTATCCCAGGCCTCGTAAGGGCTGAAGTCTGCGAAACCCCGATAGCCACCGGATGCATCACCCAACTGAATTACCTGGGCCTGTTGATATTGTTCGGCAAGTTTGACCGCATAAAACGGCGAAGGGATAGACCCTGCGCTGGAGCCGGTTACAAATACAGTTGTCGGTGCAAACAGATGATTGTAGGTCCAGTCCAGTGCGGCATTTGCGTTTGCTGCACCACGATGACGAACGGTCAGCTCGTGCCCCTGGTGCTCATCAAAGGTCGGTATCTGATACTGTTGTTCTATATCTCCCAGGTGGACATCACCAGAGCAATAAGGTGCCATGACTACTGTGTAATCCGCGAACGGATTTGTTGGCTGATCAAAGGCAAACACACCATGAGCACGGTTTGGATCAGTCCGGCTCAGATTGACTTGATGGCTGGGCCGAATATCCGGATCGCAATTACTACCAGCCCAGCAGGCACCACCGCCCTCCAGGTAGAACATGAATTTTTCAGGATCACCGGGGCGCACAAAAAATTTATAAGGCGTGCCGTCTGAGCAAATGGTTTCGCCACCCGGCTCGATGGCATTCCAGCCTGCTGCCAGAGCATCGAAATCAGCCAACACAACCGGCTCTGTAACGGTCGGGGTTGGTCTGCAGGCACTTAACAGGAACGCAACGATAAGAATGGTTGAAACATGTATAAATTGCTTCATTACTGATCTCCGGGAAAATATTTTACTGTCACATTTTTTGACTGAACTGTTTTTCTAAATATGCGGCATCTCTCCCAGCAGTTGCGGCCAGGCCGCGTGTCGATCAGCTACTGCAAGAAAGGATGGGTTTAACAATGATTCTTTTTGATTGTATCTAAGCGTTTCAAAATTAGTGCAATAGATCTGACCGCCCGCGGCGCGAAGAATAGCATGCGCGGCAGCAGTATCCCACTCTGAGGTAGGCGCAAGACGAGGATAGAAATCAGCCCGGCCTTCAGCCAGCAGACAGATTTTCAAAGAGCTGCCCATATTAACCAGATCCACCTGCCTGCACTTTTCGCGAAGACGCACTAATAATGTCTGCAGAGCCTCGCCTCCATGCCTGCGACTGGCAACAATCCGCAACATCGCTACTGCATTGTCGGCCGCGCCATAGCTCAGAATCTCTAAAGGACTGATCTTTATTCTATCCGGCTGAGCGCTGCCCTGCTGCTTGAATGCGCTTGGTTCAGAATCAACCAGACCGCTGTAACAGGTATCCAGCACCGGCGCATACACCACGCCCAGCACCGGATCACCATCGCGAATCAAGGCGATGTTGACCGTGAATTCGCCATTCCGACTGATAAATTCTTTGGTGCCATCAAGCGGATCAACCAGCCAGTAGCCGCGCCAATGCTTGCGCGTTTGCCATGATTCAGGATTCGCTTCTTCAGAGAGAATCGGAATCTGAGCATCTAATTGCTGCAAGCCGGTCACGATGATCTGGTGCGCTCGGGTATCAGCTTCGGTAAGTGGCGAAGTATCCTGTTTAAACTCAACGTCTACCCTGCCGCTGCGATTGTAGACAGCCAGTATTTCCTCGCCAGCCTGTTTCGCTATGGCGATCGCCCCGGCCAATAACACCCTGTCTTCCATCTTAAACAGCTCTCCATTAACAGTATTTCTATCAACAGGCTTTATACCCGATATCCATATCCTGCCCCTAACGTTTTTACCGGTGCGGGTGCGTTGTGCCAGATGATGGTTTAACATACCGGGTGACAGTGCAATTCTCTTCACTGTACAGGCCCCATACCTATGCTTACCTGGTCCGCTATAGATACTGTGATGTTCGATATGGACGGCACCCTGCTGGATCTGCACTTCGACAATTTTTTCTGGCAAATTCATGTGCCTGCCGTTTATGGCCAGAAACATGGCCTCACTCCGCAACAGGCATCAGAATTGATCTTTAGTAAATATGCCTCTGTCCAGGGCTCGCTGGACTGGTACTGCATGGACTTCTGGTCGGCAACACTCGATCTGGATATTGCGAAGCTCAAAGCAGACACACGCCATAGAATAGCCGTGCGCCCCTATGCGATTGAACTGCTGGAACGGCTGCGCCAGCATGATAAAAGAGTGCTGCTGGTTACCAATGCCCATCCCGACAGCCTGGCGTTGAAGATGGATCACACCGGAATAGAAGGTCATTTTCACAGCACGATCAGCTCTCATACTCTGGGCAAGGCGAAAGAACAAACTGGATTCTGGAGTGATCTGTTGACAGTCGAACATTTTGATCCGCAGCGCACTCTGTTAATTGATGACACCCTGCCGGTGCTGAGAAGAGCCCGTGCAGAGGGCATCAAACACCTGCTGGCAATTCATCAGCCTGACAGTCAATACCCACCCCTGGCCGCTGAGGAATTTCGGCAGATAGAAGACTTTCGTCAGATCATGCCGCCAATGCTGACTAACAAAAAGGTTTCCAACGGATGAAAGCCCCGGATTCCAGCGCCCACAATTCTACCCAGCCTCTGCAAAAGGTCCGCCTCGATAAATGGTTGTGGGCCGCACGTCTGTTCAAGACCCGCTCACTTGCCAAACAAGCGATAGAAGGCGGCAAGATTAATTGCGACGAGCAGAAAGTGAAACCGGGCAAAGAAATATCCGTCGGCACTGTGCTGGCTGTGCGACAAGGCTGGGATGAGAAGATTCTGCTGGTAAAGGCGCTTTCTGAGCACCGCCGCAGTGCCCCGGAAGCTCAATTACTCTATGAGGAAACCCAGCAAAGCGTGCACAAACGCCAACAGCTTGCTGAGCAGCGCAAATTCCAGGCGGTAATGCTGCAGCCACAAAGCAAGCCGAACAAGAAGGACAGGCGTCTGCGCACCGATATGAAACATTTCACAGACTAAAGCGTCCTTGTATTCAGCCTCGACATTTTTGGGCATAATGCCGCCTTCAATTTAAGCGGAAAAACGCACCTCGACAGGCTCTGGGATCAATCTTCTCAAAATCAGCGCTGCAGCGATCAGGAACCCAACGCATGACACAAGTTATTCAGGAAATTACCAAACAGAACAATCGCACCATCTATCGCAATCTCGCGCCAGGTCATCTGGTCGAAATTGCACTGCAACGTAGCGAAGGCAGACTCGCAGATAATGGTGCCCTGGTAGTTGAAACTGGTGCACGTACCGGCCGCAGCCCCAAAGATCGATTCATCGTACAAGAACCTGGCAGCAGTGATCAAATTGACTGGGGTGTTGTTAACCAGCCGTTTGAACCTGCAAAATTCGATGCACTGTGGGCGCGGGTTAATGATTATCTTGCAGCCAAAGACGTCTTCATAGCCGACCTGCACGTCGGTGCTGACCCCGCTCATTACATTCCAGTCTCTGTCACCGCTGAGTATGCCTGGCACTGTCTGTTTGGCACCACCCTGTTCATCAAAGCCATGAACAACTATAACCCCAACAATAAAGATATCTGGCAGGTTGTCAGTGCCCCGGGCTTTGTGTGCGAACCGGCTCGTGACGGCACTAATTCAGACAGCACTGTGATGATCAACTTTGCTGAGCGTAAAGTGCTGCTTGCTGGTATGCGCTATGCTGGTGAGATGAAAAAATCCATGTTCTCGGTACAGAATTACCTGTTACCTGCCCAGGATGTGCTGCCCATGCACTGTTCCGCCAACGTTGGCCCTGATGGCGACACCTGTCTTTTCTTTGGACTGTCAGGCACCGGTAAAACCACGCTTTCAGCCGATGAAAGCCGTCAGTTAATCGGTGATGATGAGCACGGCTGGGGCAAAGATACCGTGTTCAATATCGAAGGCGGTTGCTACGCAAAATGCATCGATTTGAGCCACAAGAATGAGCCGGTAATCTGGGACGCTATCAAGTTTGGCGCCGTCATTGAAAACGTGACCATCGATGAGCAAACCCGCGTTGCAGATTACGCCAACACCACGCTGACTGAAAATTCACGCGCCTGTTATCCACTGACTCATATCAAATCACGTGTTGCCGCCAATTGTGCCGGCGAACCGCGCGAAATCATTTTCCTGACCTGCGACCTGACGGGCGTGCTGCCACCGGTGTCTATTCTGTCGAAAGAAGCCGCCGCTTATCATTTTCTCAGCGGCTATACCGCTCTGGTTGGTTCTACCGAAGTTGGCGCCGGCTCTGGCATCAACTCAACCTTCTCAGTCTGCTTCGGCGCACCGTTCTTCCCGCGTCCCGCCGGAGTCTATGCAGATCTGCTGATCAAACGCATTAAAGAATTCGGCAGCCAGGTCTACCTGGTTAATACCGGCTGGACCGGTGGTCCTCACGGTATCGGCAAGCGTTTCAGCATTCCTGCTACGCGTGCAGTTATAGCTGCGGTACAAAATGGTGCGCTGCGCACTGTGGCCACTGAACATCTGCCCGGTTTAAATCTGACCATCCCAAAAGAAATTCCTGGTGTTGACAGCAATCTGCTTAATCCTCGCAATACCTGGAGTGATCCGGCCGCATATGATGCGAAAGCTGCAGATTTAATCCAGCAGTTCCGCAACAATTTTGCGCGCTTCAAAGTCTCTGAAGCAATCGTCGCTGCGGGACCGGCCCAGGCCGGAAGCGGTTAACTTTGATGAGGCTGTCTTAAAGCATCCAGCTCCCCAACAATAAAATGATGGATTACACTGAGTAAGATAATTGAGTACATTTAAGGAAGCGTTGGCGCATTTTAATCTGCCTGAATTTAAATCAGAGTGGGGACAGATTGTCCGCGGAATAGAAAAAGAAAGCCTGCGGGTTACTCCCAATGGCCGACTCGCGCAAACCGATCATCCGGCAGCGCTTGGCTCTACACTGACCCACCCTTATATCACTACCGATTATTCGGAAGCACTGCTGGAGCTGATTACTCCAACATTCACTGACATTGATGCCTGCCTCCAATTTCTGGCGGACCTGCACAATTTTTCCTATGCGCAACTCGCTGACGGCGAAACACTGTGGGCATCCAGCATGCCCTGCATTCTGGAGACCCACAATCAGATTCCACTGGCGCGCTACGGCAGCTCCAATATCGGCAGATTAAAAACGCTTTATCGTGAAGGCCTTGGCCATCGCTATGGTCGCCTGATGCAGACCGTGGCCGGCATTCATTATAATTTCTCGATGCCCGAATCTTTCTGGGCTGATTACCGGGTACTCAAACAATCCACTGAACCGCTGCAGGAATTCCAGACTCGGCAGTACCTGCATTTGATCCGCAACTATCATCGTTACGCCTGGCTGCTGGTTTACCTGTTCGGGGCCTCACCAACCGTTTGCCGCTGCTTTGCCAGAGGGCGTCCGCACGATCTGCAACTTCTTGACTCCGCTACTTTATACAAACCGGATGCAACCTGTCTGCGGATGAGTAATCTCGGATATAAAAGTGAGGCACAAAAATCCATTTTCGTGTGCTACAACGAGCTCTCTAACTATCTCGAAAGTCTGCAGAAAGCCATGTCGACACCTTATGAGCCCTATGTTGCTATCGGTAGCAGAGAAGATGGTACGCATCTGCAGATCAATACCAATCTGCTGCAGCTGGAAAACGAGTTCTACGCCACTATACGACCAAAACGAGTCGGCACTTCGGGTGAACGTCCTCTGCAATTGCTGAGAGATCATGGTATTCAATACGTGGAAGTACGGGTGCTCGATCTGAATCCCTTCCTGCCGCTGGGTATTGATGCCGAGGAAATTCGCTTTCTGGACTCCTTCCTGCTGTTCTGCCTGCTGGCCGACAGCCCTGAATGCACCGAACAGGAATATTTTGAAACTGAGACTAATCTGGCCGCAGTAGTAAACAATGGCCGCGACCCGGAACTGAAACTTTCTCATCAGGGTAAGCCGCTGTCGATGCGCGAATGGGCGCGCGATCTGGTGGCCGAAACCCGGTATAGCGCTGCATTGCTCGATCAGGTACATAAAACTGATGCCTGCAGCAAAAGCGTCCAGGCTCAGTCAGCAAAGGTCGAGGATTCGGAACTAACGCCCTCAGCAAAAGTTCTGCAGGCATTGAAAAAGGACAACCTGGCTTTTTATGCCTTTGGTTTGCAGCAATCACTGGCCCACCAGGCCTGGTTTCGTGAGCAGACAATAGCACCAAAGCAGCTTGATCATTTAATTTCAGTAAGCGCCCAGTCGATAGCAAAGCAGGCCGCTATTGAGGCCAGCGACGACATCAGCTTCGATGAATATCTCGAACAATGGAATAGTTTCCGATAAGTTGCGGTCCCGCACACGAGGTCCGACGCAGGTTCCATGACAGCATCTGGATCAATGATTGAGCATATACATACTGTGTGGTTCAGTTAGAATAAGCGCCACTTAGCGAACAGCTCGCTGTTAAGTTCACCTTTTTAAATGAGACCGTAACGATGCTGGATAGACTCCTCACCCTGATGCCCAATTCCCGTTTATTGAATCTGCTTATCTTTATCGGCTCGCTGGTGATTATTGCCCTGGTTCTGTACATGGAGCATGTCATGTTTCTGCAGCCATGCGGGCTGTGCATCACGCAACGTGTCTTCGTTATCCTGGTCGGTCTCATCTGTCTGGCTGCAGCTATACACAATCCTGGCCGCACCGGCCGTAAACGTTATGGCTACCTGGGCGCAGCCATGTGTGTGGTCGGCAGCTATTTTGCGCTGCGGCAGATCTGGCTGCAGCACCTTCCGGAAGACCAGGTACCTGCCTGCGGTCCAGGTTTCAGTTACATGCTGGATAACTTCCCGATCCTGGATACGCTGAGTTTCCTGCTCAAAGGCGACGGTAATTGTGCCGAGGTACACCGGGTGTTCCTGGGATTGGCCATTCCTGAACTGGCCTTGATCGGCTTTATTGTCCTGTTCGCATTGTGCATCTTCCAGGCACGGCGCAGCTAATTCCCTGCTGCGCTGCAACAGATTTGTAGCGCAGCTATAAAACAGCGTATGCTCTTGGCAGAATAATTACTCTTCCGGAGCACTACCGTGATAAGACTTCCCCGCCTGTCGCTATTCGCAGTTGCACTGTGCATCAGTTCTACGCACGCTCAACAATCTGAGCTGGACTGGGCCAGCATAGACGAAGAAACGCTGCGTCATTTTCAAACTATCGTTCGCTTTGACACCTCTGATCCGCCTGGCGTTGAAAAGCCACTCAGTGACTATCTGGTCTCTGTGTTGCAGGCTGAAGGTATTGAGGTAGAAGTCTTTTCGCTGGAAGCCAATCGCCCGAACGTCGTTGCCAGACTGCGAGGTAATGGCAGTAAGCGCCCACTGCTGCTTATGGCTCATCAGGATGTGGTTAACGTAGACGCCGAAAAATGGACACATCCGCCGTTCAGCGCAACCCGCGAGGGTGGCTGGATCTATGGTCGCGGCACCGTTGATGATAAAGACAATGTGGCCGCAGCGCTGATGACCATGCTGCTGCTCAAACGGCAGGGAATTGAACTGGATCGTGACGTGATTTTTCTGGCCGAGTCCGGCGAGGAAGGCTCAACCACCATAGGCATCGAATTCATGGCTAATCAGCATTTCGATGCCATTGATGCAGAATATTGCATTGCCGAAGGTGCCAGCGTTGTGCGGCAGAATGGTCAGGTCGCGTATGCTTCAATTCAGACCATTGAAAAACTGCCCCGCGCCATTGAGTTGACCAGTATGGGAATCTCCGGTCATGGGTCGGTGCCACTGCGCAGCAATGCCGTAGTCCATCTGTCTCAGGCGATTGCAACCATCGCCGCCTGGCAGCCACCGGTGCGTTTGAACGACACCACCGCTTCGTATTTTTCACGGCTGGCAGCAATCTCCACGCCAGAAAATGCTGCCCGCTACCGTGCAGTACTCAATCCAAATTCGGCAGAAGGCATGGCCGCAGTGGAATATCTGGCCATTAATGAACCACGTAATGCCGCCGTCCTGCACAGCACTATTTCTCCCAACATTGTCACCGGTGGTTATCGTGTCAATGTGATTCCATCGGAAGCCACCGCAACGCTGGATGTGCGACTGCTACCCGATGAGAATGCTGAACAGTTCCTCGACACGGTTCGTGCAGTGATTAATGACCCTGCCGTGAATGTTGCCTGGGCAGCCAGAAATCAGCGGCCAGGCGCTACTGCGCGAATAGACACGGAGGCATTTCAGGTGATTGAATCAGTCATGCAGGAACACTATGCGGCCCCGGTACTGCCAGTGATGAGCACCGGCGCAACAGACATGGCCTACCTGCGTGCCAAAGGCATTCAATGCTATGGAATAGGTCCAGGAATTGACTCTGAAGATGGTCCGCTGGGTTTTGGTGCTCACAGCGATCAGGAGCGCATCATCGAAAGCGAGTTATACCGCTTCGTGCGCGTTCACTACGACATTGTTGAACGTCTGGCTGGCGCGAACTAAACGCCCGTGCAAACACTGCAGCATTGCACGGGCGCAATGCTGCTATCAATCGGCGCACCTCAGTAATGAACTGAGCTTTATCTGAACGTACCAGCACTCACTCCCTGACCACCAGCCAAAGGGCGACAACGGTCATCGCCGTGCCGACCAGCGTGGTCAGGGTGATGGGTTCGGCGAACAGCGCCCAGGCCATCAACGCAGTGACTGGTGGTGTGAGATACAGATAGCTTGTGACCTTAGTCGCCGCGCCATCGCGAATCATCATGAACAGCAGCGAAATGGCACCGATGGACAAGGCCACGATAGACCACAGCAGCGCGGCGATCATGGGCGGCTGCCAGTCCACCACCCGCGTCTCGAAGGCAAACATGAAGGGCAGGCAGACAATGGCCGAGGCGCTAAACTGAATCACCGAGCCTGCGCGCAGATCGAAACCAGGGCAGTAGCGCTTCTGATAAAGCGTGCCGGTCGTGATGCTGACCAGCGCCACAACGGACAGCAGCAGGCTGCTGATGGTCAGACCGATCAGCGAGAACTTTGCCATCACCACCATGCCCACACCCGCAAGTCCTGCCAGTAGACCGAACCACTGCCGTCTGCTGACTTTTTCAGCGACCAGCGCAGCCAGCCACGCGGTCATAATCGGCTGCAGTCCCACGATCAGCGCCGCCAGACTGGCAGTCATTCCCAGTTTGACCGCCGCCCACACGCCTCCCAGATAACCGGCCTGCAAGAGTGTTCCGGCGAGCGCGATATGCGCGATCTGGCGACGCGGGGGCCAGGTCACCCTGAACAACAGACTCAGCGGAACCATGATGAGCAACACGCCCACGAAACGTAGAAACAGGAAGGTCATTGGTTCGGCATAGGGCATGCCGTAACGCGCCGCGATAAAGCCCGTGCTCCAGATGAAGACGAACACAAAAGGAATCAGGCGTTGCTGGATGGGCGACATGAAAGCTACTCAGGATTTCTGCGCATGGATTTCGCTGACATGGCGCCGCCCACCTTGCCGCCCGTCAATGCCCCGTTTTCCGCGGCAATCATCGCAATATGCATACGTCCTGCGTCCTAAATTCCACCCACCGATTGCCCGAGCATCTTGCGGGTGACCAGCGTGATGCCATTGGCCGTTACCCGGTAACCTTTCTTGATATCCTGCTTACGATCGTAGCCGATCACCGTGCCTTCGGGCACCGTGCATCCGCGATCGATGATGACCTTACGCAACTTGCAGTGGCGCTGAATTTCGACATCGGGCAGGACGACTGCTTCTTCAATGTTGGGATAGGAATGTATCCGCACGTTCGAGAAGAGCACGGATTTTCGCACCGTCGATCCGGAAATAATACAACCGGCAGACACCATGGAATCGATGGCAGCGCCGCGACGGTCATCATCGTCGAACACAAACTTGGCGGGGGGCAGTTGTTCCTGGAAGGTCCAGATAGGCCAGCGCGGATCGTACAGATTCAAGGGCGGGGTCGGGGACACCAACTCCATGTTCGCCATCCAGAAGGAATCCAGATTGCCCACATCTCGCCAGTAAGCTTTCTGATCGCCCGCCGGGTCGACGAAGCGGTAGGCGCAGACCTTGTGGTCGGCAATGATGGATGGAATGATGTTCTTGCCGAAGTCGTGCTCGGAACCGGCATTGCGGGCATCCTTGCGTAACTGTTCAAACAGGAAATCAGTCTTGAACACATAGTTGCCCATGGAGGCGAGACACATATCCGCATTCTCGGGCGCCGGTTCCGGATGCGCGGGCTTTTCGTTGAAAGCGAGAATGCGCTGATTTTTATCTACACTCATCACGCCGAAATTGCCGGCAGCCTCCTTGAGCGGCACTTCCATGCAGGACACCGTCATGTCGGCATCGTGTTCCGCGTGAAAGGCCAGCATCTCGCCATAGTCCTGGCGGTAGATATGGTCGCCGGAAAGAATCATCACATACTCGGGAATCTCTCCACGAATGATGTCGATATTCTGGAACACAGCGTCTGCCGTGCCCGCCCGCGAGAATCAGCGCATAGGTATTGCGTGTGAGCTTGCTGACATACCGCGGTCCGTGTTCCACCATAGGGCACCTCATTTGAGTAAAGTGAGACTACTGTTATCTTATTATCATTGCCGGGGCAAGCCCCAGGGGTGTCGCGGTGTCAGTCGTGCTGGTGCTGCTGTGGGCCCGAAGAACCACGCTGGAACACGAGAACAAATTCAACCTGCTGTTCACCCTGCAATTATCCGGCCGGGGAATGCCGCTCTGCGTGGCAGTGTCGATCAGTATCTCCCACTGCTCCACGCCGGGGATAACCGGCAGACGGAAACCGAAGGCAGCGCGATCGGCATGAAACACGATCAGCAGGCGCTCGCGCAGCAGCGTTTCCGGGTCGCGCCCCACCAGCATGCAGCCCAGGGTGCGGGCATGGTGCTCCTGCCAGTGCCTGCTCTGCATCAGATCGCCACTGCCGTTGTACCAGAGGATTTCCGGGTCATCAGGCACCTGCGCTTCGTGTACATAGCGTTCAAAAAACAGATAAGAGAAGCGGCGACGCAGGCTCGTCAGATGCGTAACGAACGCTTGCTGATTGTGGCCGTCCGCACTGATGGTGTCCCAGTTGATCCAGTTGATCGGATTGTCCTGGCAGTAGGCGTTGTTGTTGCCATACTGGGTACGCGCTATCTCATCGCCCCCCAGCAGCATCGGCGTGCCCTGGGACAGCATCAGCGTGGTGAGGAAGTTGCGCTGCTGGCGCAGGCGCAGCACATGGATTGTCGCGTCCGTGCTGGGCCCCTCGATGCCGAAGTTGTCGCTGTGATTCTCGCGATGCCCGTCCTGGTTTTCTTCGCCATTGATCTGGTTGTAGCGCTCTCGGTAGGTCACCAGATCATTGAGCGTGAAACCGTCATGACTGGTGATGAAATTGATGCTGGCAGAGGGTCGACGACCGCCGTGCTCAAAAATGTCGCTGGAACCATGCAGACGCCGTGCGAACTCCGGCAGCACGCCCGCGTCGCCGCGCCAGAAGCGGCGCACGGTGTCGCGATAGCGGTCGTTCCACTCGCTCCAGCCGGGGGGGAAACGCCCGAGCTGGTAGCCACCAGGGCCGATGTCCCAGGGTTCGGCGATCATCTTGATACCCGCCAGCGCAGGGTCCTGCAACAGGGCGTCGAAGAAACCACTGCCCTGATCGAAGCCATAGGATTCTCTGCCCAGCACAGGCGCCAGGTCGAATCGAAAACCGTCAACCTGCATGACGCCTGACCAGTAACGCAGGCTGTCCATGATTAGCTGCACCACACGCGGATGCATCAGGTTCAGCGTATTGCCGCAGCCGGTGTCGTTGATGTAATAGCGCTTGTCTTCAGGCTGCAAACGGTAATAGGACAGATTGTCGATGCCGCGGTAGGACAGGTTCGGTCCGAGGCGCCCGCCTTCGGCCGTATGATTGAAGACGATGTCGAGAATGACCTCGATGCCGGCATCATGAAAGGCTTCGACCATCTGCCGACATTCCAGAATGGAGTTGCCACTCAGGTAATCCTGATGCGGCGCGAAGAAGCACAGTGGATTGTAGCCCCAGTAATTGGTGAGGCCTTTCTCCTTGACGAACTGCTCGCTGATGAAACTTTGCACCGGCATCAGTTCCACGCTGGTGATGCCAAGTGCTTTCAGATAAGCAAGCACCTTGTCATGGGCCATGCCCGCGAAACGGCCGCGCTGCTCTGGCGAAATACCGGGATGATTGATGGTGAACCCGCGCACATGCGTCTCGTAGAGCACGGTCTTCGACATGGGTACGTGCGGTCGCCGCGCTGTGCTGATCGGCAGGTCGGCCACGACCACACACTTCGGCATGAATGCCTTGTTGTCGCGCTTGTCGAACTTCAGGTCTTTGTCGGCGTGATTGATATCGAAGGCATAGTGGGTGTCGGACCACTGGAATGTGCCAAGCAGCTGGCGGCAGTAAGGGTCCAGAGAAATCTTGTGAGGATTAAAGCGGTGCCCCATATGAATCTGCCACGGGCCGTGGACGCGATAGGCATACACCGTGCCGGGGCCTGCCTTGGGCAGATAGCCGTGCCAGACCTGATTGCTGACTTCCGGCAATTCCAGGCGCTGCACTTCTCGTGAACCATCGGGGGTGAACAGGCACAACTCGACGCGTTCTGCGTTGGCCGAGAACAAGGCGAAATTGACGCCTTCCCCATCCCAGGTGGCACCCAGCGGATAGTGAGAGCCGGCTGTCAGGGAGACTGTGTGCTTCATGATTTCCCCGTGTGTACGAACAGGACCGTCGCCAGTGGCGGGACGGTGATGCTTAGCGACCACGGACGACTGTGACTCGCCAGCGCCTCCGCGTGCACGCCCCCGAGAAGCAGCAGTCCGGTATCCTGTTTAGAGGCGGCGCTGGCTGTGACTGCTGTCCAGCTCTGGCCGGTCTGGCGGGGCGTTCTGTCGTCTTTTTTCATCAATCCGCTCGTGTCCTTCCGAAAGCCCTGCGCTTCAGCGCGGGCACCGTTCTTGTTTGAGACCCGCAAGCAACGTGGTGCCAGAGTCGGAGGCAAGCAGCGCCTCCAGATCCACAGGCAGGCGACGTCGCCAGTTGGGATATTCGCTGCTGGTACCCGGAATGTTCACGGGAAACTCCAGCAGCGCCAGGTCTTCCAGTTGTATCGACAGCAGCTGCGCGCTGCTGCGGCCACTGCAGCGGAAAATGGCTGCACACAATAACAGATCAAACACCTTGTCTTCATGTCCTTCCTGCCAGCTGGGTGGCAGCAGCCATTGATCGGCCAGCCAGCGCAGCACCTGTTGCTTTTCTGAGTGGCGCCAGTGCAGCTGTTCCTGCAGGACCTCGGGCGTGGCAATCAAGCCCAGCGAGTGGCGCAGCCGCAGATCGCTGCCGTTCCACCACGCGGCAAGCGTCGGTACATCGTGGTTAGCCACCATGGCCAGAGCCTTCTGCGGGTAGTGTTCAGGGCGCTTGAAGTGGTTGCTATCGTACTTCTCGAAATAGAACAGCACATTGGAGAACACCGCCGACTGGTTCAGATAGGCACGCACCTCCGGCGGCACCACACCCAGATCCTCGCCAATCACCAGACAGCGGTTGCGCACACTTTCCAGACGCAGCAGCGCGAACAGATCGTCCACCGGGTAGTGCACATAAGCGCCGGCACCCCGGCCTGGGTAGCGCGGACACCACCACAAACGCATCAAGGCCATCACGTGGTCGATACGCAGCGCGCCGCAGTGTGCCATGTTGGTCTGCAACAAGTCGATGAAATGCTGATAGCCGCTGTCCTGCAGCGCCTGAGGGTCAAGCGGCGGCAGACCCCAGTTCTGGCCATGCGGCGCCAAGGGGTCTGGCGGCGCACCGATGCTGGCCTGCAAACGGAACAGCGCGCTATTAAGGCTGACTTCCGCTCCGCCACTATCGCCACCGACTGCCAGATCCCGCACCAGGCCGACGGACATGCCTGCGGCAATGGCGCTGCGCTGACAGTCTTCCAGTTGTTGCTCGGCGAGCCATTGGGTATACAGCGTGAAACGGGGATCGCTGGCGGCAGATGGCAAGGTCGAACCTGCCAGGCGCGAAGCTTCCAGCGTGGCGAATGCCTGCAGCGCGTCACCACCGGCCGCCACGAAGACATCGAAGGCCTGTGCCCGTGGACTGCCTTGTTGCAGATGCTGGGTCTCGAAGTATTTGAACATCTGAGCAAGCACGTCCAGCTTCAGCGCGGCTACGGCAGCGCAGTCTACATTGCTCTGGCCGCGCAGCTCTGCCAGGCGAGCGTGGTTCTGTGCGTCGCCCGGCCACGGGCCGATAGCTGCGAATTCAGGCTCGCGCTCGGGGTCGACATACAAGACATTCAGGCGCCGCCGGTCATTCGGGCTGTAGGGGCTGCAATGTTCAGGATACTGCAGATTCAGCGCATGCAACGGATTGAGCACCAGGAATTGGGCGCCCTGCGCAGCCGCAAGCGTGATCAGGGTTTGCAGATCAGTAAAGTCGCCCATGCCCCAGTTGCGCTGGCTGCGCAGCGTGTAGAGCTGGACAGAAAATCCCCACAGGCGCTGTCCGGAGAGTGCCCAGTCGGGCTCGAAGCAGCGGGCCGGCGCCACAATCAAGGCGCTGCTGGCCAGCGCACTTTCGTCTTCCAGACACTGCAGCGACACGCGGTGATAGCCCAGCGCCAGCGCCTGATTATAAAAGGGGGTCAGGGACAGTTCGCGGGCGCTCAAGGGCACCCCCTGCATGAGCTTAGTCCCGCTCTCGCGCAGCTCGGCGGGGTGGAAATCTTCCTGCCAGTGCTGGCCAGTCTCGCTATCGACGCACCAACGCCAGCGCTGTCCCAACTGCGCAACAGGCAGCACCATCCGCACCGACTCGCGCCCACCCGAGGTCAGTACAGTCGCGGGCTCCAGCAGACGGTGCCAGTCCCGCATGCTGGCGTGAGCGAGTGCCTCCTGTGTCCTGGCTGCGTCCAGTCGAGTCTCTGTGAACAGATCACAGCCCTTGAACTGCAGCACATCGATGCGATCACTCAAGGGGATGTGGGCGATATTGCCGGAGAATTCGATGTATTCGCTGGCCACGCCATGCAGGCGCAGCAAGTGTTCGAGGGCCGCAGTGTCCTCTCCGCTCAGGGCCTCGCAGGCCGCGAGAAACTGGGGATAGTCAGGCATGACTGCCATGTCGTGTCCTGCTGAAGAGTGCGCAACCGGTCAGGCCGGGGTAAGGCAGGCACAGTCGCGCCACGGGCACCTGGGTACACCAGCCCTGGAAAGGGCCTTTGTCGAGAAAACGTGCCATGAACAATGCCTTGTTGAATACGGGATCCATCTTTTCGAGCATGCTGCCGGACAGATACACGCCGCCCAGACTCCCCATCGAGAGCGCTATATCACCACAGACCGAGCCGAGGATGCCCGTGAAGTCCTCGAGTGTCTGTTGACAGATTGCCTCGCCCTCAACGGCGCCAGCCGCGATCGCCGCCGCAGACAACTCTTTTTCACCACCCTGCAGCCGGGAGTTCGCCCAATACAGGTTTGCAAGCCCCGGGCCAGAAAGCAGGTGCTCGACAGAGACACGCGGAAAACGCTGCCACAGCTGCTTGAGCAGCGCCACTTCGTGAGCAGTCACAGGGGCAAAGGACACGTGGCCGGGTTCGGATTCCAGCACCTCACCACCGGCCGTCATGGTGGCCGCGCCAAAGCCGGTGCCCGGACCCACAATGGTGCGGGCACTTGCGGGCGCCGCTCCGACCTTCTGCCACCACTGCAGACTCTGCGCGTCCAAAGGCTCTGACGCATTGGCCTCCAGCAATGGCAGGCACCAAGCCTGGGCAGAAAAATCATTGAGCACATGCACGGGGAAGCCGAGTTCAGCGGCCAGCGCCGCGCGACTGAACTGCCACGGAGAGTTGGTCATGCGGACAAGATCTTCGTGCACTGAAGCGGCCACTGCCAGACAGGCGCTGACAGGTTTCGGGGCACCCTGTGCGCGAAGCCGCTCCAGATAAGCCTGCAGGGCCTCGCCAAAACGCCCGTATTCGGAGCAGGTGAACTGCTCTATGCACTGTAATTGAGCGCTGCCGGGCATCACCCAGGCGAAGCGGGCATTGGTGCCACCAATATCAGCCAGCAGAAAGCAGCTTTGCGGCAGGTCTGACTGGGGGTCATTCACCATTATGTTGCACTCCTGCGTTGCACGCGCACAGATGCTCTCCTGAAAGTGCTCAAAGCACCGATGCGCCTACTTTGAGTACAGGAAGCATAATCGCCCTTTTCTTCAAAGGCCAACCCTTTCATTGCGCCGTTTGTCAGTCAGTTTTGTTAAACTCAATGTCTTCATGTTCCGACTTTGTTGTAGTGACCGTCGAGAGTCGTGTGCTTGCGTCACTTTTTGGCGATTTTCAAAATGGTGATTTTCAAACTAATCTGGTAATTCACCCAATTGTGTTCTTGCCAGCGGTTGTATAAATTCAAACGT
>JBDNGQ010000239.1:0-4942 GCA_041689205.1 Pseudohongiellaceae bacterium | reverse complement strand
ACTGGCAGCACGTCAGCGTGGTTCACCTGAATCCGGATCAAAAAATCATCAAAGTAGCTGAACAAAAAGAGAAGGATGAGGGGCTAGAAATGGCAGCATAATTCACGCGTTGAGGCGACAACTAGCTTGACAGCCACCGCCTTCGCGAACTATCCATTTGCCTCCTGGCATGGTGGCTCTTACCGCCTCAATACTTGCACCTCTGTTTATTGCCGCTTTCACGACCAAATAAGCGAGCAATCGCTTGGTCACAGCGGCGTAGCTCTGACCGTCGATCACAACATCTCTTCTGGTGAAATCTCCATTCGAGATTTTTTCGCTTTTTTGCCGAACTCTCTTCTCGCGGACACCGACCTGAAATCTTTCCGCCTCTGGCAAAGGAATAATCTGTTCGACATTGACCAGCAACTCTCCTCCATTCCGGTATGGCTTCATGCGCACACATCGGATATCTAACCCTTTATCATTGAGCCACAGGACTGAGGTAGTCAGTTCAATAGAGAACTCTCCTGAGACTAAAACAATGCGGACATCATTCCCGAACTCGTCCTCCCTGGGTTCATCCCACTCCAGGAATTCCAATAGTGCTTCTTCTGCCTGAGAAGGACTCTCGATAGAAGCATAGTCGGCATAGATCTCAGCGGCCTGTTTGAATGTAAGGGTAGAAATCATAGAGGCATAGCGTAAGGCTTGCAGCTCCATGCTCCCACCGTCTTGGGTTCGCTTGAGCTCGATCACGACAAGATTTGCGTCTTTGTCTATCGCCAACAGATCAATGCGCCGCTGACTTTGAGTCCAACGACAGAACTCTTCCGCGATCACCATAGTGCCAGGCACAATGACGTCTATTCGGTTCTTCAATAATCTTTGCAGGTCATAGCGTTCGCTGATTTTTTCTGAAGCAAACGTTGTTTCTTCCAACTGCTCGAAGTCAGCGTTGCCCAGCTTGTAAATGGCCATACTTAACTCTCCTGATAACTCTGATCGCAACTCCCCCCCCCTATTGTAAGTGAGATTCACCAGCAAGAGCGATTTGAATAGCGATAAGAGGATTGTATGAAGATGGGCCTCCAAGTCTGCTGACTTCTCCACGGTGTTCAGCATCCGTTTTCAGATGCCCAGCTTCTATCTTCTGAAGCACCGGGGAGATCTCCCGTGGTAAGACACGAAACACTCCTCGCATAGGTGCCGGATTTACAACATACATCCCATTTGCAGAGGGAGGGCTTGGTGGTCACGTGCCCACTGGCCCCGGATGCACTACGCCTCATATCCGGTTTTTGTTCATCACCCCGCGATTTCGCCTTGGACTTCCTCCGCGCCCCGCCTCGCGACGACGCACTTGTCCTTCGGCTCTGCGATTGTCAGGACTTGCACCCGACTAGCTTCGTGCCATGCACGGCACACACGCTAGAATCGGGCATCGCCTGCGGCAACAGCCCGCATGACACTGGCGATCAAGCGCCCATCATCCCAGCAGAGCTTCAAGCCACAGCAATTTCCAAAAAGATATTTTCTATGAGGCGACTTCAGCCCTCAGGGGCCGGGCTAGTCCAACAAACGGTTCAGATTGTGGCTTCGCACGATCTAACCTTATTCGTTAGGCCGTGCCCTTGTTTTGTGGCCCTGCCTGCACTAATTCATTTACGAGCTCTTGGATTTTAGATGTGTGTTGCGGCTGCTTTTTGCCCAGTCGAGTGCCTGCGCCGGACCCGAAAAAGTAGGACGCTCCACCTGCGATGAAGAAGAGCGAGAAGCCCAATGTGAAGGGAATTAGAACTAAGCCGAGAAGAACCATCAAACAACCATCCTTCGATTGCGCGAGATCCACTTTGAGCGCCGCCTGCTGCTCCTCTGACAACCGATAGAGATCACTATCTAAGCCTAGTACGTCATGAGAAAACAACTCGGACTGACCTCTTCCTGCTAGGGGCATCATCGGGTCGTTGCTGAATTTTCCAAACGCTCGATGCTTATCGAAGTGCTCAAGGAGGGTTTGCTCGACATCCCAGGCATCTTCGCGAAACGTAAAAAGAAGAACGCGGTCAATCAGCTTTTCGTCACCGAGTCCACCGAAGCTCATGCGTTCCATCAAACTTGGCTTGGTCGTGTATCCAATCTTGTAGAACGTTCCTTGCTGGGTTATGAGCCTTGTGTAGTAGACGTGACCTCCGGGATTATTTGGTCGCTTGAACCATCTTTTTAGTCGATTGAACATCATTAGCCCGAGTAAGTTGGATTCCTGGTCTTGCGTCGCCTAATGCTGTTTCAGCGCGACCTAACGAATGAAAGGGACTTCCCCGTCCTGAGGTAGCGGCGAAGGTGTCGCGAACGGCATCAAAAGTGCGCTGATTGAAATCGCAGTTTTCATCAACACCACCAGTGGAGGAAAGTCATGAACATTATCACGATAGGAATTGACCTTGCCAAGAATGTTTTTGCTATTCACGGCGTAGATGAGAATGGCAAGGTTGGGCTGGTCAAACCCAAGGTTGCACGCGACCAACTGTTGCCCCTGATTGCCAACCTGCCACCGTGCCTGATTGGCATGGAAGCCTGCAGCGGTGCACACCACTGGGCACGACAGTTTCAACAGTACGGCCACACCGTCCGCTTGATCGCGCCCAAGTTTGTCACCCCATACCGCATGACGGGCAAGCGCGGCAAGAACGATGCAGCCGATGCGGCCGCCACCTGTGAAGCCGTCACCCGTCCGCAGATGCTATTTGTGCCGATCAAGGACGAACACCAGCAAGCCACCTTGACCTTACATCGAACCCGCCAAGGCTTCGTCGAAGAACGCACCGTCCTGTACAACCGCCTGCGCGGACTCATTGCCGAATTTGGCATCGTCCTTCCACAAAAGGTGGAACGCCTGCGCGGCTGAAATCGGTGCACACCTGGAAGACCTGCCGGGTTGGTCCAACCGCTGTGTGGGCGATATGCTCGCTCATGCGGGCCAGCTAGAAGAACGTATCCACGAATATGACAAAGCGATCGCACAAATCGCGCGTGACGATGCGCGCAGCAAACGTTTGATGCAGCTACCGGGGATAGGACCTACCACGGCCAGTGCACTGCTGGCCAGCATTGGTAGTGGGCATGACTTCAGCAACGGGCGTCAGGTCGCAGCATGGATCGGACTCGTGCCGGGCCAATACAGCAGCGGTGGCAAAGCGCGACTCGGACGCATCACCAAAGCCCGCTCAGCTTCCTGAGGTTGGCCAGGCGCTTCTCTGCCAACTGCCCGCACTGGCTCACCACTTTCGGTCTGGTAGGGATTGAATCCTTCTTCTGCACTGGCTGACTCTCTGTCGTTTTCATATTCCTGATTTTGTTGGTCTTGTATATCGTTGTCAGTAAGAATATCTGAAATAGAATCATCATGCGCGTCATCGTAAAGTCTTGCAATGTCAGCAGCCTGCTGTCCGTATTCGTCCTTGATATGTGCGTACATGGCTTCGCGCTGGCTTTGCATTTCCTCCATTTCAGCCTGGTGCTGATCCTCTCGATCCTGAAGAGCCTCTTCAATTGCCCTGTCGGAATTCAACTTGTACTTTTTCTGCCCACCACCAGTTCTGAATTTAGAGCGTCATACAGCTCATTTCTTCCGTCCATGTCATCAAGTTGAGATTGCGTGATGTAACCGTGCTTAAACAGCATTGTTGCCATTGCGTCCGGGTTTGTACCGGTTTTCCTAAACACCGGCCCAACACCGGGTACCATTTTATTGCTAACAGTATCGCCTGTTATATTCTGTCTCCAATTCACGCGAATACCGCCCAGCTTCACCACTACGGTTGCAAGGCTATCGCTCTCACCGATAGCCACCTGTTTGGATTGCTGTAATCGGTTCCATGCAGATGCAGTGTTCAGGTCTTGTTCCTCTGTTCTCCGAATTCTTGGGCAACCCTCTCGCGCGTCGTGTGTAGTCAGCCATGTTGGCAAACGCCATTTTAGCGATCTCTTCGATCACTGATTGAGCTGTGACCCCGACCTTTTCTGCACGCTGAGTCATTAGCTGTTGGATGAATTCGGCAATACCAACTTTTCCCAACATTTTCGGGCCCGTTACATCGGCGTTTTTAGTGCTGTAACCCGCACGGATAGCGGCCTGCGTTGCGTTTAGATCAACCAGGTATTCCCGGCAGAACATTTTGCGTTTTGCGTTCAGTTTTTGGGCTGGTTTGAGCTTTTCCTTTGCTCATCGCCTGTAAGTTTCTCAGCAACCCTCTAATGTGCTGGCTTGCCACACCCAATAAACTAAAAAGCCCGAGCAATACCGCCCCGGGCAAACTAGCGCGCTTCCTGCCAGTCCACTTATTATAGCCCATGATCCTAAATATTGAGAATTTGGAAAAATAAAGTTTTTGGGGACAGCGTCTCCGAGTCATCGCAGATCGTTTGCGGTAACGGTACAAAGTTTACGAGCAAAGCAATGTTCTTTGGAATCCAGGAAAGTCGAGTACGGCTGGCCTGTATTCGCAACCTAGCCATGCCGGCATGGCTTCTCCGTGGTTACTTCCGCGAGTCACGTCTGCTCGAAATGTTGAGCATTGCACACGGTGATGGTCGCTTCGCAAAAACATACAGCAGCTGGCGAAAACTAATGTACTGGAGCTGGTCGACTGATTGTAGTAATAACGTTTGAACTTTGGCATGTGTCGCACCCGATTTAGTTGCGGTGTCACATTTTAGCAGAATGTTTGGTTTGTGGGGTTTTTCTACAGCCTCAATGTCGCAATTAACAGGAGCGGCGTTATTTATGAATCTGAATTTTTATGACGCTTGTTTTATAAATATGGGGCTTCACCACATTGAGTGGGTAGTTTAAGCTTGCAGGCATGAGAGATACAGACCTTTACGCGCAGATTTTGGGGCTACGTTCACCGTGGCGTGTTGATAACGTGGTATTGGACCGCATCGAGGGAGAGGTAACTGT
>JBDNGQ010000238.1:0-1958 GCA_041689205.1 Pseudohongiellaceae bacterium | reverse complement strand
GCACATGAAATTGGTCACACTCTGGGCATTGCACATAATTTTGCAGCCAGCATTAATCAGCGTGCCTCCGTGATGGATTACCCGCATCCCTTGATTGAATTCGATGATCGCGGACTGCTTGATGCACTCAATGCTTATGATATCGGTCTGGGTCAATGGGATTACCAGGTGATCAAATACGGCTACAGCCAATACGCCAATGCACGACAGGAAGCTGACGGTCTGGCCGCGACTTTGCAGGCCAATAAGGCGGCCGGTCTGTATTTTATTTCAGACCAGGACACCAGAGCGCCAGGTGGCGCACATCCACTGTCGCATGTCTGGGACAATGGCGCTGATCCGGTTGCGGAGTTGCAACGGCTGTTGACCGTGCGTGCTGATGCCATGCGGCGTTTTGGTGCAGATAATTTAAGACCGGGCCAGCCCTTTGCAGAACTTGAGGAAATTCTGGTGCCGCTTTACTTTCTGCACCGCTACCAGGTGGAGGCCGTGCACAGGCTGCTGGGCGGAACTTATTATGAATATTCAGTGTTTGACGGTAATTCCGGCAGCGCTGCAGGAAGTGCTGTAGAAAGTGCTGCAAAAGTAACGCCTGTAAGCAGCGCGAACCAGCATCGTGCCCTTGAGGTTTTGCTGGAAACATTGCAGCCGGAACTGCTTACCCTGCCGGACTCGATCCTGTCGATGATTCCACCCAAGCCGATCGGTTATTCGCGCAGCCGTGAAAGCTTCCCCTTACGAACTGCGCAAGGCATGGATTTTACTGCGATAGCTGAAACGGCTGCTGACCACACTATCACCGGCATGCTGCAGGCAGAGCGCCTGGCGCGTCTGAACAATATGCACAGCATTGACACTGAACTGCCCTCCCTCAGCGATCTCCTGACTGGTTTGCTGAACAACACCTGGCTCGACACTCGGCAGCAAGGTCAACTCGCTCATGTACAGCGTGCGGTCAACAATACTTTGCTGTTCCGCCTGCTGGAACTGGTCCGGTCCGATAAGATCGATAGCCAGGTTAAGGCGGCAATCAACCTCACCTTACATGATCTGGATAATTGGCTGAAACAGACAAGCAAAACTGAGCTTGAGCGAAGCTGGCAGGCGCATTACCAGTTGGCACTGGATGAGTTGAGCAGCTGGTTTACGTTCAGTTCTGCACCTGGCCTGTTATCTTCCCCGCTGCCAATGCCCCCAGGGGCACCTATTTAGGATTATCCAAATGAATAGAAGTCGCTCACTTAAAAATTCTGGAGAAAAGCCCCATGAATAGCAAAACCATACTTGCCAGTTTGCTCATAATTTTTGCATCAGGCAGCCTTGCACAACCCTCACAGATCGATGAGTTTTTTACTGAGTTTACTGCTGAATGGGTCCGGGCTAATCCCAACCAGGCAGTAAGCACCGGCTACTTCACCGGGGCAGAACAGAATCTGCTCGAACAACAGCTGACGCCATTAACACTTGAGCGCCAGATTGAAGTTGAACAACGCGCCCGCCGGGGTCTGGCACAACTGAGCCAGCTTGATTTTTCTGCAGCTACAGAAACCCAGCGCATCGCTGGCGAAGTGATGAAATGGCAGTTGGAAAATCTGATTGAAGGGGAGCCTTACCGGGACGCTTCCTTTACCTTAAACCAGATGGGGGGCGCAAATGTCTCCCTTCCCAATCAACTGACGGTGACACATCCTATTCGCACAGCCGCGGATGCGGACAACTATCTGCTGCGACTTCAGCAGGTTGATGAGCGCATGCACGAAGCGACCGCAGAAGCGGCACGACGCTCACAAGCTGGCTACCGGCCACCAGCTTTTATTCTGCGCACCACCATCGAACAAATGCAGCGGTTTATAGCCCCACCCGCCGCCGAGAATCCGTTGACCACAACGCTGCTGCAGAAAACCACAGCCATTAATCTGCCGGAAGCGCAGCGCAACACGCTTACCCAGCAAGCGGCT
>JBDNGQ010000237.1:0-1157 GCA_041689205.1 Pseudohongiellaceae bacterium | reverse complement strand
CTCACCGGCGATCTGCTGATCGCGGATGTGGGTCAGAGCGCAGTTGAGGAGGTGAATTTTCAGCCGGCCGGCGCCGGGGGTGGTCAGAACTATGGCTGGCGGCGTATGGAGGGCAGCCAGTGTTTCAATCCCGGCTCCGGCTGTGGGTCTAATGACTTCACCATGCCTGCTTTCCAGTACCAGAACGCAGGCGCGCGCTGCTCAATCATCGGAGGCTATCGGTATCGTGGCTCGGCGAGTGCGTTGCAGGGCAGCTATATCTTCGGCGATTTCTGCAGCGGCGAGATCGTGGCTGCCCGGCTGGATAGCAACCAGCAATGGGTCCAGGAGGTGCTGCTCGACACGGCGCTGATGATCAGCAGTTTTGGTGAGGATGATAACGGTGAGTTGCTGGTAGTTGATCTCAATGGCACGGTCTATCGGCTGCTTGCCCCGCTGGCTATCTCGCCCGCCTCCGGCACCTACCTGACTTCGCAGTCGATCGATCTGGCGGTGATCCTGACCGTGCAGGCAGCAGCAGTTACCGGCTATTCCGTCGTACTGAACGGCCAGGATGTCACCGGTGCACTCGACAGCTGCGGGATCGTGGCTGCGCTGAGCGGAGATGGCATCAGCCTGCGCTGCCCGGATATTCCGCTCAACACCCTGGGGGCAGGGTCGCACACTTTGCGTGTCGAGCTGCAGTTCAATGACGGCAGCACCTTGAGTGATTCAGCGACATGGCAGATACTGGAGGTCGCGCAATAGGGCGTCTCGGGGCCATATGCGCTGAAAACGACAGATGGTTTGTCAGTCTGCGGGAACATCCACTCTACACAGGATCTGAGTATGGGCAGTTTTATCATCCATCTGCTGGTGTCTTCAGTGCTGCTGCTATTCATCGGCCGCGTTATAAATGGCATTGAATTCAAGTCCCTCGGCGCGGCACTGCTGGCGGCGCTGGTCCTCGGCGTGGTGAACGCGATTATCCGCCCGCTGCTGGTGATATTGACCTTTCCCATCACACTGATCACGCTGGGTCTGTTCCTGCTGGTGATTAACGCACTGATGCTGAAGCTCACCGCTGCTATCGTGCCGAACTTCCAGATCCGCGGTTTCGTGCCGGCGCTGATCGGTGCATTGATGCTGAGTGTGCTGAATCTGCTCTTATCCATGTT
>JBDNGQ010000236.1:0-13421 GCA_041689205.1 Pseudohongiellaceae bacterium | reverse complement strand
CTAGGCCGCAATACAAAGATTGTCAAAGTTTGTCTTGCCTGATGTTAACCGATGTGGGAATGGCTGGCGTTTTCAGAATAGGTGGCTTATGTTTCTTATACTCAACCCCGACAAGGAACCCAGGATGACTGGTACTGCCCTCAATGCACTGGATCGCGCCGCCACTCTCGTGGCGCTCGCGGCAACGACCTTCGACCTGCTGGTAATCGGCGGCGGCATCACGGGCGCAGGGGTCGCCCGTGATGCCGCGCTGCGCGGCATGTCCGTGGCTCTGGTGGAGGCGGAGGATTTCTCCGCCGGCACCTCGAATCGCTCCTCGAAGCTGATCCACGGTGGTCTGCGCTACCTCGCCATGGGCGACGTGGCGCTCGTCCGCGAGACGGCCCTGGAGCGCAAGGCCGTGCACGCCATGGCCCCGCATCTGGCCGAGCCCTGCTGGATGCTCGTGCCGGCGCGCAACCGCGCCAGCCTGCTCAAGTTCATGGTCGGCATCACCGCCTACGAGAAGCTCGGTGCGGTGGAGAAGCGCGACGTCCACCACAACTGGAATCGCCAGGAGCTCGCTCGCTTCGAGCCACACCTCGACAGCGGTGCTCATCCCTTCGCCTGCGTGTACCGCGAGTACCTCACGGATGACTCGCGGCTGGTGTTGGCGACCCTGCGGGCGGCTGCGGGTGGTGGCGCGGTCGTTGTCAGTCGCCTGCGCGCCGAGGCGGCGCTGCGCGACGGCGAGCGCATCAGCGGCTTCACGTGCCGTTGCACACTGACGGACGCGTCCGTCGACGTGCGGGCGACCACGATCGTTAACGCCACGGGGCCTTGGGCGGAGACTGTCGCCCGCCTGGAAACCGGAGCGGGCGAGGAGCGGGCGAGCCGCCTGCATCTGTCCAAGGGTGTGCACGTCGTCGTGCCGGCCTCGAAGCTGCCGATCCGCAACCTCGTCGTGATGGGCACGCCGGACAAGCGGTCGATCTTCGCCATTCCCCGCGGCGACACGGTCTATCTTGGCACGACGGACACGAGCTATCACGGCGATCGCTGGTTGTGGCCGGAGATCAAGCGCGAGGACGTCACCTACCTGCTCGAACCGATCACCCGCTACTTCGACCTGCCGGCCCTGTCGCCGGACGACGTTGTCGCCGCCTGGTCTGGTCTGCGGCCGCTGATCGCCGAGCCCGGCAAGGCGGCCAGGGAGATGTCCCGCAAGGACGAGATCTGGACCGGTGAGGGCGGCATGCTGACCATCGCCGGCGGCAAGCTCACGGGCTTCCGCAAGATGGCCGAGGACGTGATGGACGCCGTTGCGCGATCGCGTGGCGAGACGCTGCCCGAGGCGCCGGGGCCGACGCCCCTGCCGGGCGGTGACTTCGACGGTGACCTCGATGCACTTGCCGCACGCCTGCCCGGCGTCGGCAATCTCGCCCGCGGCTGCGCCGAGCGCCTCGCGCGGCTCTATGGCGATGAAGCCGAGCAGGTGCTCGCCATGGGGGCGGAGCCGCTCGTGCCGGGCGGCCAACTGGTCCTCGGCGAGGTGGACTGGAGCGTCCGTCAAGAGGCGTCCTTCGATCTTGAGGATCTGATCTATCGCCGCACGCGGGCCGCCTGGTACAGCCCGTCGGAGCGCGACGCCGTGCTCGAGCCGGCCGCACGGCGCATGGGCACACTGCTCGGCTGGAGCGATGCGGAGTGGAGCCGGCAGCTCGCCGCCGTCCGCGATCGCTTTGCCGACGAGATGGCCTTCCAGCGCGTATCCGACGATCGTCTTGCGGGAGAAGTCCTGTGAACGCTCTGCTGCTGGCGCTCACGGACGCCCTGGGCGATGCGCTCTCCATCGACGACGGCGTGCGGGCAGCGCACGCCCGCGACTACTGGGCACGCAGTGCGCTCGATCAGTGGCAGGGCGCGTACACGGAACTGCCCCTCGCCGTCGTGCAGCCCGTTGATACGATCGGCATGGCGCAGGCGGTGACCCTCTGCCGTGCGGCGGGCGCGGCAATGATTCCGCGCGGGGCAGGTTCCGGAGTCTGCGGCGGCGTCCTGGCGCAACGCGGTTCGGTGATTCTGAGCACGGCTCGCATGACGGGTCTGAGGCATTTCGATGCCTGCAACATGCTAGCCACCTTCGCAGCCGGAACCCTCGGCAGCGAGGCCGAGCGGCTCGTCGCAGAACGCGGTTTCACGATCGGCAACTGGCCCCAGTCCATCGATCGTTCGACGGTCGGCGGCTGGGTCGCGACGCGGGCGTCCGGCCAGTACTCGACCGCCTATGGCAATACGGAAGACCTCGTCTATTCCCTGGAGGCGGTGCTGCCCGACGGCAGCATCTATCGATCGAAGGACACGCCGCGGGCCGCCGCCGGGCCCGATCTGCGCCAGCTCCTGCTCGGCAGCGAAGGCACGCTCGGGATCGTCACCGAGGTGACCTTTTCCCTGCGGCCGCTGGCCGAGACTGGCATCCGCCAGGCGTTCCATTTCAAGGACTTCGCGACGGGCATCCAGACGATCCGTGACGTGATGGTTCCGGGCTGGCGGCCGCCGGTCGTGCGCCTCTACGACGTGCGCGAGTCCGCGCGTCACTTCAAGGGCACCTGTCCCGCCGGTCGCACCATGCTGATCTTCCTGCACGAGGGCCCCGAGTCCCGAACGCGGGTCGAGGCCGAGGCCGTCGCTGCCCTGTGCGATGCGCGCGGCGGTCAGCGGGCGGATGCGGCGACCGTGGACGCCTGGTTCGAGCACCGCAACACGGTGCCGTCCTGGACCGAACTGTTCGAACAGGGCCTGGTGGTGGACACGATCGAGGTGGCCACCGAGTGGTCGCGCCTGAACACGCTCTACGAGACTGTCATCGAGCGTCTTCGGGCCGTGCCCGGCGTCATCGCCGCGTCGGCGCATTCGTCGCATGCCTATCGGTCCGGAGCGAACCTCTATTTCAGCTTCGCCGCCGCACCCGCGCAGGGCACGGACCGTCTCGCTGTCTACGACGCCTGCTGGAATGCGGCTATGGAGGCCACGAGCGAGTTCGGCGGCGGTATCGCCCATCATCACGGCATCGGCCGCGTGCGGCGCGAATGGCTCGCTCGCGAGCTCGGACCGGGCGGTCTGCGCATGCTGCAGGCTATCAAGCATGCGCTCGACCCGGACGGCCTGATGAATCCCGGCGTCCTGATCCCCGAGGCCTGACCCCATGTCCATCGCCGACCCGGTGCTCGCCCTCGATCTCGGAACCACCGGCGTGCGCGCCGTGGTCTTCGACGCCGAAGGTCGCAAGCTCGGCCAGGCGTACCGCAAACTGGCCATCCACTATCCGTCCCCGGATCGCGTCGAGCAGGACGCGCTGCAGTTTCGCGACGACGGCATCAAGGTGATGCGCGAGGCGCTGGTGGCCGCGAAGGTGTCCGCGAATCAGCTGCGCGGCCTCGGCATCGTCTGCCAGCGCGGCAGCGCCGTGGCCTGGGATGCGCGCAGCGGATTACCCCTGGCGCCAGTCATCGGCTGGCAGGACCGGCGCACACTGGCGCGGGTCACGGAGCTGCGCCAGCTGGGCATTCCGGTCAACACGCTCGCCGGCTGCACGAAGTTTGAGTGGCTGCTCACCCAGGACGCGGTGCGTGCTGCCGCGGACGCGGGCACGCTGCGCCTCGGCACGCCCGATGCGTGGCTGACCTGGGCCTTGAGCGGCGGTGAGGCGTTCGTCACGGATCCCTCCAACGCGAGTGCCACGGGGCTCTACGACCCGGCGTCGGGTGGCTGGTTCGACATGGCCATGGGCCTGTTCGGGCAGGAAGCCGTCTGGCATCCAGGGCTCGTCGCCACGGACGCGGTGGTCGGCGTGCTTAATGCGGCAGTGCTCGGCGCAGCCGTGCCGCTGGCAGCGCGCGCCGGCGATCAGCAGGCGGCGTGCTTTGCGCAGGGCGTCGACACACCCGGTGCGGCCAAGGTCACGCTGGGCACGTCGGCGATGCTTGATCGCTGCACGGGAAGCACGCCCGCCCCGGCGCCGACCGGCGCCTATGCACTGCCACTCTGGCGGCGTGAAGGCAAGGGCGATGCTTTCTGTCTGGAGGGCACGGTGATCACCGCCGGGGCCGCCGTGGAATGGCTTGTCCGTGCGGGTCTGCTGGCGTCTGTGGACGAACTGGATGCGCAGGCTCGCGGTGGCGCTCGGGGCGTGTCCTTCGTGCCGGCCCTGGCGGGCCTCGGTACGCCCTGGATGGCGGATCGCGCCCGCGGGCGCTTCGACGGCATCGGCCTCGACACGGGTGCGGCGGAAATGGTCGCCGCGGTGGTGGACGGGATCGCCCAGCGGGTCACAGATCTGGCGGAGGCGCTGGAGGTGGGAGAGACCTTCGGTGTCGACGGTGGCCTCGGCCGCAGCGACGTGCTGCTGCAGCGCATCGCCGATCTCTCGGGGCGCGTGGTGGCGCGGGCGGCGGAGACCGAGACCACGGCGCGCGGTGCGGCCGGCCTGGCCGCCGCCGCCCCGGGCACGGCGGGTGATGCATTGCCTGCGCTGGCTCCCGGGCGACGCTTCGAGCCTGTCATGGCCGCGGCAACGCGCGCGGCCGAGCGGGCGCGCTGGGCAACGCTGGTCTCCGGCGTGACGCGAACGGCGGACGCCGCTGCGCCCTGACGCTTCGGGAGAGCCCCGTCAGTCCAGCTACGGCGAGGGTGATCTACCGATTGCAGTCGGGCCGTCGCCCTGCGGCGCGGGCATTGTCATAAGAAGCTGTGGCGTTGATCATCCGACGCTCGAGCTCCTGAATTCTATTCTGGGGCGAGGGGTGAGTGGACATAAAGTCGGATGTTCCTCCTCCACCCACACGCTCCATATTGCGCCACAGCATGACGCTTTGACGCGGATCGAACCCGGCCCTGGCCATGTAGTCCAGCCCCAGGAGATCGGCCTCTGATTCGTCTGCGCGAGAAAAAGGCAGGGTCAGCAGCAGGTTGGCGCCCATACCGATGACTTGCGGGTCCATGCCCGTACCTCGGGCCAGTACTGACACCCCCAGCTGGGTCGCGAGTTGGCTGGAAACCCGTGCGGCGGAGTGCCGGGCGGTCACATGGGCAATCTCGTGACCGATCACGGTGGCCAGCTGGTGCTGGTTCTCGGCTACATTGAGGAGGCCCGTAAACACCCCGACCTTGCCCCCGGGCAGGGCGAAGGCATTGGCAGCTTCATTCTCGAAGACGGCCAATTCCCAGGCATATCCTCCTTCGATGATGGGGATAAAGGCTTCGGCGACACAATTGACATAGCGGATAGTGGCCGCGTCTCCGGAGACTGTCAGCTCGCTCTTCATCTGGTTGAACGCTTCCGCGCCCATCTCTGCCATCTGCGCCTCGGAAACCAGCATGACCTGCGACCGGCCGGTCGGTGACGTGGCGCAGGCGGCCAGCGCGAGCGTTGCGATGCAGGCGAGAACGCCAAGGATTCTGGGTAGTGCCATTTTGAAATTGCCCTTTTTAAATAGGACTGCCAAGGTAACTATTTCCACCCTCAAAATCCACCACTAGCTGTACAGTGTCAGCAGAATCCGTGCCAGTTTTTACACTTTGTTAAGCTATTTACCTTGAACGGAAATTCACCACTGAGGATGATCGGGAAGTCTGCGTTCTGGAGATCTGCTGCCGATTGATCCAAAGACCGCCCACGTGATCAGACAGTTCTGATCAGCCGGCCCGACGCGTATCCACGTTGCTCGCCGAGACCCAGCCTGCGCGCGTCGAGTCGCCCTGATACCCGGTCACCTGGCTGCAAGACACGCAACTCACCCTGAGCGGTTGCCAGGTAAAACGGCACCTCCCAGTCGTTGGCCAACTTCGTATCTACATTCGAGAAATAATTCCGGGTCCAGTGACTGGCTCCATGGGTATGCCAGAACGCCAGCAACTCACGCGTAGCAGGCAGATTGAAGCTGACTGTCACCGTATCCTTGCCAGGTGCTCCCATACCCACGGAACTACAAAATTGAGGTTAATTGGCTCTGCATGACGCGCGGAGTATGTCCATGCAACACACCGATGGTAATCAACATAACAATGAAAATGCCTACCTGCCGGGAGAATGGCAGGTCTTTCCCGACACCGGTCTTCTGATCAAAGCTGGACATCAGATACAGGCCGAACCCAAAGTGATGTCCGTATTGGAATGTCTACTGCAGGCTGGGGGCAGGCTGGTAACCCGTGATGAGTTGATCGAGAAAGTCTGGGCTCATGTCGTGGTGAACGATGAAGTTTTGACTTTCGCTTTGAATGACCGTGGGCTATCTGGATAACCAGGCCAAATTATCAGCCCACCGCGCTGATCTTGACCAGGGTGTGCTGCCCGGAAATTTGACCGCACCATTGCACGCAGAATTACAGCGCGTTCAGATTTCTGAGGCATTGATTGACTCAGTAGACTGGATGAGAGAGCACACCGCTCAGTCAGTCCTTATAGCACCACTGACCGCTATTCCCGACGATGAGCAGACCCGCGCCATTTATCGGCTCGGGAACATCGAGTTCAATCGTTCCATTATACATTTGCTCCTACATCAGAATATCGTTGGATTTAAGGTAATCGATTATCTGCTGAGCGCTTTGCTCTATGGACTGATTCTCAGTTCGCAGATGGATAGCGGGCGAAGTCGGTGCTTCGTAAGGGGAATCGATACCAGTGAAGTTTCGCAATTGACCACTGCGGGCTTTGCGGTACAAGCCCTTCACATCGCGCTGCTCAGCGGTGGCCAGCGACGTATCCACGAAGATCTCGACGAAACTATCCTCTCCTGATAGTTTGCGAGCCCGCTCGCGTTCCGCGCGGAATGGCGAAATAAACGCGGTAAGAACAATCAGTCCAGCATCAATCATCAGGCGAGCCACCTCTGCTATGCGGCGGATGTTCTCCACACGGTCAGCATCGGTAAAGCCCAGATCGCGATTTAAACCATGACGTATATTATCGCCATCAAGTAAATAACTATGGCGACCCAATGCGAATAGCTTCTGCTCTACCAGATTGGCAATCGAGGATTTGCCTGCGCCGGATATGCCGGTAAACCACAACACCACCGGGCGTTGCCCCTTCTGTGCGGAACGTGCCTCCATAGTGACATCGAAATACTGGTACTGAATGTTTTGTGCGCGGCGAAGGGCGAAGTGGAGTGCGCCGATGGCGAGAGGTTCGAATGAGTCGTCGGCAAAGCTGTCTCCAACAGAGTTGCCGCAAAGCATAAAAGTGGCTTGTTCGGGGCTTTCCGCAAAGCGTTTGAAGTAGATGTTCTGGTCGGTGCTGATATTGCAGACAGCGATGTCCCCCTGGACAAGTTCGGTGGCCGCCAGATGCTCATCACCCTCTTGTTTTATCAGATATTTGAGCGTGGTAATGGTGACGCTTGTCAATTGCTCGCCCAGCTTCAGCCGATAGGGACGACCCGGAAGCATGGGGGCTTTACCCAGCCAAAGCAATTTGCATTCGAACTGATCGGCCCTGTCGACGGAGGAAGTTGACGGTGCGTCGGGCGCCTGCAGGGTTTGGTCTGATTGGCAAAGAGCCAGGAAACGTTGCAGGAACCGACTGTGCTGAGAAGGCAACAACTTGAAAATTGGGATATTCAATGGGTTAAGTCCCTGGTTCAGGTGGCAACGTGATGGGGAAGTCTACGAAATGCCGGAACTGGAATCCAGCCATGCTGGCGAATTGATTAAGAATCAGCGGCTTGAGTTCAGAAATCAACGAGCAGTTCTTCGAAGTTGATCACTCTGAATTACGTAAATTCATAATTGACCTGTCCACAACTCATTCAGGAATTCGGCGTAGGGCTTCCAGGCGCCGATGGCCTGGGTGTGCATGCCCTGCCGAACCTGATTCGCGCTGGCGGTCTTGATCTCGCGTGTGGGTGTAGCTGTATTGAGGATGCTTTCCTGCCACGACAGACCGCAAAATTCGTAGAGTTGTTGGCTGATACTCCTGGGATCGGTGAGCAGATCTTCATAGTTCACCGTCAGTATGCGCTCCGGAAACTGTCTGTCCCAGAACTGCATGAGTTTATCGTAAGCGGCGTAGTACTGCTGCAGCTCCTTCAGCGTGCAGGAGTATGGCGCGGCGCTGGCAAACAGGTGTTTGAAATTGCCAAAGCAGGCGTCCATGCGTAGTTTGCGTACATGAATAATGTGCGCATCAGGCATGGCCTGCAGAATCATGCCAATGAAGCGGAAGTTGAACGGGTTTTTATCAGAAACGCGTTTGCCTGCAGGGATTCTTGTGATGGTGCGTTGCTGGTATTGCTGACCAATGATGGTGTAGTCCAGATGGGGGAGTTTGCTGCAGTCCTGCGCGGTGAGTTGCTGCGTGGCTTGTTTATCCAGTGCCTGCAACAGCAGGACTTCGAAATCGCGTAGCTCACCAGCCGCTTCCACCTGGCCGGAGTTGACCAGCAGGTTTTCGACCAATGTAGAGCCGGAGCGCGGGAGGCCCACAATAAATATGTTGGTGCCAGCCCCGCTGGATTTCCGAGCCTCGGAGGGGCCACTCCTGCTGGCGATTGCCTCAAACAAATCAACATCATCATCCACCGAATACCGCAGCATTCCGCGCTTGATGTCATTGGCTTGTTGATAATGCCGAAACGATTCTGCATACCTCCCCAGGCGCTGCAACGACTGCCCCAGCACATTATGCAGCCACATTTTTTGCGACGCGGACAAGGCAGGGTTGATACAAATTTTTTCAACTGTGGCCTGATCAACCAGTGTTGGCTCAACATCCAATAGTGCGTGATAGGCGGCACCCGATAATGGGTTCAGTTTTATAGCTTGTTGTAGCATTGTAATTGCATTGTCACGCGCCCCTTTTACCGAATAAACGACACCCAGCATGTAATGGTAATGTGGGTTACCAGGCTCTAACGATAACAGTGCCTGATAATAAGTGAGCGCAGCATTCCAGTTGTCGATACCGATGGCGCAGGACGCCAGAGTATCCAGTGCCCATTTCGTCTGTTTATCGTTCATGAGCTCTGGCTGCGTGATGCCGTGTTGGAGCAATGCAGTAATGGCGGCGTAGTCGGCTGCAGGTAACAGGCAGCGTGCGTACTGGGCAAGCGCAAAAGATGAAAGAGAATCGAGTTCGAAAGCTTGTTTGCTGCAGCGAATGGATTGATCACAATTGCCCGTGCTGCGATACGCTTCGCTCAGGGATAGCCAGGCGTGTACGTTCTGTGGTGATTGTTGCGTAAGCTGTTCGCCCAGGGCGATGGCTTGGGGAAATTGTTTTTGTGTCAGTAATTTATCGAGTTGATCAATCATGTTAGGGCCTGCCTTGCAGGCGATCTCTTAAAAATCAGATCGCCTGCAGGGTGGGCTTTTACATAGTGGTTATGTATCAGAAGCTTACTGATACACGGCCGTAGTAGAAACGACCACGGGTTTCGTAGGTACGCGGATCGGTGTTGTCGTTAAAGCCTGAGTAAGCAAACGGTGGTTGCTCATCAGAAATGTTGTCAACACCGAGTGTGAAGCGCGTATTAAACTGTTCGAAGTTATACGACGCCTGCGCATTGTGTACCACCTGCTCCTTAATGGTGCGCTCTTCCGTGAAGTTACCGGCCGCATCAGTGGCGCTGTAGAACTTGTTCAGCAGTTCACGTGATGCGCCAACATAGCGGACTGCGTACACAGCTTCCCAGTTGCCCATGCTCCAGTTAGTGGTGAGGTTCCAGCGGTACTCCGGGAAGTTGCCGTCCTGGTTATCTTCAAAACGGCCTGTATGATCCAGCGTGCTGCCATTAGCCAGCTCTTTTTCATACTTGGTCAGATAGGCCAGGTCATAACCGAAGCTGAACAGACCGTAGCTGGTAGGCTGCATCTGGTAACGGGCTGACAGATCCCAGCCTGTTGAGCGCACGCCACCTACGTTGGCGTTCAGGTCGTTGATGAAGATAATGCCACCGACTTCAGCGCCACTGCCTGGGCCCCAACGATCGATCTTGTCGCAATCCAGACCGGTTTGCTGACAGTTGTCCAGAATCAGTTGCGGACCCGTTGTGGAGATAGCGTTCACTACATCGATATCCCAGTAGTCCAGAGTTAATGACAGACCTTGAATCCATTCAGGCTCATACACAGCGCCCAGAGTCAGAATGTCAGCTTCTTCCGGTTGCAGATTGACGTTACCTCCCACCTTGGAAGGCAACTGGATCATGCCATCATCGTCATACCCGCCTGCCGGTACGCCGTCTGCCACACAGAATGGCGTAGGGTTATCCGCACATGGGTCGACAACTGTTGGGAAGGTGCTGGAAATACCCAGATAGAGCTCAGGGATTGATGGCGCACGGAACGCCTCGGACACCGTACCGCGCAGCGTCAGTTCGTCACTGACAGTCCAACGCAGACCCAGCTTGGAGTTCGTGGTATTACCAAAAGTGTTGTACTTGGAGAAACGCGTTGCCAGGCTGGCTTCCAAAGTATCGAGCAGCGGGATTGCAAACTCGGCATACGCTTCCTGCACATCGTATCCACCAGCGGTTGCCAGTGAGGCACCGGCCGTGGAAACGCCGAGCAGTTGCAGTGAGTCGGGCTGGCTGAACCCGTTCACCCAGCGCTTTTCAACACCGAATGCCGCACCCAGTTCACCAGCCGGCAACTGGAACAGTGGTCCGGAGACGTTGAACTGTGCTGATTTAGTGTCATTGCCACCCTGTGTTATGGAGACGTAGTTGCCGCTGATATATTGCAGCATTTCGGCGGTAACGGCTGTCGCAGTGCCAGGTTGCCCAAATACGTTTAAAGGTACACAGCCATCGATCACGCCTGCGGCAGTTCCGTCAGTACTGCACAGAATTTTACCGGCGCCATCGGTGAATGTTGGGCCGACCGCATCGCCCACCCGCTCTAGCTGGAAGTAACCCCGATCCGTAACGCTGGCATCGTTTTCGCCGTACATTGCAGAGGCATCCCAGAACCAGGAACCCAACTCGCCACTCAGGCCGACTGTAAACTGGTGAGTGTTGGTTTCATGTTGCTGGTCACGGCCACCCGTTTCTACCATACGACGACGCCAGTCATTCAGCACCATTGTCTGACCCTGAGCATTCTTTGGGCCCTGGGTAATGTTGTAGTGGTTCAGTGGGGAATAAGGCGCGGGCACACCAAAGAAGGCAAGTGGCGCCAACGGTTCTGGTGCAATCAAGCGTTGTGAATCACGATGGGTGAACATAATCTCACTGGTCAATTCGATATTGGTCAGTGCACCTACGTCACCCAGGTTGTAATTACCGAATGCACTCAGGCCCCAGCGCTCGTTGGGAGTCTGCGTGTAGTTGGCAGGAGCATAGTTGTAGGGGTCGGTAGCACCGCTATAAGGGCGCCAGTTGCCGAATTCAGTGCCACGCGTATAACGCACACCATCAGAACCGCGATGGTTGCCCCAGGGCACTGCAGAAGAACCACCTGTTGTTTGTCCAGTTGGATCCCAGTACGGGTGGTACCAGATTTCCGCTTCGGAATACTTGCGATCGCCAGCCCAGATCGGTTTTTGTTCAGTCCAGTAACCGGACATAACAAAATTGGCGCGCTCGGTGGTGGAACCGAAACTGAAGTCTGCGGTGTTCTGGTCGCCATCATTTTCGCTGGAAACACCAGAAACAAAATTGAACTCAGCTCCTTCGTAATTTTTGCGTGTAATCACGTTGACCACGCCGGCTACAGCATCAGAGCCATACACAGCGGATGCTCCATCTTTGAGGATTTCAATGCGCTCAATCATTCCGGAGGGAATGTTGTTCAGGTCGACCGTTGCATCAGCGCCCAGACCAGAAGCCACAACACGACGACCGTTGATCAACACCAGTGTGCGCGCTGATCCCAGGCCACGCAGGGAGAAGTTTACAGCACCGCTGCCGCCGTTATTGACAGAGGTATTGACGGCTTGACCGGCTGAGAACGGTGAACGCTGCAGGATGTCACCGATACTGACAAACGACTGGTTGTCGATATCGGCACGGCTGATGACGCTTACCGGGTTGTAGCCGCTGAGGTCTGTGCGACGAATTCGCGAACCGGTAACGACCACTTCCTCCAGCACATCTGCGTCTGGCTGCGCATAAAGCTGGCCGGGCATGGCGACGAATGCACTCAGGCCCAATGCACCGCTGATTGCCAGCGACAGGGTTGATCTCTTCATAGTTGATTCCTTCGTTATTGTTTTTAAGGACTTGCAAGGTAAAGCACATAAAGTTTTTATCGTATTGACAACCGTAAATCAACAAAATATTACAGAATTGCCACCTTTTAGACATATTCAGGACGGCAGCAAAGTTGAGTCAGATAGAATTAGCCAAAATGGTTCACTCCAGTCAGTCACGCATAGCAGCTAATCCGAGCAGACGTCGAAACTTAGGACATTCCATATGACTCGGCGCACAACAAACGGCCTGTCAGCGGCATGAAAGACCTGCCGACCTCCCCCCCCGTAATTGAACAGCACATATTTAGTCAAAAAACCCAACAAATAGCGATTTCGCCACACCAAAAGATCCTCAACTCCTTGTTTTCCAACACGTTCATGGTTGGCACAAGCCTTGCTATAGCCTTAGACAACAAAAGCATTGAGGAACACCCTGTGATCAAACTCGTCAACCTGTGTATGGTTTACCGTACCGCCTATATGGAAACCATGGCGCTGGATGATATCAATCTGCATATCCGCAAAGGCGAATTCGTTGCTGTGATGGGTCCCTCGGGTTGCGGCAAGTCTACCCTGCTGAATATCGTCGGCATGATTGATACACCGGCCAGTGGTGAGTACTGGTTTGATGGTCAGGAGATTGCGAAGCGCAGCGAGAATGCCTTGGTGGATCTGCGTAAACGCAATATCGGTTTCATCTTTCAGAACTTCAATCTTATTGATGATTTGAGTGTGGCGGAAAACGTCGACCTGCCCCTGTTGTACCTGGGTCTGTCCAGAGGCGAGCGAAAGCAGAAAGTTGCGGAAGCCCTGGCGCTGGTCGGGCTGGAGAATCGCGCGCGGCACAAACCGCAGGAACTCTCCGGAGGGCAGCAACAGCGTGTGGCAGTTGCGCGTTCGGTAGTCGGCAATCCAAAATTGATTCTGGCCGATGAGCCTACGGGTAATCTGGATACTAAAAACGGTGACGATGTGATGCAGATGCTGGCGATGCTGAAGTCACGTGGCACCACCATCTTGATGGTCACGCATTCACCGGAGCATGGTGCGCGCGCCGATCGCATCATTTACATGCTCGATGGCAGGATCGATGCCAGGATCGATGCCAGAGTTGATACCAGGATTGATGCCAGGCTCGAAGGAAGGATGCTGGGAGAGGCACAATGAACAACGCCTGGTTGAGGAGCATGGCAACGGGAGCAACAATATGCTGACCCACTTCACCAAAATGGCACTCAAGGCCTTTCTG
>JBDNGQ010000235.1:0-3915 GCA_041689205.1 Pseudohongiellaceae bacterium | reverse complement strand
TGACGCCCTGCGAGAGCAATTGGCGGGATACCCCCTGTTGCCTTATTTGGAGTACGCAGCAATCAGCTCGATCCTTAGCCGCCTGCCGCAGCGGGAAGTCGATATCTTTCTTCAAACCTATGCTGGCTCCTACCTGGCCAACCTCCTTGAGCGCCAATGGGTAGGTCTTCTGGCACAACAGGAGCGCTGGTCGGATATCGTGCGCTACCCAGATGCCGGCGCTACCACCGTGCTGCGCTGCCAGGTACTGCGCGCCCGCATTGAGACAGGAGATACCAGTGCGCTGGATGAGGTGGCCCCGCTCTGGAACGTGGCCCGATCGCAGCCCAATGAATGTGACCCTGTCTTTTCCGCCTGGACCAGCCAAAACCTGCTGACCACCGATATCGCCTGGGCACGATTCAGCAGCGCCATTCGTGCCGGGGAACAAGGCCTGGCGCGCTTCATCACGCGCTCAATGGGCGTCCGGGAACGGGAACTTGCGGATCTGTATCTGTTGATCGATCGCCAGCCCGAACGCCTCAAGACGCTGGATGCCCTGCAGGCCCGCAACCCGGAAACCCAGGAAATTGTGATGCATGGCGTGCGACGCCTGGCGATGATAGACGCTCCCCAGGCCATGCAGCTATTGGATAGCCATCAGCAGCACCAGAGTTTCGATGAGGCCGAGTATTTCGCACTGCAGCGCTTCATTGCACAAAGGCTCTTGTCGCAGGGTTTCGTCGGCGAGACCGAGTCGCTGATTCAGGTTACGCCGCAACTGGCTACAGAAACACTGGTCGGCTGGCTGCTGCGGGATGCCCTGAAAGCGCAGGACTGGCCTCGCCTGGAGGCTCTGCTGGAGCGCCTTCCAAGCGACGCAAAGGAGTCGGAACGCTGGCGATATTGGCGGGCACGCGCCCTGGAGCAACACGAGGATGCGGAGTCACTGGCCCAGGCTCAGGCAATCTACGAGAGCCTCATTCGAACACGCAGTTTCTATGGCTTCCTGGCCGCTGATCGGCAGGAAGAAAGTTACACCCTGGTAGATCAACCCGTGGCTGTCGATAGCGCGCAGATACTGGCTCTTTACGAACTGCCTGCCATCATGCGTGCTTACGAGCTGTACCAGACGGGCGATGAAGTCGCTGCGCGCAATGAATGGCAACATGCCACTCGCAGCATGAGTCCTGAGCAGGTTCTGAGCAGCGGCAAGCTGGCTGACAGTTGGGGATGGCATCACAACAGCATCCAGGCCATGATTCAGGCTGGCCACTGGGATGACCTGCAGCTGCGCTTTCCGCTGGCCTACAGCGACCTGTTCACTACTGTCGCCACAACAGAAAAATTGTCGCCTCATTTTCTGCTGGCACTGACCCGACAGGAAAGCGCCTTCATGCACGACGTGCGCTCACCAGCAGGCGCGCGCGGCTTGATGCAGCTGATGCCTGCGACTGCCCGGCAGACTGCTGGCCGTCTGGGCCTGCAGATTTCAGACCAGGATCTGTACCAACCAGACATCAATATCCGTCTCGGCAGCCGTTACATGGCCGAGCTGATGCAGGATTTCAACGGCAATCGCGTTCTCGCGGCGGCGGCTTACAACGCCGGACCGAACCGGGTGAAGCAGTGGCTACGCAACAGTAACGGCACCCTGCCCGTCGATATCTGGATTGAAACCATACCGTTTGCCGAAACGCGTGGTTATGTGCAGAATGTTCTGGCCTATTCGGTCATTTACGGATACCGGATGGGAGAGTACACCCGCTTTCTTTCGCGCGAGGAACTTGACGCTATGCTTTGAGCGCAGTGCCACGAATGGGAAAACACACAAATTTTTGCGTATCTGGCACCTCTATTTTATTGCTGAACCTCCGGCTATTGAAAGTTCACGCCGCCACTTAGCAATTGTCGTTTCAAGCAACTTCTCGACGCCGCATCATCTCCAAGTTCAGGGCGGACAGAACTCCGGCCGCATCCACGCAATCAGTTTACGCCACGTAACTTTCCTGACCAAAAGGGTTCGCGCAGCTTGAACTTCTGCATTTTGCCCGTTGCCGTGCGAGGCAGCGACTCGCGTATCTCGATCGAAGTCGGGCATTTGAAGTGCGCCATCCTGCTGCGCGTGAAATCAATGAGTTCGTTCTCAGTCGCCGTCTGGCCTGGTCTACAGACCACCAGCGCCTTTATTGTCTCGCCCCATTTCTCGCTCGGCACACCGATGACGGCCACCTCTGCCACCGCGGGATGCTGGAACAGACAGTCCTCAACCTCGATCGACGACACGTTCTCACCGCCCGTGATGATGACGTCCTTCTTACGATCAGCGATTACCACGTAAGCCCCGTCCTGATGCCCGCCATCACCGGTATGGAACCAGCCACCTTCGAGCGCTCTGGCGGTCTCATCCGGCTGTTGCCAGTAGCCCCTGAACACATTGTTGCTGCGCGCGAGTATCTCCCCCGCCTCGTCAACATCTATCTGTACACCGATGGCCGGTACACCTGCACGCGACAGACGCCTGGCACGCTCGGCGGTATCGAGTTCGTCCCATTCCTGCGGGCTGCGATTTACGGTGAGCAGCGGCGAAGTTTCGGTGAGGCCGTAAATCTGGATGAACTCCCAGTTCAGCTCGGTTTCCACGCGCTCTATTGTTTTAGAAGGCGGCGGTGCGCCGGCCACCACTACGCGCACCAGTCCAGGACGCGGGAGCGACTTGCCTGCCCGGGTGCGCTCAACGGCTGCATCGAGCACCGCGCTTATTACCGCCGGCGCACAATTGAAGATGGTGACGCCTTCGGATTCAATGCGGCGCAATATCTCCTCCCCATCAATCTTGCGAATAATCACCTGCTTCACGCCCATGGCTGTGAGTCCATAAGGCATGCCCCAGCCATTGCAGTGAAAGGTGGGCAGTGTATGCAGGTAGACATCGCGGTCGGACACGCCGGCATGCCAGCCGAAAGTGACCGCGTTCAGCCAGCAGCCGCGATGCGTAAGCTCGACACCCTTGGGCCGCGCAGTGGTACCCGAGGTGTAGTTGATCGACACCGTGGCATTCTCATCGCTTACCCGATAGCGCGGCTTCGCATCTTTGCGCCCGAACAGCTGTGCATCGCTCGCACTGCCCAGAATAAACCGATGCCTGATCTTCAGATTCGCCAGTTGATGTTCGAGCTCCGGATCAATGAGCGCAACCTGCGCGCCGGAATGCTCGAAGATGTAGCCGATTTCCTCCGCATTCAGACGGAAGTTAACCGGCACCAGAACCCTGCCGTACACGCTCACCCCGAACAATGAAATAAGAAAGCGCGACGCATTCGGCGACACGATTGCCACCCGTTCACCCTCGCCCACTCCCAGCTCATCCAGCGCAACCGCGAGGCTGCGTGCCATGTCTGCGAATTGCTGATAGGTAATCCTTCCCAGCCCGCCTCCGGGTGAATCGGGCTCATCCACAACAGCCACGCGCTCGCCATAGACGTGCTCAGCACGCTCGATGAAATCACTCAGCGTCAACGGTACAAACATGCATTCCTCCTTTCTTATGTGGTTTTATGCTTATGTAGTTTTATGATATTCGCGGGAAATTTCAGCAATCTGGACAGAATAGGACTCATACCAGTACTGACCTGAGCGCTGCGCCTCAATATGTTCAGGATGAGCCTTCCAGGCTTTGATACTTTCTTCAGAAGGCCAATACGAAAGCGCCACTTCTTCTGAACCTTCCGTCACAGAATGAAATCCTGTGCAGCCAAAATCTCGCAGCGCAAGCTCTCTCATACGGCTCGCTGTTTGAGTATATTCAGCATCAAACCTGCGCACTCTGGCTCTGAAGATTACAACGAACATGAAAACTCCTTAGTCATACCGGATCGAACGCTCCGCGCAGATCGTATCACCGGGAGTGATGGGATTCAGCTATTTCACTCGTGA
>JBDNGQ010000234.1:0-5539 GCA_041689205.1 Pseudohongiellaceae bacterium | reverse complement strand
TATCACGCTCAAAGTCTACAACTACTGTCTTTTTAGCTTACTAAATTAACGCAGTTGCTTACCTTTGATAATTTTTGCAATGACGCAAAATCATCCCGGCAAGCACCTACCTCTATTACTTAATCTCAATTTTTAAAGAACCTTATCGCTTAGCCTTCGTGGCTAAGAGGTGGCGTATTATAGGGCCAATTTTTTCGCTTGCAAGTTCTTTATCACAATAAACCAAATTTATTGCGAGAACCTTAAAGGTAACTCCGATGCCGCCTAATCAGCAGCTTCTATTAACTCTTTCTGATTTAGCTTAAGCTGGCTTAACGCAATCTTGCCACGCGAATCATGCGGTAACTCAAAAGCAGGAGGAGAATACTACCATACAAAACAGCATCTGTAAGATCTGTACGTAAAATCCATGTTAAATGTATCAAAGCAAGTATCGCGGCGAAATAAACAAGGCGATGGAGTCGCTTCCAATTCCTCCCTAGTTTTTTCATCATCGGTTTATTAGAGGTAATGCCTAATGCGGTCAGAATAATGAATGCAGAAAATCCAACAGTGATGTAGGGCCGCTCAATAATATCGTCAAAAATCTCATACCAGCGCCACTGCAGCAAAAACATCAGGTACACGAACAGGTGTAAGGACGCATAGAACCAGGCAAAGAGACCAATCATCCGTCTAAGTACGCCAACTCTCGTCCAGCCAGTCACTTCCCTTAAAGGGGTAACCGCAAGTGAAAGCAACAGAAAGCGCAGAGCCCACAACCCAGTCTCAGTCGCCAATGTCTTTGCCGGATCGGGACCCAGTTCATTGACAACAATTCTCGCGATGAGCAAGACCAGCGGCAATAACGAAACAAAGAACAATGTTGTGCGTATAGCAATCCATTTATGCTTCACTACAAAGATCAAAATAATTTACCGAATCAATAACTTCTTGCCAGGTTCATCCCGTCGTACAAGCTGCCGACCTGATCCGCATACCCATTGAACATTTCGGTAGGGCGCCGTGAATTGCTAAGCAGTGTCTGTGGCAAACGCGTTTCCATATCCTGCCGCCAACGTGGATGATGAACATTCGGGTTAACATTCGCATAAAACCCGTATTCACGAGGGGCTAGCATATTCCAACTGGTCTTTGGCTCATGTTCCGTAAAGCGAATTTTTACAATGGATTTAATACTTTTGAACCCATACTTCCAAGGCACTATTAAACGAATAGGAGCACCATTTTGAGGGGGCATATAATTTCCATAAACACCTACTGCTAATAAAGTAAGCGGATGCATAGCTTCATCCATCCGCAAACCTTCACGGTACGGCCACTCAATAGTGGTGAATCGCGACCGCTGTCCAGGCATCACTTCCGGATCGTGAAGCGTGAGAAATTCGACGTATTTTGCCTTTGAAGTGGGCTGATACTGCTTTATTAGATCTGCTAGAGAAAAACCTACCCACGGTATGACCATGGACCAGCGCTCGACACAGCGTAAGCGATAAATTCTTTCTTCGAGGTCATGCGGCTTTAAAATATCCTCAAGAGTATAGACGCCAGGTTTCTCGACTTCCCCTTCAATGGCTACGGACCAGGGATCAACTTTGAAATTCTGAGAATTCGCATAGGGATCTCCCTTATCAGTTCCGAATTCATAAAAGTTATTGTATGAGATCACATCACGATAGGGAGTAAGATCCTCGTTGGTTGAAAATCCGCCATCTTTGCCCTCGGCAGGCTCTATGTTCGAAAATTTCTCATCCCACCAAGGGGCAGGCGCATCACGAATCATGCCCGCAGGCGCCCTTGCCCGCAAGCCATCACCCGCCGCAGCATAGGCTGCAGTTGGCAGCAATCCGCCAGCAGCCAAACCGAGCCCAGCGACCCCCAGAGCACCTATAAACTCACGTCTTTGCCGATAAATTTTTTCAGGAGTTATTTCAGAAGAAGGTATTTCTCGAGCAGTCTTGATTAGCATAATTAGCGCCTCTTAATCTGAATTATCATAATGCACATGTACGGCTTTACCTAAGAATTGGAGTCGGATTTTCTTAATTTCTTCCAAGGCATTTTATAGAGAGATATTGCCGGTCCTGATGCTGCATACACCACGCACATGAGAAGCAGAACTTCGTGCGGGCTTTGCGCAATAATTACCAGCAGTATTACGGCCATCAGAAAAACCACATAAGGTACCGTTCCCTTAAAATGAATTTCCTTAAAGCTGAAATACCTATAATTAGATACCATTAACAAGCCAGTGAATGCGGTCAATATGGCAGCGGTAACCGCTATCCCTGTAGTAACTTCAATTTCATATCGATAGCCGACCCAAACTAGAAATGTTACTAAACCCGCAGCTACCGGGCTTTGCAAGCCGACGAAGAATCGTTTGTCGACTATTCCCAGTTGCACATTGAAACGAGCCAGTCGGAGAGCCGCGCATGAAATAAAAATAAAGCTTGCGGCCCAACCGGCCTCTCCCAGCGATGAAAGCGCCCAGCTGAACATGATTAATGCCGGCGCAACACCGAATGAAACCATGTCTGCCAGACTATCGAACTGCGCGCCAAAAGCACTTTGCGTATTTGTCATTCTGGCCACCCGTCCATCCAGGCCATCCAGAACTGCTGCAATCAGAATCGCCCAGCCAGCTTCATTAAAATTACCGTCCATGCCTGCGATGATCGCGTAGAATCCCGAAAAAAGAGCTCCCAGAGTCAGCAAATTAGGTAACAAATAAATTCCTCGACGACGAACTGGTTTGCCTCCCTCTGAAACGATCTCCACGTGCTCATCAATCGGAAATAAACTCTCTGGTTGATCCTTGTCGTTATCTATTTCCATCACCCTTGGCGACTCCTCTTTTGATCGAATATTCTGTAAGGCATTTTCAACGAAACAGTCTAGCCGTTCCGCGATTATACCCTGGTGGCAGTCAATATGTTCAGCACCCGGGTTATCAACTTGTATGCACCTGAGCAAGATCCCAAAAAGCTTTAATCAATGGATTTGTCAACTTTCGCTTGAGTGCACAAAGGCCTATGGTAAAAGGCTCCAATTCTGGCTCAACCTTTAATACCTGTATCTTGTTACCTATTGGACTGTTTTCAACAACAAGTAGAGGAACCACAGCTATGCCAAACCCAAGGCTTACCATGCTGACAATCGCTTCATTACCGCTAACCTGAGCATAGATATCCGGCCGTAAGCCCTTTTCTCTAAACCATTTATCTGCGCGCGTTCGAAGCAGACCCCTTTCAGTCGATATAAATGGCATTGCTCCCCAAGGCAATTCAGATTCTCCAGTATATTGCGTTATCACGTCTCTTAAGGGACATGGCACAGTTGGTGCAATAAAAATCAGTGGCGACTGACTGATCGCTTTAAATTCAAGCTTTTCGGGCAGACGATCTGGTCTTGCTGTCACGCCAATATCGTTCTCTTCTTTTAGAACTCGCTGCACTGCCAGTGCAGAGTCACCCGTGTGCAGATGCATCTCCACCGATGGATATCTTAATCTAAACTGATTTAAAAGATCGTGGAGAAAGCTATAACTTGCTGTCACAGAGCAGAAAACACTGAGATTGCCCTGCAGAGTATCAGATTGCTCGCGTAAATCACTTTGTAACTGCTGCCATCGCTCAAGGGTTTCTGCAGCGTATTCTCTGAATTTACGACCAGCGACTGTTAGATGCACAGTTCTGTTGTCACGTTCAAAAAGGCTCACCCCTAGCTCTTGTTCAAGTTTCTGAACAGTTCTCGTCAGGCTGGAAGGACTCACATGACAATCGTGACTGGTTTTTGCAAAATGCAAATTTTTACTTAAGTGCAGCATGAGCTGTAATTCTTTGATATCCACGGTAACCTTCAGATAAAAATGTTTCACTATATGGAATATAACATTGCAAATAATTCATTTTACGCAACCAGGAGTTTACCCTATCATGCGACCACAAACTAATTCTTCCACATGCGTCAGCTAAGATGCGGCATATGGAAACAGCTTGATAATCTGGAGATTTTCGATGAATTACTTCAATACCCTGCCATTACGTTTACAACTGAGTCAACTGGGCAAATGCCGGTTCATGGACAGTTCCGAGTTTGCGGATGGAGTTAATCGTCTTATTGGCAAGAAGATTGTCATAATAGGTTGCGGCGCTCAAGGACTGAACCAGGGACTCAATATGCGTGACAGCGGCCTGGACATCAGCTACACATTAAGAGCCGAAGCTATTACTGAAAAGAGACAGTCCTGGAAAAATGTTACTGAAAATGGCTTCAATGTTGGCACCTATGAAGACCTGATTCCACATGCTGACCTGGTTCTCAACCTCACGCCGGATAAACAGCACTCATCGGTAGTGAAACAAATCATGCCCCTGATGAAAAAAGATGCTTGTCTCGCATATTCTCATGGTTTCAATATAGTTGAAGAAGGCATGAAGATTCGCCCGGATCTGACTGTCGTCATGGTGGCACCAAAATGCCCGGGCACAGAAGTTCGAGAAGAATTTAAGCGCGGATTCGGTGTACCCACCCTAATAGCCGTCCATGCTGAAAATGATTCTCAAAGTGAAGGACTGGAAATAGCCAAGGCATATGCCGCAGCTACCGGCGGACATCGTGCAGGTGTGCTTGAGTCTTCCTTTATTGCTGAAGTTAAATCAGACTTGATGGGAGAGCAGACTATTCTATGTGGCATGCTGCAAACCGGATCGGTACTTTGTTACGACAAGATGATTGAGAAAGGTATTGATCCTGCATATGCTTCTAAACTGGTTCAGCATGGCTGGGAAGTTATTTCCGAAGGCCTCAAGCATGGTGGGATAACAAATATGATGGACAGGCTTAGTAATCCTGCCAAGCTGGTGGCTGACTCCCTTGCCTCTGAATTAAAAACTATCATGACACCTCTGTTTCAGAAGCACATGGACGACATCATTACCGGTGAATTCTCTCGCGGCATGATGGAAGACTGGAACAATGATGACAAAAAATTGTTGACATGGCGTGCGGCAACCGGTGAAACCAATTTCGAAAAATCGAAAGCAGGTACGATGCACATCCCTGAGCAGGAATATTATGACAATGGCATCTTGATGGCGGCAATGCTGAAAGCAGGCGTCGAACTTGCTTTCGAGACAATGACAGATAGCGGAATTATCGAAGAGTCTGCTTACTATGAATCACTCCACGAAACGCCACTGATCGCCAACTTGATTGGACGAAAAAAACTCTATGAGATGAATAAAGTGATATCTGATACTGCCGAATACGGATGTTACCTTTTCTCGCATGCATGCGTGCCATTGCTGCAGGATTTTATGAACAGAATCGATACAGATGTGATCGGAACAGGTCTTAATGCAGCAGATAATGGCGTCGATAATGCAGAACTAATTATCGTCAATCAAAGTATTCGCAATCACCCCATTGAATCTATAGGGAAAAAATTGCGCTCTTACATGACTGCTATGAAGAAAGCGATCTAATTTACTGAAAAAGTGCTTACCAAAGAACTCTCCTGTTGATGATCGACAGG
>JBDNGQ010000233.1:0-3767 GCA_041689205.1 Pseudohongiellaceae bacterium | reverse complement strand
GCATCAATGCCCGCGCTGATTTGTTCGCTGTGTTCCGAGATGAGGATGGCAGTACCAATTGGCAGTACATTGCCAATACCAGTGCCAGTCTGCTGATTTTAATCCTTTTGGTGGTGTTGTTTTTCCTGATCCGCGCCCATTCGCGTGCACGGCGCTCGAATCGAGCTTTAACCGAGATTAAGGCCACTCTGGAAGATCGTGTTGCACGTCGAACTGCGGTATTGCAGGAGACTGCTGAGCAGTTAAGGAATCGTGAAGCTTATATAGCCAGTATTGTGAACTCTATGCCAATCATGCTGATTGGTATAAATGAGCAGTTACAGGTGACTCAGTGGAACAAAACTGCGGAAGAAATTACCGGTAGGCTGTTTGCAGAAGTGGCGGGAAAAAATCTCTGGGAGGCATACTCCACCATCACACTTAGCACCGAGCAGGTATACGGAGTATTGAGCACGGGTGAAACGCTTAACTTGAAGCACAGCCAGCCAGGTCAATACAGTTTTGATATTACCCTCTACAGATTAAAAGATCGTGATGACACCGGCATCGTGATCCTGATCTCTGATATCACCAAGCAGGTTAATGCTGAAAGCAAAGTCGCGGAACGTGATAAATTGTCTGCCCTCGGCGAGCTGGCATCGGCGATGGCCTATGACATAAGTCTGCCCATCAATACTATCTTCCAGCGCGTTTCCAATGCACGACAGCAAATTGAAGTGGCTGAACTGGGAGCTGTTAAAGGTTTTCTGCTGCAGGAAGTGGAAGTTGTTCGGCAAAGTGCTCAGCGCGCCAGATCGATTGCACAAAATCTGCTGGATCTTGCGCGCAGCCATCGCAACACCAAACAATTCGCTGATATATCTGCCATCATGGACCGCAGCATAGAACTGGCAACAGATCTTTTTACCTACGCGGACAGCTTCGCATTCAAAGACATAGAAATTAAGCGCAATTACGCGTCCTCTTTGCCTCAGCTACTGTGTTTTCCTGCGGAATTGACGCAGGTTTTTACGCGTTTACTGCGCAATGCGTTTTATGCGATCAAGGATCAGAACTGGGATGGGGACAACAACCCACAGATTGCCATCGAGGTCAGTCAGTTTGTTGATTCACTCTGGATAAAACTGGAGCATAAAGGACAGTGTTTAAGTATCGATGAGCAGGTGGATATTTTTGAACCGTATTTTCTAGCATCTACAAATCCGGGCAGCTACCCGGTGGAACATCGTCTCTCCTATCCCTATTTTATTATCACCGAGCATCATCATGGCCATATGTCGGTGACATCCGACGAACGCAATGGCACCTGCTTCAATATTCAGTTTCCACCGGCTTTGCCGCCAATTCAACAATAGAACGATGTTATGGAAAATGACTGTCCGGTTTTCAGACTGGATCCCAGCTGAATACATCTCCGGAACGTTCCAGTCCATAAAAACCTGACGACAGCGCTGGCATGGCATGCTCGGCAATGCTCTGCGCCGTCCAGCCTTCGCTGCGATGGACCGAGCGCACAGGCCGTGGTTGACTGATCAGGAAGATCTCATTGTTTCGTACCGCAAAAATCTGGGCGTTGACGTCGGCTGCCATGTCACTGGCCAGATACACGGCCATCGGTGCTACTTTCGCCGGCGACATCTGCTGCAGTTTTTGCACGCGCTGCTCTTCTTCGGGAGTGCTGGTCGGAATTGAACTGATCATCCGGCTCCAGGCAAACGGTGCAATACAGTTGGAACGCACACCAAATCGCTGCATGTCGAGTGCGATAGATTTGGATAGTGCCACCAGTCCCAGTTTAGCTGCTGAGTAGTTGGCCTGACCAAAATTGCCAATCAGACCGGAAGTGGATGTCATATGAACATAAGAGCCGGATTCCTGCTCCTTGAAGTACGGCGCAGCAGCACGGCTGACATAAAAGCCGCCGTATAAATGCACTTTGATGACAGCATCCCATTCCGGTTCACTCATTTTATGGAAGAAACGGTCGCGCAGAATGCCGGCATTATTGACTACACTGTCGATGCGTCCAAAGTGATCGATTGCAGTGGCAATGATTCGACTGGCAGAGGCCGCCTCGGCCACGCTGTCTGTGTTGGCAACAGCAAGTCCGCCTCGCGCTTTTATTTCGTTGACTACTTTCTGTGCCGGACCGGCATCATGACCTTCACCCTCCAGACTGGCGCCAATATCATTCACTACTACGCTGGCCCCGTTTTCAGCCATCAGCAGCGCAATCTCACGGCCGATACCACCGCCTGCGCCGGTAACGATAACCACCTTTCCTTGCATCATCTTTTCATTGTTCATTGACGGACCTCAGCTGAGAAGCGATTCAATTTCCAGATCAGTAAAACCCAGTTCCTGCAGTACTTTGTCGGTATGCTGACCCAGCCCCGGAACAGCATCCATGCGTGCGTCGAACGCGGAAGGTGCGCCGGGTGGCAACAGAGCTGGCAAGTTGCCGACCGGGCTGTCTATTTCTACCCAGCGCTGGCGTGCCAGCAGTTGAGGATGTTGCCAGACCTCAGCCATGCTGTTCACTGCGGCGTTGGCGATTTGAGCCGCATCGAGCCTGGCAATGACCTGCGACCTGTTCAGCTTCGCAAAAACTCTGCAGATAATGTCATGCAGCTCTGTTCTCGCTAAGAGGCGGGCTGCGTTTGAGTTGAACCTGTTATCGTCGGCCAGCTGCGGCTGCTGCAATACGGTTGTGCAGAATGTCATCCATTCGCGTTCGTTCTGGACGCCCAGCATGACGGAGCGCTGGGCACCAGAAGGCGCGGCACCAGGCCCGCCAACACCACGCTGCACAGTGGCAGCCTCGAGTTCTCCAGTTTCGACATAATCAGCCCCGACAGGAAACGGCCCGTAAGGATAGATGGTGGCATGCGCTGCGCCATTGCGGGATGGAGGTTCGGCGCCTTCAAAAGCGTAGTACAGGGGATACCCCATCCACTCGACCATACACTCCAGCATGGAAATTTCGATATGACTGCCTTTGCCGGTGCGCCCGCGCTGGATCAGCGCAGCCAGGATATTATTGCAGGCGTACATGCCAGCGGAGATATCCGCGATTGAACAGCCGGCCTTGGCGGCATCGTCTGCAGTACCAGTTACAGACAGAAATCCTGCTTCACTCTGAATCATCAGATCATAGGCTTTCTTATCACGAAAGGGGCCATCGTCGCCGTAGCCGGAAATATCGCAGACAATAAGTGCCGGGAAGCTTTCTTTTAATTTTTCATAGGAGAGGCCGAGTCGCCCAGCCGCACCAGGTGCAAGATTCTGCACCAGCACATCGGCCATGTTAAGCAGACGATGCAATACTTCATTGCTGAGCGAATGCTTAAGATCAAGTGCCACACTTTCTTTGGAGCGGTTGGTCCAGACGAAATGAGATGACATTCCCCGCACCCGCTGGTCGTAGTGACGTGCGAAGTCGCCCACGGCTGGCCGCTCAATCTTGATGACTCTGGCACCCATATCAGCCAGGTGACGGGTGCACAAGGGAGCAGCGACGGCATGCTCGAGGGTGACCACGGTAATTCCATCCAGTGTTCGTATTGCCGATGACACTTCAACACCTCTGATACATTGCTTCCATATTGTTGTTTAACATAGAGGGTCTTCACCGCTTGTAGTGGGTCACCCTATAAATCCAGTGTTTTCGGATAAAGATTCAAACCACCGCAGTGGAAGTAAATCGCGTTACGAAATCGTTCTCTGCTACGAAAGCCGCACGCACGTCGTTTGAGCCTTTGGATGCG
>JBDNGQ010000232.1:0-6298 GCA_041689205.1 Pseudohongiellaceae bacterium | reverse complement strand
TATCTTGAACAAAGTGGTATGGTTGTTGTCTTATCGGTTATCGATAATCTTGTCAAAGGAGCTTCGGGTCAGGCAATCCAGAATATGAATCTCATGTTTGGTATTGAGGAGAGCAAAGGGTTGCAAACCATCGCGTTGCTGCCCTGACCGTTAAAGCCAGGGATATTAAATGCCAAATGTTGTTAAAGGAAGCCTGCAGGAACAAATGATAGTAGTGCCTTATCGTCCTTGGCGGCAGGGTATTTTTGTCGTCTGGGTGGTGGTGGCTGTGGCTCTGTCTGGTGGTTTTGGGGCCTTATTTGGACACAATGATGCCATGCGCGGCCAGATCGCAACGATAATGGAGAATCAGCGACTGCGCGAGGAGTTGCTGGTTTATCGCGATGAAGTCTCAGATCTCCGCTCCAGCATTGCAATCCTTGGCAGGAGCAATATGGTTGATCAGCGCGCGACCGACGAGGCGCAGGCAACAATTGCTACCTTGCGCAGCAAGATTTCTCAATTGGAACAGGACGTGACATTTTACCGCCAGGTTATGACGCCGGAGAGTGAGGACATTGGTTTGGTGATAGCTCAGGCGGAAATAATTCCTGCTGATGCAATGAATCGCTATCACTATAGGCTGGTTTTTCGACAGCAGGGACAGCAGGATCGTGTTCTTGAGGGGAATGCTACTGCAAGCATTATCGGTAGTTTCAATGGCAGGGAGCAGATTTATTCGTTTGAACAGCTCTCAGGAATTGACGGGGAGGAGGGATTTAATTTGAATTTCAGATATTTTCAGAATGTCGAAGGTGAATTGCTGCTTCCTGAAGGCTTTACGCCCGAAAAAATCGAGATCAGTGCATTATCGACCAAACCGGCCGAAAAATCAGTCAGCAAAATCTTTAGCTGGTCAGTGTCAGGAGCGCAGTAATGTTTGCATCACGTAACAAATCGAAGACAGAGAAAACCTTGGCTCATACCCTTATTTCGCGGAAAACGGAAATTGTGGGCGATCTGCATTTTATGGGTGAACTGATTATAGAAGGTAAGATAAAAGGCAGTATTTTTGCGCAAGAAGGCTCTGAGGCGCTGGTTCGTATTTCAGAAAATGGAGTGGTCGAAGGCGATGTGTATGTGCCTTCGGTGGTGGTGAACGGCCTGGTTAACGGTGATATTCATTCCACCCAGCACGTGGAGCTCGCTGCCAAAGCGGTTGTGTGCGGTAACGTCTACTACAATCTGATTGAAATGGTGATGGGTTCCGAGGTGAACGGAAGTCTTCTGCATCTGGTTAAAAATCATAAGGATGACAGAATACTGAGTGTTGATAGGAAGGTGGTAGAGCTTGCATCCAGCAGCTTATCGCTGGATAAAAACACCGTTGGGACAGCAGTTGATTAAGTTAATCTGAGAAAAGCAATAGTTGACTGATTTACCAGGTTATGGCCATAATCTCGGCGCACTAAGACGCTTCGTTTAATTCATATTTTGGGTATTATAATGTCCGTGGTTCAATCGCATGATCCTGTCATCATTTCCCTTACTGATAATGCGGCCGCCAAGGTTAAGAGTCTTATCACTGAGGAAGGTAACGCGCAGCTGAAATTGCGCGTTTTTGTTACGGGTGGTGGCTGCTCCGGATTTCAGTATGGTTTCAGCTTTGATGAAGAAATTAACGAAGACGACACGCTGATAAACAATAAAGGTGCCGATCTTCTGGTGGATCCTCTGAGTTATCAGTATCTGGCAGGTTCCAAAGTAGATTATGTTGAGAATCTTGAGGGTTCACGCTTCGTAGTCAACAATCCGCTGGCAACCACGACCTGCGGTTGCGGATCTTCATTTTCGGTTTGATCAGGCAGGTCTATTCAATCTGGCCCGCTCTGCAGATCCCGTGGCTCAGAAAAATAAATACCTCCTAGTATGCAGGCATGCCGTGCTCCAGTGACGCCTGAGCAATCAACAGGCTGCTTTTTCATGGTCTGTTCCGCCAGCCATGCAAACGCCATTGCTTCTACCCAGTCAGCCGCCAAGCCCACTGAGTCGCTGCTGAAGACAGTGGTTTCATTAAGAATTTCCTGCAAACGATTCATCAGCGTGCCGTTGTGCACACCGCCGCCGCAGACGATAACTTCGCTGCAGTCAGGGGCTGCCTGCATTATGCTCGCGCATACCGTTTGGGCCGTATATTCAAGCAGAGTTGCCTGCACATCCACAGCTGACAGGCTTGGTACTGCCTTCAGTTTGTGTTCGAGCCAGTTTAGATTGAATAGCTCCCGGCCTGTGCTCTTAGGTGGTGGAGCACGGAGGTAAGGCTCTTCGAGCAGAGCTGTAAGGAGTGTCTGGCTGACGCGGCCCTGTGCGGCCCAATCGCCATCCGCATCGAAGCGCAAGCCTTTGTGCAAGTGTATCCAGCTATCCATCAGGACATTGGCTGGCCCGGTGTCGAAACCTTTTAAACCAGAGTTGTCTGCGCGAGTCAGAATAGAAATGTTTGCAATTCCGCCAAGGTTCAGCACTACTCTTTGTTTGTCCTGGCAGGCGAAAAAAGCCTGATGAAATACTGGCGTCAGCGGTGCGCCCTGACCGCCGGCGGCAACATCTTTACGTCTGAAATCGGCGACTGTGGTAATTCCGGTGAGCTCGGCAATGGTGTTGGGATCGCCCAGTTGCAGGGTAAATGGCGGTTCTGCATAAGGCTGATGTTGAACAGTCTGGCCGTGACTGCCGATTGCCGTAATCTGCTGCGGGGATACACCTGCTTTGATCAGCAGATTGTTCACAGCATCAGCGAACACTCTGCCAATATTTATGTCGGTTTCCCCAAGTATTCGCAGAGATACTGGTTTGTCCTCGCAAAGAATCTGTATATTGCGATGTAAATCGTCGGGCAAAGGTTCGCTATGGGTGCATAAAAGAGCTGGAGGATTCTGGTTGAAATCGGCAAGTATGGTATCTACGGCATCCATGCTGGTGCCGGAGAGTACGCCGATAAAGTATTGTGTGGATGCCATTCGAGATTGCTCAAGAGCTAATAGTGGAACCGGCGCGGTACCACTGTGCTTTGCATTTAAAAGCTCTATCCAGGCAGTTAATCCGCAGTGGTGGTGGACGCAGCTGGAAGTGGTCGCTCGGCAGTGGCGTGGTTTTCAAACTGTTCCAGCAGAGCAGTTGTATGCTCGCGGAAACGCTGCATTTCAGACGATTCAATGGCTACTGCTTTAGGAAGTTTATCGACTACGGTGCGCCAGTCCTGATGCACGCCATTAACCAGAAATTCGTAATGTAGATGAGGGCCAGTAGAACCTCCGGTCGTTCCCACGTAACCGAGTACCTGGCCTTGTCTGACTTTGGAACCTTTTTTGATACCCGCCGCATATTCGTTGAGATGAGCATACTTAGTTTCGAATTGGCCTTGATGCTTGATGACTACGAGCTTGCCGAAGGAACCATTGCGAGCGGCCCAGGTAACCTCACCATCGCTGGTTGCGCGCACAGGTGTTCCTCGCGGGGCTGCGTAATCTGTGCCTCTATGAGCTCGAATGGTATTGAGAATCGGGTGCTTGCGATTAAGGTTGAAGTTGGAACTGATCCGAACCACATCAAGAGGATTGCGCAAAAAAGCTTTGCGCATGCTTTCACCGTCGGGGTTATAAAATCCGACGTCACCGTTCTGATCCTGGTAACGCACCGCAACATGTTTTTTGCCCTGATTAGTAAACTGGGCACCGATAATGTCGCCGTGACCAACAAATTCGCCTTCCAGATACTTTTCTTCATAGAGAATGCTGAAGTCGTCACCGGCGCGGGGATCAAGCATAAAATCAATTACACCGCCGAACACATCTGCCATTTCCATAATGGTGACGGCAGGAATCTCTGCCCGTTGACCTGCCATAAACAGACTGTCATCGATATTACCATTCTTGAATACCGGCACGATTTCTGGTTCGCGCCGGATAAACTCGACATCAAATGAGTTATTGTTGAGGGTAAAGAGGAAACCATCCATAGGTGATTTGAGGACTTGCAACTGTGCCAGTTTTCCCGGCTCTGTTATATGGAAGCTTAGTTTATAACCGGGATGTAGCCTGTTCAGTACCTTGGCCTCATCGTTGCTGTTGAGAACCCGGTAAAGGTCTTGTGCGCTTAAGCCAACCTGAGTAAATAGTGCGGACAGATTATCGCCGGATTGGACTTCCAGTTGCTTCCACTGGGATTCCAGTGGATCAATTTCATCTAAAAGCGGGTCTGAGTTTTCAAGACTGCCAGAGCTGTTGGCTTCGATCGCAAGAACTTCATTCAGCAGGTCAATGTTAATAGGCTGTGCCGCCTGCATGCGCGCGCCATGTGCAGATTCTTTCGGAGCAAATGACAGGATCAGTATTAGCATCAACCCAAGAACACTGGCTAGTAACAGATGATGGCGATGGTGATATTTGTTTATTAAATGCTTGGCGAGTTCAATGCTAACCATGGAAAAGATCTTTTTGTTATCGTCTTACGGTGTTGGAAAATGACATTTCTACCAATGTCTCAAGACTCGATTCTTATAGCTTTTTGAGACCAGGTCAAGTGTTATTCTGCCCATTGGTGTAGAATGTTTGGTCCTCCAACAGAGGGAGGGATCCGGAAATTCAAAGATGTGGAATGTAAATATGTCTAATAGTGGTATTGATGTTGTTGGCGACCTGGAATTGCGCGGTTTGATTTCGCAAATGACTTCTGGTGATGAGCTGAAAATACATCTGAGCAGTGCCAGCAGAACTTTGTACAGTGGCTTTGACCCGACCGCCGAAAGCCTCCATATCGGCCATCTGGTTCCCCTGTTGGCACTTAAGCGTTTTCAACTGGCGGGCCATAGGCCCATTGCGCTGGTCGGAGGCGCTACCGGTATGATCGGCGATCCGAGTTTCAAGGCCGCCGAACGGCAGTTGAATTCCACTGATCTGATTGAATACTGGGTAAACAGATTGACTGTTCAGCTCAGTAGCTTCCTGGATTTTAACTGTGGTGCGAATTCTGCACAGGTGGTAAATAATCTCGATTGGACCAAGCCGTTGAGTGTGTTGGATTTTCTGCGTGACATTGGTAAACATTTCTCAGTGAATTCAATGATTCAGAAGGAGTCTGTGAAACAGCGCCTTGATCGGGAGGGGGCGGGAATATCTTTTACTGAATTCAGCTATATGATTCTGCAGTCCTATGATTTTGCAGAATTAAATAAACGCCACGGCTGCACTTTGCAGATTGGCGGCAGTGATCAGTGGGGCAATATTACCGGTGGCATTGATTTGACACGCAGGTTGCACAGGGAGCAGGTGTATGGCCTGACGCTGCCTCTTGTTACCAAAGCTGATGGTCAGAAATTTGGTAAAACCGAAACCGGCACAATCTGGCTGGATGCAGCAAAAACATCACCGTATGCTTTCTACCAGTTCTGGCTGAACGCAGCTGATGCGGATGTTTATAAATTCCTGAGCTATTTCACTTTTCTGTCAACCAATGAGATAGCGGATATTCGCGAGCAGGATCAGGCGAGCGCAACCAGACCTGAGGCGCAGGGTATTCTCGCTGGAGAGGTGACGCGGCTTGTTCATGGTGAGGATGGGTTGCAGGCAGCCGAGAGGATCAGCCGCGCACTTTTCTCCGACGAACTATCGGATCTTACTATTGGTGATTTTGAGCAGTTGCGTCAGGATGGGCTGCCCTCTACTACTATCACCAGAGCTGAAATTCAAATTGTAGATGCATTGGTTGAAACGGGGTTAGCTACATCTAACAGGGCGGCGCGCGAATTTGTTGCCAATAATGCTGTCTCGGGAAATGGAGAGAAAATTATTTCACCAGAGCATCTGTTGCGGACAGAGAAGGCTGTATTTGGCAAGTACTTTATCTTAAAGCGAGGCAAAAAATTGTTTCACTTGATCTGCTTTCAGTCCGGATAAAAATAATATCAAGATCAGGTTGCGCTGCTGATTTATTGTGGCATAATGCGCGCCCTTGACGTGTGACGGGGATCGAAATTGAAAGGCATCATGCTTTTAAATTTGTCTTTATAGCAGTCAAGATCAGCAGGATGGTTGATAAAAGAAGTCAAAATTAGCCCTTGCCAAAATCAGTTAGCCGCGTATAATGCCCGGCCTCCCAGCCAAGAAGGTTGAGAGAAAAAGTTCTTTAAAAATTGAGATTAAGTAATAGAGGTAGGTGCTTGCCGGGATGATTTTGCGTCATTGCAAAAATTATCAAAGGTAAGCAACTGCGTTAATTTAGTAAGCTAAAAAGACAGTAGTTGTAGACTTTGAGCGTGATA
>JBDNGQ010000231.1:0-6793 GCA_041689205.1 Pseudohongiellaceae bacterium | reverse complement strand
GTTGACAAATTATTCACCTACGCTACCCCGCATAATGGTGTCGACATGCGCATAGTGCGCAACGTGCCTGGCTGGTTGTCCTTTGGTGATATTAATAATTTCAATCGTTCTAAAATGGCAGGCTATCTCGATCTGCCCGACGATGATGATGTTTCTGTGGTGAATAATTTCCCACCCGAGCGTATCTTTAATCTGGTCGGCACCAATCCGCATGACTATGGCACCGCTGCGGGTATTTCTGCGTGGGGAGCCGGTGATGCAAGTGATGGCCTGGTTCGAATCGGCAATGCAACTACCCATGGTCCGGGATGTGATGGCATCAATATAGCCTCGCCACGTGCTTTTGTGCATCGTAGTCACTCCGGGCATTACGGAATTGTAAATTCCGAGGAAGGTTATCAGAACCTGACACGCTTCCTGTTTGGTAATCTGCGCGTCGATGGCATTCTTGATATTGATGAGATAACCCTGCCTGTTGAGGTACAGAAAGCCTATGACTCAGGCAAAGCAGTGCGCGCCTCCTATCATTTCGAGACCGCAGTCAGTGTGCGCGGTTGCCATTGGCAGATGTCGCGTCGTGAGGCGCGGGAGAACTCAGCTATCTTTCGTGGCTATGACCAGTTGTTTCCTAAAAAGGATGGTAAGCGTTCGCCGGACCGCGAAATGAGTCCACATCTTTTCTCGGTGTTTCTGGACCCCAAATACAGCGTTAAGAAATCGAAGTCGGTGAGCTTCGCATTCGAAATAAAGGTACTTGCACCGGACTACGAAGTGAATGGGGTGATTTTTATGAAGCGCCATTATGAAGGCGGCTTTATTTTTCGTGAACTGATTCTGGTGGAGGCATTTCCCGACCATGCGGCGCCCGGTGGCTGGCATATCAAGTACGGCTATCAGGATATCAATCCCGGTAAACCCGGGGTCGATGCACACTCGCGCTTGCTGGTGGAAAATGAGCCCGATGCCGGCATCATGTTTAATATTCCGATAGAGCAACATGCGCGGCCGGGCCTGCATGGGAGTCTGCGCATTGAAGCGCGACCCTGGTCTTAAGATCAGGTCTGGAACGGTTCAGCGCTTGGTGACCATATAGATGCCATCGCCGATAGGCGCAAGGTAGGAATGCACCCGGCCATCCTTGGCAATCTTATCGTTGAGTTTACGGATTGCGACGGTATCCTGCTCAGTGTTGGACAGTTCCAGCACTGAGCAGTTCCATAATGAGTTGTCCAGCATGATCAGCCCGCCTGGTCGCAGCAGCTGCAGCGATTTCTCGTAATAATCATCGTAGCCGGTTTTATCCGCATCGATAAACACAAAATCAAACTCGCCCTGGCGGCCTGCTTTCAGCAGACGGTCCAGCGTCTCAGTGGCAGGTGCCAGCTGCAGATCAATCTTATCTGCGACTCCACCGAGCTGCCAGTATGGCTGGGCAATCCGGGTCCATTCATCGCTGATGTCACAGGCCAGTATGCGGCCATCCAGCGGCAGTGTCAGTGCCGTTATCAGGGTGCTGTACCCGGTATATACCCCGATTTCGATAGTCAATCGTGCCTGCATCGCGCTCAGCACCACGGTCATAAAGCGCGCCTGCTCATGCGAGATCTGCATCTGCGCTCCTTTCAGCTTTGAGGTTGCCTCGCGCAGTGCCTGCAGTACTTCAATTTCAGGTTCCAGGTGATCGGTGATGTAGCGGTTAACTGATTGGTCAACTTTAATCCAGCGTGACATGGTGTGGCTCCGTGTTGAAATCGAATTTTTCGCCTGTCGTATATGCAACCATGTTCAGTGCGGAGCTTATGTACAGTCAAGCACATAATGGCTGATTGCAGGGTAGAAATTGATTGGCAAGCTGCCTTAGGCCATTGATACTGTCACCGGGTGTCCGGAAAGCACCGCAGTGGTTTGCGGCTTAAATCTCATCGGCATTATACTGTTGCACCTCAGCGGCCAGCTCCATGTGGAAAGCAAATCAAATGATCAGACCGGCAAGCGCCAGCGATGCAGCAGCCATTGCGCGCATTTACAATTACTACGTATTGAACTCAGTAATAACTTTTGAACAGGTAGAGGTTTCAGACCTTGAAATGGCGAAACGTATGCAGGAGGTAGCGGAAATTCCACTGCCATGGCTGGTGGCAGAAAAAGACAACGTAGTTGTCGGTTTTGCGTATGCCAGCAAATGGAAAACCCGCCATGCTTATCGCTACTCGGTAGAGAGTACGGTTTACCTGGATCCGGCCTACACCGGCAATGGTCTGGGCAGTGAGCTTTACAAAGAATTGCTGCTCGTCTTGCGTGAGTATTCAGTGCATTCGGTTATGGGGGGCATCGCGCAGCCGAACCCTGGCAGTGTTGCTCTGCATGAGAAACATGGTTTTCAGAAAATTGCGCATTTAAAAGAAGTTGGTTTCAAGCTGGATAAATGGATCGACGTTGGGTATTGGCAGATTTTGCTGTGATCCTGTTACTTTGAGCAAGAACTTGTAAAGGGAGAAGATCGTGGTGTACTACGTGGTGAAAATAGCTCTCACAAGTTTTCTGATTGTCGTCATTTCAGAAATTGCCAGGCGCAGTTCCTTGTTTGCGGCAGTTCTGGCCTCGATTCCGTTGGTGTCTGTGCTGGCAATGTTCTGGCTTTACATTGATACCAAAGATGTTGCCAGGGTGAGCGCACTTGCTTCCAGTGTGTTCTGGCTGGTGCTGCCTTCACTGGCGCTGTTTCTGGCCTTGCCTGTGCTGTTAAAACAGGGCCTGAATTTCTATCTGAGCATCAGTATCGCAATCGTTCTGACCACCATTTGCTATGTCCTGATGATTGCTGTGCTGAACCGCTATGGTGTAAAGCTGTAAAGCGCGGCAGGACCGGTCGGTTCACAATCTTTACAGATCGAATCTTGAATCAGGGAAATTTGTTCTGCATAAGGAATATGAAAATCGATTATTGCAATGAGGAGCTGGTATGAAAGTTGCTGTGTTCAGTGCCAAAAGTTACGACCGCGAATTTCTCAATATCGCTAATCAGGACCGGCATGAAATAGCCTATATCGAGGCTAAGCTCAGCGAAGATACGGCAGCGCTGGCGGCAGGTTTTCCTGCAGTATGTGCCTTTGTAAACGACAAATTAAATGAGCATGTGCTGCGTAAACTTCATCAGCAGGGTACGCAGCTGATTGCTTTGCGCTCCGCAGGTTTCAACCATGTCGATGTCCGTTGTGCTGATCAACTGGGCTTGACGGTGGCACGGGTGCCGGCCTATTCACCGCATGCAGTTGCCGAACATGCACTGGCCTTGATACTGAGCCTGAATCGCAAAACATACCGCGCATTTAATCGCGTGCGCGAGGCAAATTTCTCACTGGAAGGCCTGCTTGGTTTCGATATGGTTGGAAAAAGCGTCGGCGTTATTGGTACCGGAAAAATCGGTGCAATCTTCGCGACCATCATGAATGCGATGGGTTGCAAGGTGATGGCCTATGACCCCTTGCCGGACCCCGACATAGCGCATTTTGCCCGGTATGTCAGTCTGGCTGAGCTGTACGCCGGCGCTGATATTATTTCTCTGCATTGTCCCTTGATGCCGGAGACTCAGCATTTAATCAATGAATCCTCACTCAGACAGATGAAAGACGGAGTCATGCTGATTAATACCAGTCGCGGTAAGATAGTTGACACTGTGGCGGTTATTCAGAATCTGAAACGCGGCAAAATTGCATACCTGGGACTCGATGTCTACGAGGAAGAGGGTGACTTTTTCTTTGATGATCTTTCCCAGGAAATCATCAAAGACGATGTTTTTATGCGTCTGCTCACGTTCCCAAATGTGTTGATCACCAGTCACCAGGGTTTCTTTACCCGCGAGGCGATGACCGCTATCGCGCAGACGACAGTAGAAAATATCAGTGCGTTTGAAAGCGGAGCAGGGCATTTGCACCGGGTGACAGTGGGACTGGCTGGTTGATGCTGCCATTCCTGGCTGCTCTGCCAATCCTCACCATTCTGGCGTTGATGCTAGGACTGCAATGGTCAGCAGCAAAAGCTGGCAGCGTCGGGCTGTTGTTGACCATCATCATTGCAATGTCAGTGTTTGAGTTTGGCACTCAGGTGCTGCCAGAACTGGGGGTGCTGAGAGCGAATGCCGGCGCACTCGCAGAAGCGGTATTCATCGCCTTGACCATTTTATGGATTATTTTTCCAGCGCTGTGTATCCATGAACTGCAACAGAGCAGTGGGGCGATGGATCAACTGCGCAACACCATAGGCGGTCTGTCAACGGATCCGCGTATCACTGCTTTATTGATTGCCTGGTTTTTTGCACTGTTCATGGAAGGCGCCGCGGGTTTTGGTACATCAGCGGCATTAGTCGCACCGTTTCTGGTCGGTCTCGGCTTTGGAAAAGTTGAAGCAGTGACTATTGTATTGATTGGTCATGCGATTGGTGTCTCTTTCGGCGCTATTGGTACGCCGGTGTTGCCGCAGATAGCGGTTACGCCTTATACCGGTCTTGAGCTGTCTGCAGCAACCGCAATTTATCACAGTGTGCTCGGCGGACTGATGGCTTTATGGGTGATGGTGCTGGTCAATCGTTCAGTGTCTGCAAATCCAGCGATGCAACCATCTGCACAGAAACTGTCTGCACATAAAGGAACCGTAATATGGGGCTGGACTCTGGCTGCTGCCTTATTTTTTCTGCTGCCGTTCTATCTGATAGCCACTTATCTTGGGCCAGAACTGCCAACTCTGGGTGGCGCAATGGCCGGTGGCCTGATGTTCGTCGGTCTGCTGCTACTGGTCCGCAAACGCGGCACAGGAAAGCAGCAAACTGTTTCGCATCATGGATCCGTATTATCAGCAGGAGCGCCGTATCTGATTCTGGTCACTCTAATTTTACTGACACGTCTAATCCCCGCGTTGCAGCAATGGTTGAGCAACATCACCCTGCAGTGGCAGTTTAATATTTTCAGCGGCAGTATTGCCTGGTTGTATCATCCGGGGACCATGCTGTTCATCAGCTTTATCATCGGTGCCTGGTGTCAGCGTGCTTTACTGAACAGCAGCGTTCAGTCGGAAATGTTGAAGGCGATGAGCACAGCGCTACGTCGTTTGCTGCCAGTAACGCTGGCCTTAATCGCGATGCTGGGACTTTCGCGCATAATGGTTCATGCTGGTATGATTGAAACGCTGGCTGATATGGCTGTTGCATCAACCGGCAATCTATGGCCTCTGTTTGCTCCGTTTATTGGTGTACTGGGCACCTTTGTGACCGGCTCTGCCACTGCATCCAATATATTGTTTACGGAGTTTCAGCAAAGCAGTGCGCAACGGTTGGGATTGTCAGTGACGGGGCTGCTTGGTGCTCAGGGTTTTGGCGCAGCGGTCGGCAATATTATCTGCCCGCATAATATTATTGCAGCAAGCGCCACAGTGCATCTGTCCGGGAAAGAGGGCGAGGTGCTGAAGCGAACCCTGGGAGTCATGTTTATCTATACCTTGCTCGGAGGGTTACTGGCCTTGTTTATTTTCGCATGACGCAGATTTGCTATTTTTTTTATTAACAAGAAGAGAATTAAATATGCAAGGTAACTGGTACGAACGGCATGTGTTGCCGCATTTAATTGATATGGCCTGCGGCATTAAGGCGGTGCGACGTCTGCGTCGAAAAGTGGTTCCCAGGGCGTATGGTCAGGTGCTGGAAATTGGTATCGGCACCGGCCTTAATCTTGAGCATTATGAGAAATCCGGCATCACCAGAATTGTGGGCCTCGACCCAGGCCTTGAGATGCATCATCTGGCGCAGAAGCGTGCCAGGAAAGAAGGGATGCAGGTTGAACTGGTCGGTTTGTCAGCAGAAAAAATTCCGTTTGCTGCGGCTACTTTTGATACGGTTGTAGTTACCTATACGCTTTGCACTATTCCTGATGCAGTGGCGGCGTTGAGGGAAATGCATCGAGTATTGAAGCCGGGAGGTAAACTGCTTTTTTGTGAGCATGGATTGGCACCAGATGCCCCTGTACAGCGTTGGCAGAATCGCTTGTCGCCGATGTGGTCAAAATTTGCTGGAGGCTGCAATTTAAATAGAGATATTCCAGCCATGCTCAAAGAAGCTGGTTTTAAATCAGATGACATGCAAACCCGATATCTTCCTGGCCCGCGCTTTCTGACCTATAACTACTGGGGTAGTGCAAGCGCAGAATAGTTTTCAAACTTTTACATCAATAGCTTTAAATGTGTAAGGGATGGTCTTGCCGTTTCGCACAGGCCTTTGTCAACTTACAACCGGGCGTTGAAAAGTTGTAATGATTATCAAAAATACCGAGGCTATAAATGCTGCCGGTTCTGCGACTGCCCATGCGGTACACAGATCTTAGGGAGGCCAGGTTCTGTCGCTCAACATAGGACACCATCCCTCTGGTGTTTCTCAACTGCGGGCTTTTCATTGCTGCGGTCATACCAGCAGCATGCAACCGCTCGCCGCGAAATTCGGGTTTTGTCATGCCTTTGTACATATACACGTACTGATTATCAAAATGAAAATATAAACCATCTTTCATTTTCGTTGACGTTCGCGAATACCAGCCATAGCTGACAATCCTTCCATCCTTGCAGATCGCGTAGCACAGATCCTCTTTTTTAATGGCCTCATTTAAAAAATCGGGGCTTCACCACATTGAGTGGGTAGTTTAAGCTTGCAGGCATGAGAGATACAGACCTTTACGCGCAGATTTTGGGGCTACGTTCACCGTGGCGTGTTGATAACGTGGTATTGGACCGCATCGAGGGAGAGGTAACTGTT
>JBDNGQ010000230.1:0-1438 GCA_041689205.1 Pseudohongiellaceae bacterium | reverse complement strand
TTCACTGCCCTGCGGTTGATAGGAAATGGTGAAGGGTTGAGTCACATCGATATTTTCTTCCAGCACAATTGCGCCCGCATATTCAGCCCGGCCAGCAATTGCCCCTTCATCGGCATTACCCGCCGTAACAAAGCGTCGCAGTTGAATGGGTCTGGCTGGTCCATCGCCCTGCTGCAGCGTAAGCAGATGCTGACGGTATAGTCGGGCGCCACTGCCACCGATGGCCACCAGTATCATTTCCCGGCCACCCAGGCGGATGCTGGAATCTCTCTCTGCGCGGGTGTAGTCATCCGCGCCAATAAAGAACTCGCCCAGCACGGGACGTCCGATATAGGTAATGGTCAGCTGTAACTCAGTGCCGGTGAGCACTGGCATGGTTAATTGCTTGACGATGCCCTGCTCCAGCATTTGTTCCCAGCTCAGTTGCTGCAGTTGCTGTCTGGCGTTTGCTGCCCAGGCGCGCTGCTGAGCATCGCCTTCTTCGAAATCCAGATAAGCGGCGGCAACCCGGCGTGCGGCATTGCGCGCCCCGCGGCTGATCGCGAAGCTGGTCATCGTGGCGCTGCTCAGCCCATCGATATCGCGGTTCAGGCGGAAGTCATCAGTAATGGATTTGCCAGGAAACTGCGCCTGAAATACCGGGTCGGCAACGAAGTCACCGCGCGAATAGGCGAAAGATTCGTAATAGGTGAGGATCTTAATGCCGGTTAAATTACCATCGACACTTAAGCCGATGAGCATGGCGATCGGCGCACTATAGCCGACTTCCTCCGGGGGAATATCAGCGCTCAGGAACACAAAGCCCAGCAGTTCCGGTTCGCCGCTGAGCGGATTGTCGCGAAAAGCGCGGTAGACAGGGGGCTCGCCCTCTTTGTCCGAAAAAGAGGTGGCTTCAGGCATCACCTGGTTCAGCCATTGCGGCTGCAGTTCGGTGGTCCAGGGAGTTTTAATGCTGGCGGTCTGCGCCAGCGCGGCTGAAGCGGGCAGGATGCTAAGCAGGATCAGGAAAAAAGCATTGCGTAGAATCTGGAGGCGAGACATGAATGAGCGGCGATACGAACTGATAGGAAACATACTGCTGATCCTTGTTGATTTGTTATAGCCGTTATTCAGAGGCTCCCTAGTTCCATGTTCACTTAAATCCCGTCGGAGTATAAGAACGATAAAAACAATCTCAATTTATGTCCACGCCTTCAAAAGGCCTGCAGTTTGCCTTGCTTTGAGATAGGTGACGAAATTGTCGATGGCTTCCCTTGGTTGGGGACCGATACTTTATCTCAACCCTCATCGATTTTGAAAAAAAATTTGTCCTTGAGTTCGCCAGCCGCTATTCGAATCGGTCAGATCGTGCAACAGTCCCGGTGAGACGATAACAAACCTGCTGCGCCAGTGTGGCGCAGGTTAGACCAATACGGTGTAGTTCAGACCGCAGAATGAG
>JBDNGQ010000229.1:0-5778 GCA_041689205.1 Pseudohongiellaceae bacterium | reverse complement strand
TTTCTCTGCTTGACGTTTGTTCGCACTCACATCATTACAGAGTCAGGGGGCAGGATGCACCCCTCATTGTTAACCTGGTTCCTTCATTGTCGTGCCGATTTAGGCTGATTTTCGCCCACTAATTTTCCTGAAGACCCTAATAGTTAGAGGCTGGTGATTTCTGCCAACTGATCGAGAGCAGCGCGACGAACATACACGAAAGCCCGCCCGCAGTACAGACGAGCTCCCAGCTACAGCGTTTGCATAAGTGAATCAAAGCCCTTGTGCTTTCGCCAGACACCAGAATCGCTCCATATCCGCCAATCTATCACTCTGTAATTGCTCATTACTGTTGAGCATAGCTCGTTCTACATAACGGAAGCGGCGTTCAAAACGCTGATTAGCATCACGCAGAACCGACTCTGGTTCCAAACGCAAATGGCGCGCAATATTTACACAAGTAAATAGCAGATCACCCAGCTCATGAGAGATTTCGGCAGGATCACCATCGGCGACGGCATCGTATAATTCATCAGTCTCTTCCTTAAGTTTAACCAGGACTGCTGAGATATCTGGCCAATCAAATCCTGTCGAAGCTGCACGTTTTTGTAATTTCTTTGCTCGATCCAGAGCAGGAAATGCTATAGGAACATCGTCAAGTACGCTTACAGGCTCCTGCGTTTCTAATACAGCGGCCTTCAGGACACGCTCCTGATTCTTTATAGTTTCCCAATTCAGTTCTACCTGATCGGCATCTATATCTGATGCAGGCCCAATAAGTCCGAATCCTGCTAGTTCACCTGCAGGAAATACATGGGGGTGGCGACGCAGTAATTTTTCAACAATAATGTCTGTAATAGTCGTGAAATCAAAAAGGTTTTGCTCAGACGCAATTTGTGCATAAAATACTACCTGAAACAACAAATCGCCCAATTCGTCTGGTAACTGCACATTATCCTCTCGTTCTACGGCGTCAATTACTTCGTATACCTCCTCGAGAGTGTGGGAGGTCAGAGATTTTAAGGTTTGCTTGCGATCCCAGGCGCAACCAGATTGCTCATCCCGAAGTTTTTCCATAATTTCCAGCAAGGTGGTTAGTGAAGCTGCTGCGTTATCTTTGCTGGAATGATTTTTCTGCATTAATTAATCTCCACGGTTCATGCCGATAGATCGATAATTATAGTTCTGAGCTTTTGTTCACACCGTCAACGGCATGACCAGACTCTATACGTTTAGCTTCTATTACGTTTTTCAGATGATTAATTTTTTCAATAACCTTAAGCAGCAATGGGAAGGATTCTACCTCTAGCTGCAAGCGGATACTGCTGATGCCCGCTGTCTTGTCGCTGCGCGTATTGACTTCTATAACTGCAACCCGATCATTTGCCAAAATGGTTGTAATGTCGCGCAACAGACCCGCTCGATCCCATGCGGTTACCAGCAGTTCCACAGGGAATGTTATTTTCACTCCGTCCGACCAGTGAACCTCTATGAAGTGTACGCCTGCGCTACGTTGCACGCCCAGGACTTCCGGGCAGGTGGCCTGATGAATGATGACCTGCCTCTCATGAACACGTCCGGTTATCAGGTCCCCTGGCAAGGGTGTACAGCAATCCGCAAAACATACCTTTAGAGACCCGGTGCCATATACCGGCGGCGGATTCTCCAGCGGCCCTGTGGGCGCTGTCTTTAGACCAGAGAGTTCCTGTGCCGCATTGATAACCTCATCAAACTGAATAGCGCCCGCACCCACGGAAGCAAACAATGATTTAAGATTCTTACAGCCAAGTTTCCGAATCAGACTACGGTAATTGATATCACTTATGCCAAGCACGGCGAACTCACTGCGTAACAGAGATTCGCCATAGCTGATATTATCTTCCTTACTCTGATCCTTAAACCATTGCACCAGTTTGGCCCGTGCTCTGGGAGTATTGGCATAACCCAGTGAATGCTTTAGCCAACTTCGGCTTGGAGAACTGCCAGTGCGTGAGAAGATTTCCACACGATCACCGGTATGCAATTGATAATTCAGTGGCACGTATTTGCTATTCACTTTGGCGCCGCTGCATGAGTGACCAACTTCAGTGTGGACATAATACGCAAAATCCAACGGTGTAGCGCCATGCACCAGATCGACAACATGTCCTTCCGGTGTAAACACATATATGCGATCGTGCATTGACGTGTCGGAACGCAATTGCTCAGCAAGACCACCTGCCATTCCCATCTCATCGTGCCAGGCCAGAACCTGGCGCAACCATGCAATTTTTTCGTCGTAGCTGTCCTTCTGCGAGGGATCAGTGCTGTCATCTTTATACCTCCAGTGTGCACACACCCCCAGTTCGGCATCTTCATCCATTGCGAATGTACGAATCTGAATTTCGAAGACCTTTTTGTCGGGTCCTATTACCGCTGTATGTAAAGATTGATAACCATTTTCTTTTGGAGTTGCGATATAGTCATCGAATTCATTAGGTATAACCCGCCACAGACTATGTACAATTCCCAGCGTTGCATAACAGTCGCGAATTTCAGGAACCAGAATACGCACAGCACGGATGTCGAATATCTGCGCAAAATCCAGCTTCTTACTCTGCATTTTCCGCCAGATACTATAGATACTTTTTGCTCTGCCACTGACTTCCGCGTCAATATTGGCCTGCCCCAGCTGTTCTCTAAGCTCGATACTGACCTGTTGGATAAATCTTTCCCGATCCAGACGACGTTCGTCAATCAGACTGGCAATGCGCTTGTAGTTTTCTTCCTGCAGGTATCTGAATGAAAGATCTTCCAACTCCCATTTTATCTGCCCAATGCCTAAACGGTGCGCCAGAGGTGCGTAAATATCAAATACTTCCCGGGCTACGCGTTGACGCTTTTCTGCAGTGGCCTGTTTAGCTGCGCGTATCGCACAGGTGCGTTCGGCGAGCTTGATCAATGCAACGCGCACATCATCCACCATTGCCAGCAACATCTTACGGACGTTTTCAAGCTGGGCATGATTCTGACCGAGCACTCGCGTTCTGCTGGTATCAGTTTCGTTTATGGCCGCCATACGCAGCACGCCCTCGACAAGCCGTGCAATATCCTCACCAAATTCCTTATTGATTATCGACAGACTTAAGCGTGACTCGCGTACCGGACGATAAAGGATTGCAGCGATAATTGCCTCACTGTCGAGATGCAATTGTGCGAGTATATCCGCCATCTCCAAACCAGTACGATAGCTGCTGATAGCTGAGGACCAGACATGCTCAGCCTTGTGCGCCTCTTTTTCGAGCTCCCAGCTAAGATTAAATGCTTTTTCGATTTGTTCATGCTGACTCAACAGAACATGCATTTCTAAATGCTGCAACCAATCCTTGAAGTCAATGCTGCCATCAGCTTTTTCTAGGTAGTTCCGTCGCACCTGTACCATAAAGATTCCAGCGTATGGAGTTTCTAAAAAATCCTGGCGTTTGCTGTTCTGGATTTTTTCGTATCTCGAACGAATTCCGCAATTGATTCAACATGACTTGTATTTGGAAACATATCCATTATTCCAGCCTTTGTTAAGGTATAACCCTGACTGACCAACGCCGCAGCATCCCGTGCAAGCGTCGCAGGATTGCAGGAAATATAGACTATTTTTTCAGCACCTGAATTCGCAATCTGTTGAATCATTTCAAATGCACCTGAACGAGGTGGATCCAATAATACCTTGGTATAACGCGTTTGAGCCCAGGCTTGTTTTGATAGATCCGCGCTCAGGTCTGCGGCATAGAATTTTGCATTACCGATCTGATTCAGAATTGCATTCTCGGATCCACGTAACACCATTTCCTGACTGCCCTCTACGCCGGTAACTTCGGCACAATGACGGGCTATCGGCAAGGTAAAATTTCCAAGTCCACAATATAGATCCAGCACCCTGTCTTCCGGCTGCAAATCCAGCATTTTCACAGCAGCTGAAATCATCATGCGATTAATGGACGCATTAACTTGAGTAAAGTCAGTAGGATGAAATGCCATCTTTAAGGAAAACTCAGGAAGGTAATAATGCAGTCTTACTGCCCCATCCCGTGGCCACACTTTATGCACACTGTCCGGACCTTTTGGCTGCAGATAGAGTTCTAATCCATGATCATCAGCAAATTGCAGCAGCTGCTGCTGGTCTTCGTCTGGCAATGCTTCCAAGTGGCGCACAACAAGCGCAACCTGACAGATGCCCGTTGGGGTTTTATGGATATCCATTTGATCTTCGCTATAAAGATCAGCCGACATTCGCTCACCTACCGCTACTTCTATTTGAGGAATCGTAGTGCGACTGTACAGCCCGCTTATTAGCTTGCGTAAAGGGCTGATCAGTACGGACACGTCGTGCTCCAGCACAAGGCAGCTCTGCATGTCGGCAATGAAAGAGCTTTCTTTTTCACGAAAGCCAACCAGCGTATCTTCTTTTTTATGAACATAACGAACTGCCAGGCGGGCCTTGCGCCGGTAGGAATATCCGACTGCACGAATCGGCGGCAGGCGCTCATATCCTGCTATTTTTGCCGCATGTTCCAGCTGATCGAACAGAGTTTGCTGTTTTAACGCGAGCTGAGCTTCCAGACTCATGTGTTGCATTGAGCAGCCACCGCAGATATTTGCCCAACTGCACGGAGGTTCGCGTCGCTCCGGGGCCGCGTCCAGCACTTTCTCAACTCTAAGCTCATCATATTGAGAATGTTTGCCAGTAAATTTCGCCGACACCCGCTCGCCGGCCAATGCTCCGGCTACAAATGCTATCTTGCCTTTAATATCAGCAATGCCTCTGCCATCGTGGCTGAGTCTGCTTATTTTTAACTCTACAGGCTCAGAAGGTAACTTCTGACGCCTGCGCCGCATTGTCCTGCCCATAGATTATTCACTAAATGGTGAAGCTTGATGATTGTAGTTTTGATGCAGGTTCAGATCAGAGCTTGAATGACCGCGTAGCTGTATCAGGCAAAAACTCCGGTTGATAGGTATCGGTCACCGCGATCGCAGATAATTGCGACAATCACAGCGTTTTCCAGTTGTTTAGATAATTGCAGGGCAGCGAATACAGAGCCACCAGATGAAACCCCACAGAATATTCCTTCCAGTTTTGCCAGGGCACGCATCGTTTTTTCTGCATCCAATTGATCGACATCGATTATCTGATCTACCCTGCTAACGTCATAAATTGCCGGCAGATATGCTTCAGGCCAACGTCTGATGCCAGGAATTTTTGAACCTTCCCGGGGCTGAAGTCCTACTATCTTAACTGCCGGATTCTGCTCCTTAAGATAACGCGATACGCCCATGATAGTACCGGTAGTACCCATAGAAGCGACAAAATGTGTCACTGTTCCTGCAGTATCCCGCCAGATCTCCGGACCGGTATGCAGGTAATGCGCGCCCGGATTATCCTTATTGGCAAACTGATCAAGCACTTTACCTTTGCCCTCACGGCTCATTCTAGTCGCCAGGTCACGTGCCCCTTCCATCCCGATGCTTTCAGTAACCAGAATCAACTGCGCGCCATAGGCTGTCATTGCGGCTTTGCGCTCCTCTGACATGTTCTCCGGCATTATCAGGATCAGCCTGTATCCTTTCACTGCACACACCATTGCCAGCGCGATACCGGTGTTTCCGCTAGTCGCTTCGATTAGGGTATCACCAGGTTGAATTTCGCCGCGCAACTCAGCTTGCTGAATCATATTATAAGCAGGACGATCTTTAACGGAGCCAGCTGGATTATTACCTTCAAGCTTAGCCAGCAAAGTATTACTGGTCTTGCCTGGCAGGCGC
>JBDNGQ010000228.1:0-13415 GCA_041689205.1 Pseudohongiellaceae bacterium | reverse complement strand
GGAGCCTGGTCAGTGGACTTGGTATTTTCGGCGTTCACAGATCCGGCCCCATGGTGATGTGCAGGCGGAAGGCGCTATCAGAAATAGAGCGTGCTACGTCGATGCGTATAGGTCCGATCGGAGAGAGCCAGCGCGCGCCTATCCCGACGCTGTGCTTCAAGTTCATGTCACCAAAGTCAGCAAAAGAGTTACCGGTATCGTAAAAAACTGCGCCAAGCCAGCCAGGTCTTACGCTGAAATCTATTTCAGCGCTGGCGGCAAGCAGGTTTTTGCCGCCAATTATTTCGCCGAGTTCATTGAGTGCGCCTAAGGCATTGTATTGATAACCACGGACACTGGTGTCACCGCCAGTAAAGAAACGTAATGAGGCAGGCAGTTCTTCGAGTTCGTTAACCAGGGTAGTGGCGGCCTCGGCGCGCAGCAGCAATCTCACCGGCCCCAGGCTGCGGATGATCTTGGCATTAGCAGTGAACTGGGTAAAAGAAATGCTTGAGAAAAGATTTTCTGATGCGCCACTTACCTGGGCAAACAAGCGCCAGCCGCGTGTTGGAAACACCGGGTCATCTGATTTTGTTCGTGTCCAGTTGATGCCGGGTACCGTCGAGTTGGTGCGCTCGGAAACGTCGGCTACCTCAAATTGCTCGCTCTGAAAATTGACAAAAATATTCTGCATCCATTCACCCCAGACACGCGAGCGATAGGTGGCACCTGATCGAAGCACATCGCTGCTGAAAGCGTCGGTTTCTTCACCAAGATATCCTGCAGAAATACGCAGACTTTCATAGACTGGATTGCGCAAAGGAATCACGTAGCTGATGTTGGGTTCCTGTCGAATTGCGGACACGCCCAGATTGGCATCAAGGCGATGTCCTTTGCGATTGATATAGCGATCTTCGTACGAGAAACGCACCCGGGGACCGGTATCTGTTGAAACTCCAATGCCGGACATATAAGCCCGCCGTGGCCGCATCTCCAGTTCAATGGCTACGGGTACCTGTTCGTCCTGGGCCTCGCTTAATTGCGGTGTTACTGAAACCTGATTGAAATACTGACTCTCATTGAAGCTCTCGCGCAGAGTCACTAATTCTGCAGTGGAATAGGGAGTGCCTGGTTCAAATTCGATGAAGCGGGAGATAAATTCGTTGGAAAGTGCCGATATCGGTTGTATCCGGATTTCACCAAACTGATAACGTATGCCCGGATCAAAATCGAGGTTGACGTCAGCGACATTGCGTTGCAAATCCACGGCAAGTTCAGAACGATTGAAACGCGCGGAGAAAAAACCGTTTTCTACCGCTGCTGCAGTAAGCAGCGATTTCAGGCTTTCATAATGGCTGTGATTCAAGTGCTCGCCAGTGCGGACCGGGGAATCTGCGAGGACATCAGTAAACAAAGAAGCGCTTTCCGCCGAGCTATCGATATTAACGTTTATCTCACCGAAACGGACTGCCCTGCCAGGGTCGACGGTAATCTGCAGACTCCAGCAGGGATCACCGGCAGTGAATTCAATAATGTGAGATATACCATAGAAACCAAGTGCCTGAGCGGCACGTTCTACATCACGCCGTATTTGTGGCAGCAAACGGTTCAGCCTGCGTCCTTCGCTGCTGCAGCGCTCTTCAATACTCAGGTGAGCACGGATATTCTCCTCGAGCGCAGTTTCGGCACCGAAAATTGCTATGACAGGTGCTTGCGCCCAGGCGTTCAGGGACGGCAATACTGCGGCCAAGGCAAGCAACAGCTGAAGTCTGCAAAGATGAAACAGGCGGCGATCAAAATTCAAAATTATTATCCGGCGGCAGTATGATAGAAGAGACAGAGCCCTAGGCTAATTCAGTTCAAAATCGAACTTCTTACGTCAGGATAGCACAGGCCGTCGCTCTGATGACTGGGCGCTGGCAGACACAGTGCTATTAAACGGAACTCTGCGCTATACTCAAATTCAGTATCACCCGCCAGGAGTATTAATTATGTCAGCGGAAAAAAAGACCTCAGACGTTTTATCTACCCTTGAGGTTAACGGAAAAAGCTATCGCTACTTCAGCATCCCTGCATTAGCTGAGCAGGGTTACCCGGAAGTTCTGCGTCTGCCGGTCAGCTTAAAAATTCTGCTCGAAAATCTGTTGCGTCATCCGCGAAAAAACGGCGGTGATGATGATATTGCCCAACTGGTTAAGTGGCTTAGCGAACGTAAATCAAATCATGAAGTCGCTTTCATGCCAGCACGGGTATTGATGCAGGATTTTACTGGTGTCCCGGCGGTAGTTGATCTTGCTGCGATGCGTGATGCTCTGGCTGCGCGCGGGGAGGATCCGGCGCTGGTCAATCCTCTTAATCCTGTCGATCTGGTTATCGATCATTCTGTAATGGTTGATAAATCGGCGAGTGCGTCTGCTTATCAGGAAAATGTCAGGATAGAGATGCAGCGCAACAAAGAGCGTTATGAGTTTTTGCGCTGGGGACAACAGGCCTTTAATAATTTCCGCGTAGTACCGCCTGGCACAGGAATCTGTCATCAGGTCAATCTGGAATTTCTGGCCAAAACGGTCTGGTGCCGGGAAAAGGACGGCGAGCTTTATGCTTTTCCGGACACCTTGGTCGGCACGGACAGCCATACCACCATGATCAATGCGCTGGCCGTACTAGGCTGGGGCGTGGGTGGTATTGAAGCAGAGGCGGCAATGCTGGGGCAACCCTTGTCGATGCTGATTCCTGAGGTTGTGGGCGTGAACTTGAAGGGCAGATTACGCACCGGAGTCACTGCCACCGATCTGGTGCTGACAGTAGCGGAGGCCTTACGCAAACATGGAGTGGTAGGGAGATTTGTAGAATTTTATGGCAATGGTCTTGAGCATCTTTCACTGGCTGACCGGGCGACTATTTCGAATATGTCACCGGAGTATGGTGCCACCTGCAGCTTTTTCGCGGTAGATGATGAAACGATGAAATATCTGCGCCTGACGGGGCGTGATGAGGATACGCTTGCGCTGGTTGAAGCGTACAGCAAAGCTCAGGGGATGTGGGGTGGTGCGGATGACTCGGTAGTATTCAGCAGTATTGTTGAGTTGGAGCTGGATGCAGTTGTGCCCTGTCTTGCCGGACCGAAACGTCCACAGGACAGAGTACCCTTAACTGCGCTGGCGGGAGTGATGCAGGGGCTAAGTCGTCATGACAACCAGGCTGTGCCGGTCGCTGATCAGGATTTCAGCCTTAGCGATGGCGATATTGTCATTGCAGCAATCACGTCCTGCACCAACACCTCGAATCCGGCGGTGATGATGGCGGCAGGATTACTGGCCAAAAAAGCTGTTGAACTTGGTTTGCAGTGTAAGCCCTGGGTTAAAACTTCACTCGCACCTGGTTCCAAGGTGGTGACCAATTATCTGCTTAAGGCTGATCTGCAGCGTTATCTGGATGAACTGGGTTTTAATCTGGTTGGCTACGGATGTACAACCTGTATTGGTAACTCTGGCCCGTTAGCGGCAGAGATAGATGCCGCCATAGCGCAGGCCGATCTGACAGTCTGTTCGGTGCTATCAGGAAACCGCAATTTTGAAGGCCGCATTCATCCCAGCGTGCGTGCAAACTGGCTGGGATCGCCACCTTTGGTGGTGGCATTTGCGCTGGCTGGCACCATGAATATCAATATTACCACCGACCCACTTGGCACCAGCAGAGATGGCCAGCCGGTTTATTTGAAAGATATCTGGCCCGATACCGCTGCAATTAACAGCGCTATGGCGATGATCAACCGTGATATGTTTACTAAAGAATATGCTGATGTGTTCACTGGCGATGAGCAGTGGAACTCACTGCCGATTAACTCTGATAAAACGTATCAATGGAATGATAAATCCACTTATATTCAAAATCCGCCCTTCCTATTGCCGCAGCTTGGCTACCAGGCCGGCGATATTGAAAACGCCCGTGTGCTGGCATTACTGGGCGATTCGGTGACAACCGACCATATCTCCCCGGCGGGTTCAATAGCCTTGAGCAGTCCGGCAGGCCGTTATCTGCTTGAACATGGAGTTGCACCGGAAGATTTTAATTCTTACGGATCGCGACGTGGTAATCATGAGGTAATGATGCGAGGTACCTTCGCCAACCCGCGTCTCAAAAATGAGATGCTGCAAGGCGTGGAAGGTGGCTATACACAGTTGCTGCCGGCCAGCGAGCAGGTGAGCATTTACGAAGCTGCGATGAACTATCAGGCGCGGGGCGTGCAACTGGTGCTTATTGCTGGTCGCGAATACGGTACCGGCTCAAGCCGTGACTGGGCTGCCAAAGGCACACGTCTGTTGGGCGTGCGAGCCGTGATCGCTGAGACTTTTGAGCGTATCCACCGCTCTAATCTGGCTGGTATGGGGGTATTGCCGCTGCAGTTTGCAGAAGGAGTGAATCGGAAGACACTGGAGTTGAACGGCACTGAGTTGATCGCGATTACCGGTCTGGGAACGATTTCTGCTGGCATGAGTGTCACCCTGCAGATTACCCGCGGTAATGGGGATCAGCAGTGTTGCCGTTTATTGTGCCGTCTGGATACTGATGAAGAAGTCGCTTATTTCCTCAATGGCGGCATTATGCCTTATGTGCTGGAAAAACTGATTGCCGGAGCGGCGAACAATGACTGAGCCGACTAATCCAGCAACTAATTCAGCCCAGCCAGCGACCCGCGAGGAGCGCGACAGTCTGGGGCCGGTTGCGGTGCCGTGTGATGCCTTGTGGGGGGCGCAGACTCAGCGCTCGATCAATTTTTTTAAGATCGGCAGTGACACATTCCCGCGCTCGTTTATTGACGCCTTTGCGCTGGTCAAAAAAGCCGCGGCATCAACGAATCATGAACTTGGCAAACTTGATGAGGCGCGCAGCGTCTTAATCGCGCAGGTCTGTGATGAAATCCTGCAGGGTCAGCACCAGCATCAGTTTCCATTGTCGGTATGGCAGACCGGCAGCGGCACCCAGACCAATATGAATTTAAATGAAGTCATCGCTAATCGTGGCAACGAAATTGCCGGCATGAGACGTGGCAGCACCGCGCCACTGCATCCTAATGATCACGTTAATATGTCGCAGTCATCCAACGATGTGTTCCCGACAGTGATGCATGTCTGCTGCGCACAATTGATGCACAGCAAACTGTTCCCAGCGCTCGGTGCGCTGCTGGACACTCTGCACATTAAGCGCGAGGAGTTCAGTGCATTTATAAAAAGCGGTCGCACCCATATGATGGATGCGACACCGGTTACGCTGGGGCAGGAATTCGGTGCTTATCATGCGCAGCTGAACTATGCGCAGCAGCAACTGCAGGCGGCCTTGCCCGGAATAATGCAACTGGCGCTTGGTGGCAGTGCGGTAGGCACCGGGCTGAATACGCATCCGCAGTGGGCGGCATCGGTCTGTGACAGGATCGCGAAATTATCAGGTCTGGATTTTACGCCCGCCGATAATCGTTTTATGGCACTGGCGGCGCACGATGCACTGGTCGATCTGCATGGACGGCTTAACCTGCTGGCTACTGCTTTATTTAAAATGGGCAGTGACATTCGTTTGATGAACAGTGGTCCGCGCTGCGGTCTGTCAGAGATTAAAATTCCTGCTAATGAACCGGGCAGTTCAATAATGCCGGGTAAGGTAAATCCAACTCAGGTCGAAGCTCTGACCATGGTTTGTATAAAGGTAATGGGCAACAATGCCGCAGTAAGTTTTGCTGGTAGTCAGGGTCATTTTCAATTGAATGTGTTCAAACCACTGATAATTGACCAGTTGCTCGATTCAATTGTGTTGCTCAGTGATGCGATGCACAGCTTCGATATTCATTGTCTGCAGGGTGTGCAGGCCAATGAGGCGCAGTTGCATGAGTATATGCACAGGTCGTTAATGCTGGTGACGGCGCTTAGTCCGCACATAGGTTATGACAAGGCGGCTGCCGCAGCGAAATATGCTGATGAACAGAGCCTTTCTTTGAAAGAAGCGGTTGTCACACTTGGTTATATGAGTGCTATGGATTTCGATTTACGCGTCAACCCGGCTGACATGCTGCAACCGGGTTGAAACGTTTAATGCTTATTACTGGTTTTGCGCTGCAACTATCTGCAGTTCTACACGACGGTTCATGGCTTTGCCGGATTCAGTATTATTACTGGCGATCGGCTGGTCCGGACCCACTCCCTGAGTGATTAAACGATTCTGATCCACGCCGCCAGCAGCAAGATGATTGGCGACTGCGGTTGCTCTGCGGTTCGACAAATTGTAATTGTAGTCAGCGGCGCCGGTCGAATCCGTATGACCAGTTACGCGCAGGCGGGTATCTTTGTATTTGTATAGAACCTGTCCGACTGAGTCCAGTACCGGATAAAAATCCTGTCGAATGGAGAATTCATTAGTATTGAATGTCACGTTGCCAGGCATGATCAGGTCAAGCTGATCGCCATTGCGGGTTACCTGCACGCCGGTACCTTGCAGCTGCTCACGCAACTCTGCTTCCTGCACATCCATATAAGCACCAACCCCGGCACCAATAGCACCACAGCCAAGCGCGGCATTGCGGGCGCGCTGGCCACTTTCTCCAGCACCGATCAGACCACAGACTGCGCCACTGATAGCGCCATATTTTAATGCCCGACTAGTCTGCGACTCACCAGAATAAGGATTGATTGTGTTACAACCGGCCAGCACAATGGACGCAGTGGCGAGCACGAGAGTAGTACGTAATGTTTTACGTTTCATAGGGTTAGCTCCATCAATTACAAGGGGAAATCAGGTTTGCGCTGAAGACTCTGGTTAAGCGGGGCGTTGTGTCCAAATGACACAATGGCTTGTTGGGGATTTGTTACGCAAACCATACATTTCGAGTTTGCCGCTTTATAAGACATTTTCAGTCTGTTCCTGAAGCGGTCGAATAGCAAGACAATAATGCCCAGGCGACACAAGCCTTGCGAGTGTCATCATCGGGTGTGCTCTGTGCAAACTTCTGTTTTACCTCCCTGAATTGTTTTAAGCTTCGCCCTGCGCTGACATGGAATCTGGTCAGCGCTTTGGGCATGCGGCTAACGCACCAGGGGTATTATGAGTCAGGCAGATTATCAAAAGCGGGTTAGAGATCTGTCCGACAAACTGATTGCATTGCAGCGACCGATTCGAATTCTTGATGCCATCAAGTGGCCTTCCTCAATAGAAAAAACATTTATCGCATCAGGCGGCACTCAGCTGCCTGCTATTGATGCGGATTACTACGCTAATCACGCTTTGGGTTTCAGTCCTGAACTGCTGCGGGAAAGTTTCAAGGAACTGCGAACTACAGTGGTTCGACAGCTTGGCCGCAGTGATGGTCTGGGTGCGATTATGACTGCCACTATTGATCAGTATCTGCTGGTGATTGAACTGTTGTCGCACCGAGGCAAGCCGCAGTTTGGCGTATGCAGCCGCGAACTTTATGGCTCTGCCAGCGATCATCTGCGTGGTGACCGCAAAACCCTGCGTCAGTTGGGTGAGCGTTTGACGCAAATATTTTCACTGCCTGCAGCTGAACATTTAAGTCGCTTATACGGTAAAACAATTTCAGCAGAAACGGCTGTCGATTTACTGAAGCATCGGCTTACTTCTTATTTTCCAGAGGATGAAATCCGCGTAGTCCTTAGCGACGGAATTGTTTCCGATGCCGCTGCTGGCGGTGATTACATCAAGATAAGCAGAGAGGCGGTGTTCACTGAATTTGACTTACAGGTGCTGGAAGTTCACGAGGGCTGGGTACATGTTGGCACAACTCTTAACGGGCGCAAGCAACCCTGGGCAAGCTGGCTCAGCGTCGGCTCGCCACGTGTCACGGCCTGTCAGGAGGGGCTGGCGGTACTCATGGAAACGTTGACTTTCAGCTCCTATCCGAAACGCGCATTAAAGGTCAGTGAACGCGTTGTTGCTGTTGATATGGCGGAGCAGGGCGCTGATTTTATTGAAGTTTACCAAGCTATGATGGGCCGTGGCTGGAGTGAGCAGGAAAGCTTTAAGATTACCCAGCGGGTGTTTCGCGGTGGCATGATCAGCGGTGGTTCAGTATTTACCAAGGATCTTTCTTATCTGCGCGGTTTTATCGAAAACGTCAATTTCATTCGCAGCGCAATAAATTCCGGTGTACCGGAAATTATTCCGATGCTGTTCGTTGGTAAAGTGACTCTGGATGATATTCCAGTTCTTTATCAGCACTACCTTGAAGGAACCATTGTCGGCCCCCAATATCTACCGGTAATGTTTCGTGATCTTAACGGTCTTTATGTTTGGTTCGGTTTTGCTACAGGTATTTCGGTAGTAAATATGGCGCGGGTGCAGGAACATTTTGATCTGCTGTTTCAAAGAACCATGCCGAAGACAGCTCCACTTTATGAAAAAACGATTATTTCTCTTGATGATTAAAAGGCGGATATAAATGAAACGTATTGGTCTGTTTTTATTAACCAACATCGCTATTTTGCTGGTACTCAGTATTGCGCTGCGGGTTCTGGGTGTTGACCGTATTCTTGATGAGCAGGGAACTGGGCTGGACCTGTGGAACCTGTTGGTTTTTTCTGCGGTTATAGGGTTTGGTGGCGCCTTTATATCGCTGGCACTGTCCAAGTGGATGGCAAAGCGCTCAACCGGGGCCAGAGTGATTACTCAGCCACGCAACAGCACTGAGCAGTGGTTGCTGACCACAGTCGAGGCGCAGGCGCGTCGGGCAGGCATCAAAATGCCTGAAGTAGCCATATTCGATTCAGCGGCAGTAAACGCGTTTGCCACGGGTGCTACCCGCAACAGCTCGCTGGTGGCGGTGAGCAGTGGCCTGCTGAGCGCGATGACCCGAGAGGAAGCCGAAGCCGTGCTTGCGCATGAGATAAGTCATGTTGCCAATGGCGATATGGTGACGCTGACGCTGATCCAGGGTGTAGTGAATACCTTTGTGATTTTCCTGTCGCGGGTCATTGGGCACTTTGTTGATCGCGTCATCTTTAGAACCGAGAGCGGACACGGTCCGGCGTTCTGGATAACCTCAATTATTGCGCAGCTGGTACTGGGCATTCTGGCATCGATTATCGTGATGTGGTTCAGCAGACAACGCGAGTACCGCGCTGATGCGGGCGGAGCGGCACTGGCTGGCAAACAGAATATGATTGCTGCGCTGGAGCGCCTGCAGCTGGGTCAGCCCTCTGTGCTGCCGGATGAACTGGTGGCCTTCGGCATCAACAGCAAGGTAAAAGAAACCATGACCACGCTGTTTATGTCTCACCCACCCTTGAGCGAGCGTATTAAGGCGCTTCGAGGAAAATAAAGCCTGGGAGTATCAAGTGCCCCCTGATTCTGACTGCGGTCAGTCAGGGGGCACTTGCTTAATGCTTTAGTCAGAGCTGCTAAAGCGAGAGATATATCTTAATCAATGCTCATCCATGGCATCATCAAAATCGCTGTAATCATCGCTGCTATTTCCAACGCTGTAACGGATTTCATCCCCATTATCATCAAATTGCAGATCGCCGTGCATGCGCTTCCAATCAAGTCGTTCCTCGGTACGACGACGAAGTTCAGTCAGGCGACGCTTCTGCACTCTTTTGTCAGTAGCCTCTTCTTCAGTTTCCGGTTCAGGAATGAAGGCAACGGAATCGAAAAAATCTTTGGAGCTGTCGGTAATATCATCCCATTGATGACTTTTCATGTTAATGACCTCACATTTGAACCTCTGAACAAGACATTCACGTCTTTGCCAGACAGGTTAATTAACAAAATAACCAGCAGAGAAACTAAAAGCACATTCCATCCCGTTTTAGTGAAATATTCACAGCCTTCCTGGCAGACAAACGCAAATTAAGCGATTGACAAGTGATTCCGTATCAGATTCTCAACGATGCGAATTATGGTTATTAAATTTTAGAAAGCAATAGCGAGAGGGAATATTTTTCACGGATAGTGGACCCCGTCTCAGAAGCCCGCCCGGTGCGAGTTTCAGGGTTTTATCTGGCTTGATATTTGGGAAAGTCAGAGCGCCTGTAGCTTCCTGGTTGCAGCTTCCCGAATCAATTTTTTTGCTATTTTACCTGACGCAATGCGCTCAAGTTGTGCCGTCTGAAGGTAAATGTGAGTGGGAATCTTAAAAGGCGCAATTCTGGTCTTCAGAAATTCCTGCAATTCCTGCTCACTGACGCTGGTGTAAGGTTTCGTCATTATGGTCGCTGCCACTATCTCGCCCAGGCGATTGTCAGGTAAACCATACACGGCAACTTCGCTGACAGCAGGGTGTGCGGCCAGTGCGTATTCAACTTCCGCGCAGGCTATGTTTTCGCCACCGCGAATCACAATATCTTTGACTCGGTCTTTGATTACCAGAAAGCCATGTTGATCGAACAGTCCAAGATCGCCACTGCGGAACCAGCCATCATTCAGCACCTCAGCTGTTTCGACGGGTTTATTCCAGTAGCCACGCATGACTGTCGGACCCTTAATCCATATCTCACCGATCTGTCCGTCTGGAACGGTGTTACCAGCTTCATTAACAATTTTTACGCTGGTCACCGGTTGGGTGGGACGGCCAGTACTCTCCGGTTTGGCCTGATAGAACGCACCAGTAATAGTAGCTGCTATTGCGTTAGTCTCCGTTAAACCATAGCCAAGCCCAGGCAGGGCTTCTTTAGGAAATTTCTTCATCATCATGTTCAGGTGCTCAGGAGGCCGCGATGCGCCTCCGCCTTGAACACTTCGCAGGCTGCGCAGATCAGTCTTGTCGAACATGGGTGAGTTCATCACTTCCCAGGTCATGGTCGGAACCCCATGCAGCACGGATAGACGCTCTTTCTGGATCAGTTCAAGGGCTTTTTCTGCATTCCATTTGTACATCATCACAAATTTGCGCTGACTCAGGAAACTTGCCAGGAATTGGGCATGGCTGCCTGTTACATGGAACAGAGGTACATTGGATAAAATACCTGGAACGAATTCAGGGTTCTGCTCCACCAGTTCTGGTCGCAGAATTTCATTGAGTTCTTTGACGAACGTCCAGCTGTACAGAGCGCTGATTATTGCCCTGTGAGTCGATAGCACGCCTTTGGGATAACCGGTAGATCCCGATGTGTACATGATTGAGGCATTGTCATCCGGATGAACTTCAATGGCATCGAGGAAAACATCACGCCTGCCTGAGGCACTCTTGTCAGTGCTGCTGTCAGTGCTGCCGTGGCGAAGCAGTGCGGAAAATTCCTGGTAGCGAGAGTCAGCTCGATCAGGTTTGATTGCAATAATATTAATGTTCAGCTCACCGAGAAACGGCTGCAGAATGTCGATACGTTCCTGATCTGCAAACAGCAGTTTTGCGCCACTGTCCTGCAAACCGTAAACCATCTCATTGCCCTTCCACCATGAGTTCATCGGCACCACAACAGCGCCGATCATGGTGATCGCCATATACGCAATACACCACTCTGGATTATTGCGTGAACAAATGGCGACACGGTCGCCTTTGCTGACCTGCATGTGATTGCTCAAAGCGAAGGCAAGATCAGCAGCCATTTCCCAGGTCTGCCCGTAGGTGAATCGTTCATCATTGTAGATCAGGAAATCGTTATCGGCGGCATCCAAACCTAGCTTATACACAGCTCGCAAGGTGCTGGGGATGTGCGCAAACACGGGTAATTCCACGCCGTCGATAAGTGCTGTAGTCACTGCCATCGGTGAGCCAGGGGCTTTATGGCGAATAGCGATTTCTTTTAATCTGAGCAGATCGTGTTCGAGTTCTTGCATGCTTACCTTGTTGATTTTCATTAATAATTAAATATTTAATCAGAGTGGCTGATTCAGGATTCTTTTTTAATTTGCAGAATTACTTTGCCCATTACCTTGCGCTCAGTGAACACATTGAACGCGGAGATGAAATCCTCGAGCGCAAAACTCTGGGTGATAATCGGGCTGATTTTACCGGACTTGTACAGCTCGAAAAGCTCTGCGAAATTCTGCTCATAGGCTTTCGGTTCTTCTTGACGAAAGCGTCCGAGAAACACCCCCATCATTGACGCGCCCTTAAGCAGTGCCAGGTTGGCTTTATATTCGGGAATTCTGCCGCTGGTAAATCCGACTACCAGAATGCGGCCATTCCAGTTGATGCTGCGCGTTGCCTGATCAAATAAATCACCGCCAACGGGATCGTAGATAACATCTGCGCCTTTACCGTCGGTCAGTGCTTTAACTTTTTCCTTAAGATCGCCATCGCCATAGTTCAGTAATTCATCAGGATTGAGCTGGGCCACAAACTGCAGCTTCTCTTCGGAGCTGGCTGCGGCAATCACGCGGGCTCCCATGAGTTTACCCAGTTCAACCGCCGCCAGACCGACGCCGCCGCTTGAGCCCAGCACCAGCAGAGTTTCGCCTGGTTTTAGCTGCGCGCGCTGTTTAAGGGCGTGGTAGGAGGTGGTATAGACCATTGCGAAACCAGCGGCAGTTTTAAAATCCATATTGTCAGGTATTTTACGCAGACCGGCAGCGGTTACTCGAACCTGCTCAGCCATGCCCCCAATACTGGGTGTTGCCATCACCCGGTCGCCAATCGCAAAACCTGTTAGACCTGCGCCAGTGGCGATGATGACACCACCGACTTCAGAACCCGGACTGAATGGCATAGGTGGCTGGAACTGATATTTTCCCTGGATCTGCAGGGTATCGGGAAAATTCAAGGAGGCGGCATAAACTTCGACAATGGCCTCGCCATTACCGGGAACGAGGTCAGGGACTTCTTCCAATACCAGATTTTCGGGCGGGCCGTAAGATTTGCAAAGTATGGCTTTCATGGTTATTCCTGAGAAATTTTCAAAAAAGCGATTCAAACATGTTTGTTCAGGCAGCACAATATGCCAGCGACAGCTGCTGGGTTTAAGGTGGTTGTTGCTGTGGCTGTTGGCGTATAATCGCGAACGAAACATCGGCTGCACACCGGACAGGGCAAAAAGTGCAGGAAGTGCTGGGCAGAAAGTGCTGGAGACTGCAGATATTGCAAAGCGTGCAAAGCGTGCAAAGAGTGCAAAGCGTGCAAAGAGTGCAAAGAGTGCAAAGCGTGCAAAGAGTGCAAAGAGTGCAAAGCGTGCAAAGAGTGCAAAGAGTGCAAAGAGTGCAAAGAGTGCAAAGAGTGCAAAGAGTGCAAAGAGATATGAAGCAGAGTCTGGAAAAAGAAGCATTACGGCAGGTCTATCTGCAGGAGATGGATATCCAGGTTTGGTATCCCCGTTTTAAGCTGCCCCATTCCGACACGGTTCGTGAATACGACTGGTTAACTTCTGCGCAGGCAGCTTCTACCGTCGCTGAGCCAGCAGAGTCTGTCCAGATCAATATCGCTGCGTCGGCTGGCAGCCTTGAGCGAAACAACAGCCATGAGCGAAACAACAGCCATGAGCGAAACAACAGCCATGAGC
>JBDNGQ010000227.1:0-47951 GCA_041689205.1 Pseudohongiellaceae bacterium | reverse complement strand
GCTCCGACTGTCACATTGGTGAGTCGGTCGATGACAATGAACGCGCCGGTGTTCCTGTTGGCGGCATAACTGTCTATGCAGACCTTTTGTTCGACACCAATTTCACAAAGACCTATCTCATTCAATTCCAGAACAGGAGCGGGGTGCTGCTCAAGTGTGTTTACATCAATCTTATAGCGCAGACCTTTTATGCGGCCGCTGACGGTTCTGCTGCCCAGTTTAAAGTCATACAGTTTGCCTGGCAGCAAGGCCTGATCAGCCATCCATACCACGACTGCGTCGAATTCATCGGTGCTGACTGGCAGATTATCGCTGTGCACTATCATGTCGCCGCGGCTGATATCGATTTCGTCTTCCAGCGTCAGGGTAACCGCCATGTCGGCAAACGCAGATTCAAGTTCTTCGTCATAGGTTACGATAGATTTGATGCGGCTCTTTTTAGCGGAAGGAAGAACCAGAATCTCATCACCTTTGCGCACCACACCAGAAGCAATGGTGCCGCAGAAACCACGGAAATTTAGATTGGGCCTGTTTACATACTGAACGGGGAAGCGCAGATCTGTGAAATTGCGATCCTCAGCAAGTTCGACCGTCTCCAGAATATTCATCAGCGATTGGCCTTCATACCAAGGCATGTGTTCACTGGGATTAACGACATTATCGCCATTCAAAGCTGACATCGGCAGAAAATGAAAGCTCGCGGCCGGCAGCTTCTTTGTGAACTCAAGGTAGTCTGCACGAATGCTCTCGAAGGTTTGCTGGCTGAACTCAACCAGGTCCATCTTATTGATTGCAACTACTATGTGTTTTATGCCCAGCAGTGAGGTAATAAAGCTGTGACGTTTGGTTTGACGTTGCACGCCATAGCGGGCGTCGATAAGTATTATGGCCAGATCGCAGGTTGATGCGCCAGTGGCCATATTACGGGTATATTGTTCATGTCCGGGGGTGTCAGCAATGATAAATTTTCTTTTTGCTGTGGAGAAATAGCGATAGGCAACATCAATTGTTATGCCTTGTTCACGTTCAGCCTGTAAGCCATCTACCAGCAGCGCCAGGTCTAATTTGCCACCAGTTGTGCCGGATTTAACGCTGTCTGCGGTAATCGCAGCCAACTGGTCTTCATAAATCATTTTTGAGTCGTGCAACAAGCGTCCAATCAGCGTGCTTTTTCCATCATCAACACTGCCACAGGTCAGCAGGCGCAGCAGTTCTTTGCGTTCATGCTGAGCAAGATAGGCATTGATATCGGTACCGATAAGGTCTGACTGGTGTGACATAATTGCAGAATCCGTAAATGCTATTCAGGAGCCAGTCGGGCTGGCGATTTCAATGTAGTAAATTTTCTGAATGATCAGAAATACCCTTTGCGCTTCTTCTCTTCCATTGAGCCGGCCTGGTCACTGTCAATTAACCGCCCCTGTCGCTCAGATGTAGTTGTCAGTAACATTTCCTGGATGATCTCCGGCAATGTAGTTGCATTGGATGCAACGGCTCCGGTCAGCGGGTAGCAACCCAGGGTTCGAAAGCGTACTTTTTTCATCGCTACTTTCTGATCTTCTTTGATGGGCATGCGTTCATCATCCACCATGAAGTCAATACCATCGACCGTGACCACAGGTCTTTCTTTGGCAAAATACAAAGGCACGATGTCGACGTTGTTCAGATAGATATATTGCCAGATATCCAGCTCGGTCCAGTTCGACAATGGGAAGACACGTATGCTCTCTCCTTTGGCTACTTTACAATTGAATATATTCCACAACTCGGGACGTTGATTCTTTGGATCCCAGCCATGATTCTTATCTCGAAATGAGAACACTCTTTCTTTGGCACGGGATTTTTCTTCATCACGACGCCCGCCGCCAAATGCAGCGTCAAATTTATACTTATTGAGTGCCTGCCGCAGGGCTTGGGTCTTCATCACATCAGTATGTTTTTCGCTGCCATGGGTAAACGGATTGATGCCTGCGTCCACGCCTTCCTGATTGATGTGGACAATGAGATCCAGGCCAAGTTTCTTGACCTGCGTATCGCGAAACTGAATCATCTCTTTGAACTTCCAGGTGGTATCGATATGCATCAAAGGGAAGGGCAGTTTGCCAGGATAAAATGCTTTCAAAGCCAGGTGCAGCATGACGGCGGAATCTTTGCCTATCGAATATAGCATTACCGGCTTATCAAATTCAGCGGCAACTTCACGAATTATGTGGATGCTCTCGGCTTCCAGCTGCTTCAGGTGTGTCAGGTTGTACTCGGCCATTGCTTCGGTCTTTTACCTATGAGTGTAGCCGCATCCCGATTGGAGGCGGCAGTACACAAAAATTGGGGATAAACTGGATTTACGAATCGATGTCTTGCTTTTTCTCTATGCCAAATTCTTCGGACAACGCACCCGTCTGGGCGGGATTTTGCTTGGGAGCATAATCTCTGGGGGGGTGCAGTGTATTGTCGCCACTGGCGGATCCAAAGACAGCATCCTTACTGGCTGGCAGGAGTTTATTAGCAATATCACCGGAACAAAGTTCCTGGGCTCCGTTTGCCAGGTGTTGGTAGACGTCACGATAACTTTCTGTCATTTGCTGGACCAGTTCAGCGGTCATGCCGAAATGCTCCCCAACATTCTCGCGATACTTCTGGTGTTGGGTTTTCAACTCCAGCAGGCTCTCCTCCAGCGCCGTGATGCGCGCGGGGGTGGCATTTTTTAAGCGACTGGCAGCGATAATACCAATACACACACCTATGGCAAGACTGCCTATCCCGATCAACCATAACATATTGCCTTGCGCCTCTTTATTCTGTGTGATTTTTTTTAAAATCGCTTTGTTGGTCCCGCTTGTTTGCCATGGCTGCAGCTTTTTCATTTCAGCGGCCTTATCTCAAAAAACGACACTGATAGCAGAATGGCGCAAGTATAACGTGATTTGTCCAGGATCGCCGTAACAAATTTCTTCATGTCTTATCCTTGGGTGTCCTGACTCACCAGCGCGCCGCAGGATTCGCGAGGCGACTGCGCTGCGTGAAGTCGTGACTGTCTGCACAGGAATATTTACCGTAGAATGCGCAGCTTACGAGATTTATCGCGTTCTTGCTGCTTCTCATCGGAATTCCATGACTCCATTGCAACATTACCACCATGATCTGGCCGCAGGCTCACTGTTCCCTGATCCTGCTCAGGCGCATGCAATTGATTGTGTTCAGCAGCTTTATAATGATCTGATCACCGCCTCCGCAGTCAGCGGCAATTCACCGATAAGACGAGTGATGCAGCTGTTTCGAACAGAGGACCATAGCCCTGCGCCGGTCCGGGGTATCTATTTCTACGGCGGGGTTGGTCGTGGCAAGACATATATAATGGATATCCTCTATGAAAGCCTGCCTTTTAAGAACAAGCTGAGGACTCATTTTCATCGCTTCATGCAACGGGTGCACGCTGAATTAAATGAGCTTAAGCAGCAGAAAAATCCTCTGGAACTGGTCGCTGCCAGGCTGGCACAGGAAGTTAGAATAATCTGTTTTGACGAATTCTATGTCTCTGATATCGGAGATGCGATGATTCTCGGTGGCTTGCTCGAGCATCTGACGGATGCTGGTGTCGTGCTGGTTGCTACTTCTAATATCCACCCGGACAGGCTGTATGAGAATGGCTTGCAGCGAGCGCGTTTTCTTCCGGCCATCGCTTTGCTGCATCGTCATACGCGTATTATCGAACTGGACGGGGGTATTGATTATCGACTGCGCGCACTGGAGCAGGCTACTATTTATTACAGCCCCCTCGGTGCGCACGCTCATGCCAGCTTGATGCGCGGTTTTCGGAGCCTCACACCTGAGCACGCTGAAGTTTTCGAGAGCTGCGGCATTGAAGTGCTGGGCCGTCGTATTCCAGCAAAATTCTGTGCTGATGATGTGGTTTGGTTCGAGTTCAGTGAATTATGTGGCGGGCCCCGCAGCGCCTATGATTATGTGGAGCTGGCTAAGATCTATCATGCTGTGCTGCTGGCGGATGTCCCGCATTTGGGGGCAGACAAAGATGATGTTGTGCGCCGGTTTGTCAGTCTGGTAGATGAATTGTATGATCACAATGTCAAGTTACTGATCTCCGCAGCGGTGCCTCTGCAGGATCTTTACAAGGGTGGAGCATTGAGTTTTGTGTTTGAGAGAACTCGCAGCCGTCTGCTGGAGATGCAGTCACACGAATACCTGGCTCGTGAACATAAGCCGTAAAGACTTTCTGCTTATCTCTTTGCCAGCCTGGGTTGGATACTGTAAGCTCCCCACCCTGAGATAAATAAATTAATGTCATTTGCCTGGTTACGCTTGAATAATAGCGGACGCTTCGGTAGTATTCGCGCTCCTTGAAGATTATGCCTCGGCAAGAATGCCCCTTTGGTGGATTTTAATGAAGACTTTTAGTGCCAAACCCCAGAATGTAGAACAGAACTGGTTGCTTATTGATGCCGAAGGGCTCACCCTGGGTAGAATGGCAGCCGAGATCGCCAGTCGCCTGCGTGGAAAGCATAAACCAGAATATACTCCGCACGTTGATACCGGCGATTTTGTAGTTGTTATTAATGCAGAGAAAATAGTTGTCACAGGCAACAAAGCCAAAGACAAAATGTATCACTCGCATTCAGGTTTTCCAGGCGGCATCAAGTCCATGCCTTTTGGAAAATTGATAGAAAAATCGCCAGAGCGCGCTATCAAGCTTGCGATAAAAGGTATGCTGCCAAGCAATCCACTGGGTCGTGCCATGTTTAAGAAGCTTAAAGTTTACGCAGGCAATGAGCACCCCCATACAGCACAACAACCACAGACTCTCAAGCTGTAATCTGAAAGAGGTTCACAAAAACTTTTATGTCCACGACTCAATACTACGGCACCGGCCGACGCAAAACTGCTACAGCCAGAGTGTTTCTGACTAAAGGAACCGGCACGATTACTGTTAACAATCGCCCTTTGGATGGTTTTTTCGGTCGCGAAGTTGCCAGGATGATCGTACAGCAGCCGCTGCAGCTGGTTGATCTGTCTGACAAGTTTAACATCATGGTTACGGTACGTGGTGGTGGCAGTTTCGGTCAGGCAGGAGCGATTCGTCACGGTATTACCCGTGCACTGATGGTATACGACGAGACACTCCGACCGGTACTCCGAAAAGCTGGTTTCGTAACCCGCGATGCGCGTGAAGTTGAACGTAAAAAGGTTGGATTGCGCAAAGCCCGCAAAAAACCACAGTTCTCCAAACGTTAAGAATTACATTGCTACCTGTTTGCTGCTGTGGCGGCGAATGGAGGTATTTGAAGGTATTTATTGCTTAAAAGCGCTTTTACCAGTTTTGGTAAGGCGCTTTTTTTTTGCGATAAAAATATAAATTTATTATCACGATCAAGACCTTACCTACGATTTAAGAAAGATGGTGCTTGAAAAAAAACGCTAAATTAACTACTATTCTGCGGGTTTTGCTGATTGCAGCTGCAGGGATGCCCGAGTTCGACTTCTATCCAATCGGATTTTCATAGCCCAACACGGGCAAAGATCCCCAATTTATACTAAGCTCAGGAGATAACACGGTGAGTGAAGACGGTACCGATACTGGCCGCAGACGGTTCTTATTAGGATCGACCTCGGTCGTTGGAGCCGCTGGCGTAGTCGCCGCAGTGGTCCCTTTTGTAGGTTCCTGGAGTCCCAGTGCGAAGGCACGGGCCGCTGGAGCAGCGGTACGGATTGATATCAGTCGTATCGAGCCGGGCAGCATTATGGGCCCGATCCCGGCATGGCGAGGCAAGCCCATATTTATTGTTCGTCGCACACCTGAAACACTTGCTGCACTGGCTACTCTTGACGACAGCCTGCAGGATCCTGATTCCAGAAAGCCGGAACAACCTGAATACGCTACTAACGCATATCGTTCACGGGAGCCAGAGCTACTGGTGCTGGTAGGTCTTTGCCCGCATTTATTCTGTTCGCCTTCTCCCCGTCTGGCGCTGCGCGCTGAGGCTTTTGACGCGGAATGGAAAGGTGGTTTTTTCTGCCCTTGCCACGGGTCGCGATTTGACCTTGCCGGTCGAGTTTACAATAACTCACCTGCCTCTCGAAATATGGAAGTCCCTCCTTACTACTATGAGACTGAAAATATTCTGGTGATTGGTGAAGATGGAGTGAGTGCATAATGAGCGCATTGGAGAAAAAAGGCTGGCTGGTCGGGTTGCGAGACTGGACAAATGATCGTCTGCCAATAGTTGCCGCCTGGGATCGGCATATGGGCAAATATTATGCTCCTAAGAATTTTAATTTCTGGTATTTCTTCGGTGTTCTGTCTCTGCTCGTATTGGTCATGCAGTTGTTTACCGGCGTCTGGCTGACAATGTTCTATACCAACAGTGCAGAAGGCGCCTTTGCATCTGTCGAATACATCATGCGTGATGTGGAGTGGGGCTGGCTGATTCGGTACCTGCACTCGACTGGAGCCTCCGCATTCTTCGTTGTAGTTTATCTGCACATGTTCCGCGGACTCATGTACGGCTCTTATAAAAAACCTCGTGAACTGGTCTGGGTGTTTGGCATGGCCATCTATCTGGTTTTGGTGATAGAAGGATTCATGGGCTATGTGCTGCCATGGGGTCAGATGTCTTACTGGGGGGCTAACGTGATCGTGTCCCTGGCAGGTGCTATTCCTGTGATCGGGGAGGACCTGCTGGTGTGGGTACGCGGCGACTATCTGATATCGGGAGCTACCCTGAACCGTTTCTTTGCGTTGCATGTGGTAGCGCTGCCAATTGTTCTGCTCGCATTGGTGGTATTGCACCTGCTGGCTTTGCACGAAGTTGGTTCCAATAACCCGGATGGCATCGATATCAAGAAAAATAAAGGTCCTGATGGTATTCCATTAGACGGTATAGCGTTCCACCCGTACTACACGGTGCACGATCTGGTCGGCATCGTGGTGTTCCTGTTTGTATTCTGCTTCATCGTGTTCTTTGTCCCTGAAATGGGCGGATACTTCCTTGAACACGCTAACTTTCAGGAAGCCAATCCTCTGGTGACTCCAGAGCATGTACCGCCAGTCTGGTACTACACGACTTTCTACTCAATGCTGCGCGCTGTCACCTTTCCTCTCTTTGGCATAGATGCGAAGTTCTGGGGGCTTATCGTCATGTTTGGTGCAATAGCCATTTTGTTTGTGGTGCCGTGGCTCGATCGCAGTCCTGTTAGATCAATGCGTTACAAAGGTTGGTACAGTCGCATAGCTTTGCTGGCTTTTATAGTGAGTTTCATCACTCTGGGTGTGTTGGGGACCATGTCAGTAAGTCCTGCGCGAACTCTGCTAGCGCAGATAATGACGATAATCTATTTCGCCTTCTTCTTCCTGATGCCGTTTTATACCTCGAAAGAGAAGACCTTCCCTGAACCGGAGCGGGTTACCGGACGCTGGATCAGTGGAAAGCAAATGGCGATGACACTGGCGCTGCTTGCTGCTCTGGTATTCCTGCCCTTGAAGGCAGTGGGTGCGGAATCAGGAAATGTTCAACTCGACACGGTTAAGATGGACATTAAAAATCTTGATTCACTGCAGAGCGGTTTTAAGAACTACATGGATTACTGTGTAGGCTGCCATTCTCTGAAATATCAGCGTTATGAACGTACTGCTAACGATCTGGGTATCCCGCATCAGCTGACTTTGGATAATCTAATTTTTGCAGATGAACAGATTGGTGACCTGATTACCAATGCAATTCAGGAAGAGGATGCCAAGAACTGGTTTGGTGCCAATCCTCCTGACCTGACGCTGATAGCGCGCGTGCGCAATCCGAACTGGCTCTATACCTATCTGCGTTCGTTTTACACAGACGGCAGCCGCCCCTGGGGTGTAAACAATAAGGTATTTGCTAATGTTGGTATGCCTAATGTGATGTATGAGCTACAGGGCGAGGTAGTCTGCATAAATGGTGATACCGATCCTGAACATTGCGAAACGGCTCATGTTGAAGGTAGCGGAGCCATGAACCCAGAGGAGTTTGATCAGACCATCTATGATCTGGTGAATTTTCTGTATTACGTAGGCGAACCTGTCCGCGAACGACGACAGGAGATTGGGTTTTATGTGCTGGGCTTTCTTGCGATCCTGTTCATTTTCGTATTCCTGCTTAACCGGGAATTTTGGAAAAAGATCCATTAAGAAACCTTGTCAGGCCTGGTCTGCAGGCGGTTGAATTTAAGCAAGTGAGGTTCAGATTATGGGTGTTGTTACTAAGCGCTCTTCCATGACGTTTTATTCCGATGGTTCGAGTCAGTACAGCCATCGTGTGCGTATCGTATTGGCAGAGAAAGGGGTAACCGTAGAAACTGTTGATGTTGACCCAGACAAGAAGCCGGAAGATCTGGCATCGCTGAATCCTTATAACAGCCTGCCGACACTGGTCGACAGAGACCTCGTATTGTACGAAGCTAATATCATGATGGAGTATCTGGATGAACGCTTTCCACATCCACCATTATTCCCAGTTTACCCAGTTGCGAGGGCACAAAGCCGTCTGTGGATGTACCGCATTCAGCGTGACTGGTGTACGGTTATCGATACGTTGATGGCAGGTAAATTCAGCCCTGCAGAAGCAGAAAAAGCCCGGAAAGAATTACGTGAAAGTCTGATCTCAATAGCGCCAATTTTTTCTGAAAAACCATTCTTCATGAGTGATTTATTCACTATCGTGGATTGCTGCGTGATTCCTATTCTCTGGCGTCTTCCTGTCCTGGGTATCGACCTCGGCGACAGCAAGGCCGTGCAGCCACTGCTCGAATACCGAGCGCGTCTGTTTTCAAGAGATTCAATCAGGATAAGTCTATCTGAGCAAGAAAAGGAAATGATTTAACCATCGTTTCCACGGATATCCCTTATGACTATGACATCCAGTCGTCCATATCTGATTCGTGCACTTTACGAGTGGATATTGGAGAACAACTGTACTCCCTACATTCTGGTGAATGCATATGGGGCTGATGTCATGGTGCCTCAGGAGTTTGTTAAGGATGGGCAGATTATCCTCAATATTTCTCCTTCTGCAGTTCAGGGCATACTGATGACGGATAATGCCATTGAATTCAGTGGCAGATTTGCAGGCATACCTACACCAGTGTATGTGCCAGTAGCTGCAGTAATGGGTATCTATGCGCGTGAAAATGGGCAGGGCATGGTATTCGAAGCTGAAGTTCCGAACCCGAATCCAACGCCACCATCTGATGCTGCCCATGCAGATATAAAAAAGCCAGTGGCGGGACGAACCCGCAGCCGTCCTTCTCTGCGGGTCGTCAAATAACTTCATTCCGTCAGATGTATTCGAAGACTTTAACAACCTTAGCGACACCAGCAACATTTCTTGCCAGCAGCGCAGCCTGATCTCCTTCACTCTGGCTGACCATCCCCATTAAATAGACAGTACCATTATTGCTGACCACTCTTATTTGTGACGCCGGAACTTCTTTATTCGCGGTCAACTGCAGGCGGACCTTGGAGCTGATCCACGTATCATTGGTACGCGCCAAAAAGGTAGTTCGACCGGCTACTTCCAGTTCATTATGAATGCGCTTTATTTTACTGCTCGCCTGTGAGGCAATCTCGCTGGCCCTGGTTCTCAACTCATCAGCCTGCACCTGGCCCACTATGAGTACCACACCGTTATGGCTGATAACATTAAAGTTACTATTCTTAAACCGAGGTTCCTGGGATTTCATGTTAACGATGATTCGTGTCTGAATGGCTTCATCTTCGACTACTGCTCCCGCAGTCCGAGAACCTGGATCTTCCGTTAACCCTTCCGGCCCCGTGGTTTCGACCAGGATTGTGGTACAGGCTGTGGTCATCATCAGGAGTGCAATGGCAATAAAGCTGGTTTTTTTCACGTTTCTTCTCCAAAAATTTGTGTGTCTATCAGATCACATAAGGTATTTATAATAATGAGGTGTGTTTCCTGGATAGTGGCAGGATCCTGCGCCGGTACCCGTATTTCAACGTCAGTCGATTGTAACAGATCAGCAATTTCGCCGCCGTCATCGCCTGTTAAGGCGACAATAACCATATCACGATCATGTCCAGCGTTAATGGCTGCAAGTACGCTTCTGGATGTGCTTCCCGCGCAGATTAACAGCAGCACATCAGCCTGTTGAGCGAGTGCTCTTATCTGTTTTGAATAAACTTCCTTATAGGTGGAATCATTAGCGATCGCTGTTAACAATTGCCCATCATTCCCGATACAGATGGCAGGCAAGCCAGGTCTTTCACGGTCAAATCTGTTCAGGAGAGCCGTCGCGAAGTGCTGAGATTGCCCGGCTGAACTTCCAGGACCGCAACTCAGTATTTTTCCTCCCTGCAGCAGGCAGGCAGAAATTACTTCACTGGCATGGACGATCACTGTCGATAAAGTCAGCGAAGTGGCCTGCTGTGTTCTGATGCTCAGCTCAAAGCGTCTGAGCACACGTTGCTGTAAATCCATCAGGAGTTTGACCTGTTAAGTTTTGACCTGTTAAAACTCAGAATCATTTGTATCAGATGTTCGTGCGGGGCCTAGTGTACCCCAATCAAACCACTCAGGTTAGGGAATTCACAGGGAGTCTAAACGGCTTTGATAGGAGATATAAGTGGGTCGATCAGCTGCCGAAAGCATTTTTTAGCCACTCGATTTGTGGACCCACTGCGGCAGAGGGCAGGCTGGCTTTCTTATAGTTCTGTCCTGGCGAGAGGCCGAGAATATCAAAGCGGCAGGGGAGCTTGTCGGAGAGATTATGGCTGATCAGGAAATACTGAGCACAACGCAGAAGCTTGGTTTGCTTGCGGTGACCGACACTTTCCACGGCAGAACCGAATTTATCAGAGCGACGATAACGTACTTCCACGAACACCAGGGTGTCATCGTCAAGCATTATCAGATCGATTTCTCCAAGCCGACAATGAAAATTAGTAAAGAGTAATTCAAGGCCGTTCGCGATCAAAAACTCAGCAGCGATTTGCTCTTGTAACTGGCCGAAATTGCGTTTCTTAGCGGGTGATAGCACATCCATGAGATACCCCTGCTGAGGCTGTAACTGCCAACGGCGGTTCGCAACAGCTGAAGTCACTATTATAGGCCAGCATATCGGTTTTTGTGGCTGACCACTCTGATGAATTAATTCAGGGTCATCGAGAAGCTGCGATCGCTGCAGAGTCGTCATTCCGGGCGTCGGCTAAAGCGGCTGCGCCATTGACAAATCGCGCTTCCAGCAGTTCACGCTTGATGCTGCCATTGCGCTGCATCGAAAGAGTTCCGGTAGCTCCTTGAATCCGAGTAGAAGGAAAAATTTCCAATTGACCCAGGCGAGCATATAACCTGAAACTGTCCACGCCCATCGCTCGCAGGCGCTGAACATTGCTGGCTGCAGCAGGGAGTACACGATTAAGGGTTTCGCGCAGGGGATCGTTCTGTAGAACCCAGGGTGAATCGGTAAAAATAACGCCGTTTAAGTCACGATTTGCTACTGGATTTGCACCACCATCATAGATACCGGGCATCGAGTAGACAGGCACATCTCCGGCAAAATGGAAGGCCAGAGCAGGTTTGATCTGACGTCCTTCCAGGGGGCTGGCCAGCATAAAAATAAAATCAATATCCTGGCGTCGGCGCGGCGTGAAATACAGGCTGCTGCGTGGCAGCAGCGTCCGCAGTTGCGCTGCACGAGCCTCGCTTGCACCAATGCTCATCAGTTCACTGACTACCTCTGAATAAGGATTGGCGCTGCTGAAGGTAGCATCGGAGACTACTTCACCGCCCAGCTCAGTCCAGTGCCTGGTAAACGTATCTCTGATCCGAAGATACTGTTCACCTTGTGGAATTAACAGGGCTGCGTTGCGATGGCCGGCGGCCCAGGCTAAATCAGCCGCCTGTATAATTTCGTCTTCAGGAGCGAGTCCGAATTGGTAAAAACCTTGTGGTGAAGGCTGTTCAGCATCACCATAATTGAGGGCGAGGGTTGGGACCGGCATCGCCCGGAGTGATTGCAATTCACGTACCGACTCCTTGCGCAAGGGACCGATAACCATATCTGCTCCCTGTTCTACAGCGAGTTGGTAGATGGGCATGATGTCGGTGATCATGCTGGTGTCGTAAACTGTTATCTCAGGAACTTCCTGACCTTTCCCCAGCGCATCATACCAGGCGCCAAGAAAACCTTCATTTACAGCCTTGCCCGCCGGCTCTTCGAGAGGAATCAGCAAAGCAATACGCTGCGCACGATTCTCCCAGAGCTGATGCACAAAAGTCAGAGATTCAGGCAGATTTCGGGCCGCAGCATGTTGAATCCATTTGCTGCGCCATAGTTCAACTGCCTGTATCTGCTGCTTAATATCATTCTGGTTAGCGTTTACCACCTGTGCAAGTTCCAGCCATCCGCGTAACTCATAAGAGTTAATCGCACTGCCTCGTATCTCAAGGTCGCTGACGGGTACCAGGGAAAGGATCTGCCAGATACTGTCATTATTAATGATTTGTTCTGCGGGGCTCTGCAAAGTTGCCAGTAGCAGGCGCTCTCGGACCGCGGCAATATATTGATGCTGCTCATAGTAAGCACGCGAACGTAATTCTACTACGCGCTGTTGCAGGGAATTATCCAGATCGGGGCGAAGCTCGGATAAAGCATTTCTCAACAGCGCCAGTGCCGTCTCAGCAGCGCCATTGCGTAATGCCATTTCACCGCTGAGCAGGGCATAGCGAAGCTGGGATGACTCAGGCAGCGAAGTGATGTCAGTAATGCGAGTAACAACGTCTTCCGCCTCTGCGTTCCGGTCGGCGAGCAGCAGCAATTCAATGGCATTGAGCAGATATTCCTCGCGCTCTGGCGAAACGGCATTTGCTGCCATTTGCAACTGTCTTTCCGCTGAATCCGCACTCACGGACTCGCGCGACTCTATAGTGATTGCGGGTGCAGGTGCAGGCTGAGTCGAGCCGCAGGCAATCAGCACGGACAGCAGGAAAGTAAAGAACAGTGATTTTGAAACGGCGATCAAACGCATGAGAATGGGTGTCTTAAGATATGCCGTAAGGGACGACCAAGCTTATTACACTTATGGTTCACGGGCAAGGCAGCTGCGCTGGAGCAGTCGGTTAATGCGATTTTCGCCGCTGCAGCAAAGCAGGTATGATGGATGCTGAGCCGACAAACCAAACTACCGCAAAGGAATACCGTTGAACACATTTGTGTCTTCAGATAGCTACCCCTGTCTCTATATCGTCGCCACGCCTATTGGCAATCTTGGTGATATCAGTGCACGCGCGGTTGCTGTGCTTAAATCTGTTGATCTTGTTGCTGCTGAAGACACCCGTCACAGCGGCAGGTTAATGCAACACTTTGGTATCAGTACGCGGTTAACTTCTTATCATGATTTCAGTGGTGATTCGCGACTCGAATCGCTGCTGGAGAAGCTACGACAGGGCCAGTCTGTGGCGCTCATTTCTGATGCGGGTACGCCGCTTATTTCTGATCCCGGTTATCGCCTGGTAGTGCGAGCGCGCGAGGAAGGCATAAAGGTAGTGCCCATACCGGGCCCGTCAGCCCTGACAACGGCATTGAGCGTCTGTGGCCTGCCCAGTGATAGATTTATCTACGAAGGCTTTCTGCCAGCCCGTCAGGGCCCGCGATTGGCCCGTCTAAATGAGTTGGCCACAGAGGATCGCACCTTGATTTTCTATGAGTCACCGCATCGAATAGTTGCCTGTCTGCAAGACATGCAACTGGCCTTTGGCGCTGAACGCTACACAGTTATCTGTCGAGAGCTTACCAAAACATTTGAAACCATACACGGCGATACCCTGGCTGGATTGTTGGCCTGGATGACTGCCGATGATCAACAACAACGAGGGGAATTTGTCGTGCTGGTTAAAGGGGCCGAGGCAGTCATTGATGATGGGCTTGATGCGGAGAGCCGGCGAATACTTGCGGTCTTAATGGAGGAGTTACCGCTGAAGCAGGCAGCGGCTCTGGCGGCAAAAATTACCAATGGCAAAAAGAACGAATTGTATCAAGTTGCCTTGCAAATGCGTGGAGATGAATAGAGGTTCAGTGCCGGGAGAATCTGTTGCTGTAAATACCGGACTCAAATCTGCGAACCCGGGCCCGCGAATCATAGCGGGTCCGGAGCTGCCGATTAATCAAGGTTTTCTCACCCAGCGGCCGCTGGAATCCTCAACATAATGTCCTGAACGGGTGTTTTCTACTGCCTTCACATAAGCGAGCTTGGCAACGTCAGCCACACTGATGCTGTTCTCTCGCGCCATCGCTTCATAACGTTCCCTGCGCTGGCGATTGACATCATTTACCAGTGCTACAACATCCGCTGGCGCGCCAGGCTGCACCAGACCGATATAACCGTCAAGTTTTTCACCGATCTGTCCTGATGATTTAGCCTCTTCCAGAGTTACCGCAAAGGCGCTGCTGATGCTGAAAAATAACAGCAACAAGCTGTAAACGAATATATTTTTTACTTTCATGATTTTTCTCCAAACCCGCTTTTTTTCCATTTAAACTATTGATTCATTGCAGTCTGTTCAGTTTCTAGAACAGGCCACTGTCAGCGCTGAACATATCGTCCAGTTCCCGTTCAACCTTGATGCGAATTTCATGTTCGATGCGCACGTTAAGGTTAATGGTGATTGGTTCTGTCGGCATGGCGACTTGTACTGTTGGAGTGCAGGCAGAGATGCCGATCGCTGTCACTATGCTGAGGCCGATCAAATATTTTTGCATAATCTTAAACTCACTCAGGTAATTTACTGTTCAAATACTTTTTCATGTCGCCACTATAGCAGAGCAAGCTGAATTCCAACTGAATACAAAAAATTATTGTGTTGGATTAAGACGTTGTTCCAGCGCGTCAGTAATGGAGCGGCTGGCCTGCAGACTTTGCAGTAAAGCGGGAATATTATCGCTGATATTCAGATTCAGGTTAATCTGCTGACCTGTTGCACCCATATCGGGATTAATGCCTTCCAGCTTTACACTGAGCATTAGTTCACCATCTTCAAGATAATCAACGCTAGACTGCAGCATCTGATATCGATAATTGCTCAATGCCTGATAAACCAGATCAAGGCCTGCATTTCCTGAACTTACCAGTGCGTCACCCGGGCCTTCGGGCTGGTATCGTATAGCTCCCCCAGGTGCCAGCGCAAACAAATTGCCGGCGCTGATCGACACCTTGTCTCCTCGCAAAGTTATTGGCAGTTGACCGCTGACTTTGCCGCTGGCGCTGACTGCATCATATGCTGCCAGCGAAAGTACGTTTTCCAGATCAATCCTCTGCAGCTCTACCAGCATGGTAGTCGACTCGGCAGCGCGATCATAAACCATACCTTCGGATGTCACAATTCCCTGGAAAATTTCTGCATACAGATTCTGCAGCGATAAGGTCCCTGCAAGCGTGTTGAAACTATAATCAAGACGGACGTTTTCTATCGGCACGCCGGCATCAATGGCTGCAATCTGGAGCGGTCGCGTTTCAGGTGTACGAAGATTCATGTCGTCCAGCAGTTCCAGAGACAGCTCAGTGCTCACGCCTGCAAAACCAATCTCTTCATAGCTGCCAGTGATTTCATTGATACTCAGTGTCACCGGTCCATTAAATTGCCATTGTCCGGAGGCATCCTGATGCCAGGAAATCTGCCCCTGGCCACTGACGCCGCCCGCAAGTAAATCCACATTAATCGGTAGCGGTTGAATGAAGTCTGATAATCGACTCCACAGGGTGTCAAAATAAATCCCCGGCAACAGAATATCCGCACTGCCTTTGCCAGAGGTGGGGGTATGTAAAACATCTATTGTCAGAGCATGTTGGCCATTGAGATGGAAATCTCCGGTCAGTTTTGCCAGATCGTCTGCAAATTCGAGTTGCCCATCGAACACTGCGGAATTCAGGTTCACAGGTATCAGTTCACTGCCGGTTTCAATGGCGACAAAGTTCATTAGCAGATCGATACCATCATGGGCCAGCAGGTTGAATTCAGACACCTTCAATGTGGTTTTGCTTATACCTCGTGGAAGTTGGATAAAGGGTAAGGTAGCTGTCAGTTGCTGGCCAGAGATACTGATTGCTGCGGCACCCGCCTCAAGTTGAATGGGGTTGACAGCAGTGAACTGCGCCTGCGACAAAAGCAATCCCTGAGCTGGAATTGAGATTGAGCCAGCTGAAGCGGAAAAATCCGACCCCGTCGCCACTGTGAGGATACTGTCGTTGAAACTGGCGCTGGCTGTTCCAGAAAACTGTACGGCTGATATCTGTAACTGGTTGATAGCAAGGCTGTCCATGCTGACTGACAGAGCCTGCTGGCTGGTGCATTGCTGCGCCGATTGACAGTGCGTACGTAGATCGGTAATTTGCAGTGCCAGCTCGCCGACGTCAGGTATTTCCTTAAATTGCAGGGATACCTGTTCGCTGGTGATCTGCATGAAGTCTTCATCTGCTGGGAAACGGCCGCTGATATGAACCGGTGACGTCAGATTCACTTCTACTGAGGCTTGTTCCAGAGTTGGCAGAATGCCATCCAGGTTGGACGCGCTAAGATGAGAGCCTGGATTCAAAGTGAGGTGGTAGTACGGGATGTTGCTGCTGCTTTTTTCCAGACGCGCACGAAGGGAGGCATTGAGACTTCCTGTCAGTTGTGGCCAGTGAGCTGGCAACGTGACATAAGGGCTGATCAGTTCAGGCAACGTCTGCGGTTTAATTGTCGCTACTGCTTCCAGCTCGAGGTCCGGGTCTGCCTCATTAAGACTAAAATCAATGTCCAGGATGGTTTCCCTGTTGTTCTCAATCTCCAGACGTCCAGTCAGCACCCGAGGGCTGAGTGCGTCAGTGGCCAGTTGTTCGTTGCTGATAAAGTGGCTCGAAACAAAATCCTGATTATGCCAGTTTACACTGGACGTCAGTGCCAGCTCTCCGGCACTCAGTTGCAAACGTAATTCTCGAGTTGAATTGCTTAGATGCAGCGCAGCATTGTGCAGATAGGGTGGCAGATTTAGCTGAGTTACAGCGACTGTACTCACTGGCAGATCCTGCAGAATTGCCAGCAACTGCGCAGTATCAAGAGCGGGTTGTGGGGACGAAGTTGGGTCTGATGGCGCAAGTGGCAGGCTTAGCATCGCCTCCTCGACCCTTATGGATTCGATCGTGCCGTTGCGAAGCCCACTAAAAGAATAAGTAACAACAATATTGTTCAGTCTCTGTTCTTTTGTACTGCCATTCACCCGCAAAACAGCATCAGAAACTTCCATTCGTGAGTGATTAAATTCAAATCCCTGCAGCTTGATCAGTTCAATATCCCAAGCCCGCAGATAGCGATTAGCGGAGTACATCACGACGGCATTGCGAAAAAAATAAGCACTTGTCGCTAACAGAACGGTAGCGGCAATCAAGGTAAAGATAACGCTTGCTGTCAGATGGATTTTTCTTGATGCGACAGAACTGCTATGGCTCATGATGCGGGCAGATCCTGTGTTGCTGGTCGAGTGAAATTGAGTTTGACATAGCACCAGGTTGAATCATAGCGTCACCAGAGTGTAGTACTGATGGAAATCAGGTGTTTTGTAAAGCATCAAGCTGGTCGATAAAATGCTTGTAAACTCCACTGTGCTCGCTTAACCTTTCCGCCGAGTCAGCTGGACAGTCGCTGTCCTGAATGCTTTGTTTACCGTTTCGGCGGTTTTTGAGGCGCGGGGTGGAGGAAAGTCCGGGCTCCATAGAGCAGAACGCCAGGTAACGCCTGGGAGGCGAAAGCCTACGGAAAGTGCAACAGAGAGCAGACCGCCTGTTTGCAAAGAACCTTCGGGTTCGGACGCAGCAGGTAAGGGTGAAAGGGTGCGGTAAGAGCGCACCGCGCGGCTGGTAACAGTCCGTGGCACGGCAAACCCCGTTCGGAGCAAGGCCAAATAGGAATCCAATGGTGCTGCTCGCACTGGATTCGGGTAGGCTGCTTGAGGCCTGCAGTGATGCAGGTCCCAGATGAATGACTGTCCACGACAGAACCCGGCTTACAGGCTGACTCACTCATTCGTTTTTGCGCATACAGCGCGTGAATTTCCCCGAACCATCGCCTGACGGCAATCAAACCTTATAAACTACTTTAACTTTACCTTGCAGCGATTTGATATTGCTGTTTTTTCATATGTAACCCTCGTTTACCCCCCCAATGATTTCCAATTTCTTCAGCAAATTCAGTCTAGTTACGCGTGAAATCTCAGAAATAGTGCTTGCGCTAACATATTTGTGTGCATATAGTGGCGCAGGTGGAAAAAAGTGGAGTTATCTGTATAAAAGTGGGGATTTATGGAGTGCTATGAATAGTAATCCGGGATTCCCGAGCCGAGGATAAACCGTTGTTTAGAGGTGTCAGCACAATCAATCTGGATACGAAAGGACGTATGGCAATGCCATCGCGTTATCGTGACCTGTTGATGAGCCAGTACGACGGGCGCCTCGTAGCCACCATAGACATTGATGAAAAATGCCTGTTGCTGTATCCGATTGATGAATGGGAGCAGATTCAAGGCAAGCTGGAAAAGTTATCGAGTTTTGATCCTAAGAGTCGGCGGGCACAACGAATGCTGATAGGTCATGCGACTGATCTGGAGATGGATGGCAGTGGGCGCATTCTGTTACCGCAGATTTTACGTGATCGTGCTGAGCTGGATAAGCACGTTGCGCTGGTAGGGCAGGGCAAGAAATTCGAAATATGGAGCGGACAGAATTGGAGCAACCAGACCGAATTGTGGTTATCCGCATCAGCCGCGGAGGGAGAGTTACCAGCAGAGTTGTTAAATCTGTCGCTTTGATGGGGTCTTAAGAAGAAGTTAAAAGTTACAAAAACAGAACAAAAACACGCATACCGGGAGCAGACCTGACCATGACGGCACAGGCGCACGATACAGTTTTACTCAAACCCGCAGTTGATGCGCTTGTTAAAGACGACGCCGGATTTTACGTCGATGGCACCTTTGGGCGTGGTGGTCATTCCAGGGCAATTCTGCAACGCCTGGGCCCCGCCGGACGACTTCTCGCCATCGATAAAGATCCTGAAGCAATAACTGCTGCACTCAATGAATTCCAGAGTGATCCACGATTCGCTATTGAACAGGGTTCCTTTGCTAACCTGGCTGGCTTCACTGAGCAGTGTGGCGTTAAAGGCAAGGTAACTGGTGTACTGCTTGACCTCGGCGTGTCTTCACCCCAGCTGGACGAAGCACAACGAGGGTTTAGTTTTATCCAGGACGGTCCTTTAGATATGCGCATGAATCCCGATGCAGGCATCAGTGCTGCAGGCTGGCTGGCATCCGCTTCCGAGCAGGAAATTGCTGATGTCATCTATCGCTATGGTGAAGAGCGATTCTCCCGTCGCATGGCGCGCGCAATCGTTAACGAGAGGAAACTGCAGCCAATCACCACTACCCTTCGTCTGGCTGACATAGTCAAGCAGGCCAATCCAGCCTGGGAAAAACATAAGCACCCGGCAACCCGTGCCTTTCAGGCTATCCGAATTCATATCAATAAAGAGCTGGATGATCTGCAGGCCTGTCTCCAGCAGATGCTTGATGTATTGGCGGTAGGCGGTCGCATGGTGATTATCAGTTTTCATTCGCTTGAGGATCGTCTGGTGAAGCAGTTTATTGCCGAGCAGGTGAAGGGCGATGATTATCCGATGGGTGTTCCGGTTCAGTACGCTGCGTTGAATCCGCGTTTAAAAAAAATTGGCAAAGCAATTAAGGCCGATGCTGAAGAGATTGAAGTGAATCCGCGTGCGCGCAGCGCGGTAATGAGAATAGCTGAAAAAATTGCCTGAACATTTCAGGAATAAATAAGAGAAACGATGTCCTCAATATGAGCACAGCAACGACAGGCAGGAAAAATTTTAAAGTCCCGGCTGCAGACGGAAATATATCCGTGTTGAGCTGGGCGCAGCTGTTCAGCGCACGCTTCATAGTTGTTTTCAGTCTGTTGGTTCTGGTGCTGTTGTCCGGCATGAGCGTAGTGCACGCTACTTTCAAAAATCGCTATGCACTGCATGAATTACAACAATTGAGAAGCGAGCGTAACGAGCTTGATGTGCAGTGGGGGCAATTGCTGATTGAACAAAGCACGTTTGGTTTAGAAGGGCGTATCGGTAGACGAGCAGAAGAAGAGCTGGGCATGAAACTACCGGACTGGTCTGGCGTGATTATGGTGAAATATGAGTAATAAACACCCTGTTCATACCCCCTTGAACTGGCGCCTGAATCTGGTGTTCGTGGTTATGGCTGCCTGCGTAGTTGCAGTTATGTGGAAAGTCACCGTTCTTCATGTGATGCAACGGGATTTTCTGCAGGGTCAAGGTGACGCACGTACCCTTCGCACCGAACCACTGATGGCGCACAGAGGCATGATCACTGATCGAAATGGCGAACCATTGGCCGTGAGTACTCCGGTGAAATCCATCTGGGTAAATCCAAAAGAGATCATCAAAAACTCCAGCGCTATGAGGCTTTTAGCTTTTGAGTTGCAGATTTCTGAAACAAATCTGGTCAACAGTATTACGGCCAACGCCGAGCGGGAATTTTTGTACATCAAACGTCGTATGCCACCAGCTGAAGCAGACCGGGTGCTAAGTATGCGTATTGCTGGCGTCTACAGCCGACAGGAATACCAGCGCTATTATCCGCAGGGGGAAGTGGCTGCTCATCTACTGGGCTTTAGCAATGTTGATGACATTGGTCAGGAAGGTCTGGAACTTGCCTATGACGAGTGGTTGCAGGGCATCCCCGGCAGCCGGCAGGTCATTAAAGACCGGCGCGGCCGCATCATCAAAGAGCTGGACACGGTTCAGACTGCTCAGCCGGGTAAAGCGCTCGAGCTAAGTATTGATTTTCGGATTCAAAATCTTGCTTATAAGGTATTAAAAGCTGAATTTATTCAGCGCAGTGCAAGGTCTGCTTCTGCCGTGGTACTTGATGTGCAGACCGGTGAAGTACTGGCGATGGTCAATCAACCCTCGTATAACCCGCACAATAGGGGCAGCTTGACTGATTTCAGCGCCTTGCGTAATCGCGCCATCACCGATCTGCTTGAACCGGGATCCACCATTAAAATATTTACAGCGATTGCAGCGCTGGAATCGGGAATGTTCAACACCTCCAGCGTTATCAATACCAGTCCTGGTCGTCTGCGTGTCGGCAGAGATTATGTAGTGGATCGTGGTAGCGATTACGGCGCATTAACTATCGAGGGCATTATTGCTAAATCCAGTAATGTGGGTGCTGCAAAAATGGCATTGGTAATCGGCCCCGAGCCGATGCGCAGCATATTGATGCGTACCGGCTTTGGTGAAAGCACAGGCAGTGGTTTTCCTGGTGAACGTGGTGGAGTTCTACCCAATCATCGACGCTGGAGTGATATCGAACTTGCAACTCTTTCGTTTGGTTACGGACTCTCCTCATCGACATTACAGCTGGCGCAGGCTTATTCAGTTATCGCCAGCGGTGGCATCAGGCGACCAGTTTCCTTACTTAAACACTATGGTGGTGCCGATACAATTGTGCAGGAGCGCGTCATTGAAGAAGGGATAGTTGCGCAGGTTCAGGAGATGCTTGAAGCGGTGGTTGATCCTGCCCGAGGCGGCGCAATAGCGGCTAATGTCCCTTTTTATACGGTGGCAGGTAAAACCGGAACAGCTCAGGTGCTTGGGGCATCAGGCTACGAATCGAAAATCCATAATTCCAGCTTCGCCGGATATGCCCCGGCCAGCAATCCCAGAATAGTAGTGATAGTAGTGATCAATGAACCTCAGGGTGTGCAGCAGTTTGGCAGTCAGGTTGCTGCGCCAGTCTTCTCACGGATCGTATCGGGAACCATGCGTATTCTTGATGTTGCGCCCGATAATATCGACAGCAACAATGTGTTGAAGCTGAGCTCACTCTGAGATCTGAGATAAGTGCCAAGAGATGAAAACCCATGAACACGGCGAAAAAGATAATGCATGAAACATCGCTGAAAAAGCTTCTGACCGGACTGGTACCGTTGCCTGATGATCTGTCATCCGAGTTTGATGCAAAAATCACCGGCATTCAGCTGGACAGTCGGCGGTTGAGCCGGGGCGACTTGTTTCTGGCTGGTTTTGGCAAGAATCATGATGCCAGGGATTACATCGATTATGCAATTGACCACGGTGCTGTGGCAGTGCTGGCTGAGTCCGGTGGGCGCTGGTCAGGATTTGAAGTGCGTCGTGGTGTGCCGATCCTGGTGATCGATAATCTGTCCGCATTAATGAGCGAAATCGCTTCCAGATTTTTTGCCGATCCAAGCCAGCATTTGAAGTTGGTTGGGGTAACCGGAACTAATGGCAAGACCAGTTGCACGCAGTTCATTGCGCAAAGTCTCAATTCACTGGGACATCTTTGTGGCGTAATTGGAACGCTCGGATATGGATTTCACGAGCCGATGAAAGACACCGGCTTTACGACTCCTGATGCGGTGGTTCTGCAGTCGATACTGGCGCAGCTGCTTGCAGAGCATGCCGATACTGTAGCGATGGAAGTGTCATCTCAGGGGCTGCACCAGGGACGTGTAAATGGTGTGAAGTTTGATGTAGCTGTATTCACTAACCTTAGCCGGGACCATTTGGATTATCACGGCAGTATGGACTCCTACGGGGAAAGCAAACTCAAGCTTTTTACCCGCGAAAAATTGAAGGCTGCCATTGTCAATGCAGATGATCCCTTTGCGACAACAATTCTGAACCGACTGCCAGCCAGTGTGAAGAGCTATACCTTCAGTATTGCTGATAAACGTTGTGACGTGTTCGCCAATGATCTGCAATTACTGCCTGGTGGTTATGCTGCAACAGTCATCACACCATGGGGTGAAGGTCAGTTATCGGGTGGGTTGCTGGGTCATTTCAATTTCAGCAATGTGCTTGCGGTGTTAACCACGGTGCTGACTTTACATGATCAAAAGCGTGAGTTCAGTCTTGCGCAGATCCTCGCGGCTATTTCCCAGCTGAAATCTGTTAGCGGTCGCATGGAAATTGTGGGTGGGCAAGAGGATATCACTGCAGTGGTGGACTACGCTCATACGCCTGATGCATTGAAAAGTGCGTTGATTGCTTTGCGTGCGCACTTTACTGGAGACATCTGGTGTGTGTTTGGCTGTGGCGGTAATCGCGATCAGGGCAAGCGGCCACTGATGGCCGAAGTTGCAGAACAGTACGCCAATCACACAATAGTAACGGATGATAATCCGCGCAATGAAAGTGCTGATGATATTGTCAGGCAGATCATGCTGGGTGTAGAGGATAAATCCCGCTTTCATATTGAACGTGATCGAGCTGCTGCAATTGTAATGGCAATCCAGAAGGCCAGGCCGGGCGATGTGGTCCTCATCGCCGGAAAAGGACACGAGAGTTATCAGGATATCGGAGGTAACCGAATGGTGTTCAGTGATGTCAGTCAGGTGCGTCTGGCACTTAATTCAAGAACAATATCTGACCAGGGGAGGCTTGAGCAAGAGTGATAAAAATGACTCGCCTGTCAGAAATCGCCATCGTCATCAGCGCCGAATCAGTTGGTGCTGATGCTGCATTTGACGATGTGACTACAGATACGCGAACGCTGCAGCCTGGTCAGCTTTACATCGCTTTAAGTGGCAAAAATTTTGATGGGAATGCTTTTATCAAACAGGCACAAGAAAAAGGTGCCTGTGGCGCTGTAGTCAGTAAACCCGCCAACGTGGGATTGCCGCAACTGGTGGTTACAGACACAACACGGGCGCTGGGTGCGCTTGCGAAGTGGAACAGACAACAGTCTCACGCGACTGTCATTGCCATCACCGGCAGTCAGGGCAAGACAACAGTTAAAGAGATGGCAGGAAGTATTCTGCAGACGAAACACCAGGTTCTGGTTACCAGAGGGAACCTGAACAACGAAATAGGGGCGCCACTAACCTTGTTGCAACTGAAAAAAAGCCACGAATACGCAGTTATAGAGCTTGGTGCCAGCGCAGCTGGCGAGATTGCTTACACGGTTGGACTAACGCGGCCACATGTTGTGTTGATAAACAATGCGGCAGCTGCGCATCTGGAAGGTTTCGGCAGCCTTGCTGGTGTGGTGTCTGCCAAGGGCGAGATTATTGATGGTGTCGCCGAAGATGGTGTTGTAGTGCTAAACGCCGATGATGAAAACCTGTCGAACTGGATTAAACGGGCTGCTTCCAGAAAGACCCAGACCTTTAGTGTGAGTGGTGCAGTCAGCGGGGCAGATTGCTTCGCTGAAGAGATTCAAATTCAGGATACCGGCAGCAGGTTCAAGCTGCACACGTCGCAGGGTAATGTTTTGATTAATCTGTCCCTGCCTGGTAGACACAATATCGCTAATGCGCTGGCAGCAGCAACTATCACTTTGGCGGCGGGTGCTGAGCTGATTGATGTGAAGAATGGTCTTGCTGCAGTAAAGCCGGTCGCTGGCAGACTGCGTACGCTTGCTGGAGTGAATGGCTCACGCTTGATTGATGACAGTTATAACGCCAGTCCTGGTTCTTTTAAGGCCGCAGTAGATGTACTGGCAGCCTGCAGTGGTGAACGTGTTCTTATTGTGGGAGACATGGCAGAGCTGGGCAGTGAATCAGCAGCTGCGCACCGGCAGCTTGGTGAATATGCCCTCAGCAGGGAAATTGATCAGCTGTGGGCAACAGGAAGGGAGAGCGAGCTTGCAGCACGGGCATTCGGTGCAAATGCGAGACATTTCAGTGACCAGAGTTCATTGATAAAACATGCGAAGTCCTGCATGGATGCCGCTACCACAGTGCTTGTTAAAGGATCCAGGAGTTCCAGAATGGACATCATAGTAGCTCAATTAAGTAACGGAGCAACTGAATAATGCTGGTATGGCTGGCTGACTATTTAACCGAAATTTACAGTGGCTTTGCGGTATTTCAGTACATTACCGTGCGCGGAATCATGGGGATTCTCACCGCTTTATTCGTTTCCCTGTTGATTGGCCCCACCTTGATCCGCCGGCTGAACTATCACCAGATTGGTCAAGTGGTTCGCGATGACGGACCCAAAACGCATTTCAGCAAAGCGGGTACACCTACAATGGGTGGTGCGCTGATTCTGGTAAGTATCGCGTTCAGTACGCTGCTATGGTCAGATCTTTCTAATCACTACGTCTGGATAGTGCTTATTGTCACTTTATTATTCGGAGCAATTGGCTGGGTTGATGACTATCGAAAAATCTTTGAAAAAAATCCAAAAGGACTGGCTGCACGCTGGAAGTATTTCTGGCAATCGCTGGTTGGTTTAGGCGCTTCAATCCTGCTTTATTATACGGCTATAGGACCATCTGAAACCGCGTACATTATTCCGTTCTTTAAGGATGTAGCGATAGATGTTGGCCTGTTTTACGTGGTTATTTCCTACTTCGTTATCGTAGGCAGCAGCAACGCGGTAAATCTGACTGATGGTCTGGATGGACTGGCCATACTGCCATCTGTGATGGTGGGTGGAGCGCTTGGCATTATCGCTTACCTGAGTGGCCATGTTGGATTCTCTGATTATCTGCATATTCCTTACATCGCGGGAGCCGGCGAACTGGTCATATTCTGTGGCGCACTGCTCGGAGCCGGCCTCGGTTTTCTCTGGTTCAATACCTATCCTGCACAAATATTTATGGGTGATGTGGGTGCACTGGCACTGGGAGCTGCATTAGGCATTGTCGCGATAATTGCGCGTCATGAAATTGTGTTGTTCATCATGGGCGGCATCTTTGTCATGGAGACCGTCTCGGTCATTCTTCAAGTGGGTTCGTTCAAACTCACCGGCAAGCGCATCTTCAGGATGGCACCCATACATCATCATTTTGAATTGAAAGGTTGGCCTGAGCCACGTGTAATCGTGCGCTTCTGGATTATTACGGTAATGCTCGTGCTGTTCGGTCTGGCAACACTGAAGCTGCGATAAACAGCGGAAACTTATTTATGCAACAAGCGGCAACAATAACAGCAGGAAAAAAGATCGTGGCAGGACTCGGTAAAACCGGTCTCTCCTGTGCCCGTTATCTGCGCTATTGCGGCATCGAATTCAGTGTTGTTGACAGCCGACCGAATCCTCCTGGGCTGCAGGAATTTCAAAGTGAATTTCCAGAGATTGCGTTGGAGCTTGGCGAGTTTAATCCTGCAACACTGATTGCGGCAGCTGAACTGATCGTCAGCCCCGGGATAAGTCTGCAGGAACCGGCCATTGTTGCCGCCCGGGAACAGGGCGTTTCGGTATGTGGTGATATCGATATCTTCAGTCGTGAAGTCGACAGTCCAATTATCGCTGTTACCGGCTCCAACGGCAAAAGTACGGTGGTTTCCCTTGTGGGTGAGATGGCCCGCAGCTGCGGAGTTGAGGTCGGCATCGGCGGAAATCTGGATGGATCCGAAGCCATGCCTGCGCTGGATCTGTTGCGTCAGGAAGCAAAGGCACTCTATGTGCTTGAGCTGTCCAGTTTTCAACTGGAAACGACCCGCCAGCTCAATGCTGCGGTGGCTGTCGTGTTGAATCTGTCTGAAGACCATATGGACCGCTATGCATCAATGCAGGAATACCAGCAGGCAAAGCAGCGGATATTTCGTGGTTGCAGAAGCCTGGTGGTGAACCGGCATGATGCTGCAAGCGCTCCTGCGCATGCTCTGGAAGCGCGGCTCTGGAGTTACGGATTGGATGCTCCTGGCAACGAAGAGTTTGGAATTCTGCTGGATCAGTCCGCTGAATATTTTGCGTTTGGATCCGAGAAATTGTTGGCAGTTTCCGATATGAAACTGATCGGGCGACACAATGTATCGAATGCGTTGGCCGCACTTGCGCTGGGATATGCGGCTGGTCTGCCATTCGCTCCAATGCTGCAGGCACTGCGTGAATTTCCAGGCCTCCCGCACCGCTGTCAGTGGATCCGCAAACTGGCTGGCATAGATTTCTACAATGACTCCAAAGGCACGAATCCAGGTGCAACTGTGGTTGCGATCAGTTCCATTGGTGAGACAGTTCCAGGAGCGGTGGTGCTGATTGCCGGCGGTCTTGGAAAAGATGCTGATTTCGCGCCTCTGCATGCGGTTGCAATGCAATATGTGCGCGCAGTAATACTGATCGGTCGTGATGCACAGAAAATCGCACAGGTGCTTGCCGGCATCACTGAGATTGTGTTTGCCACTGACATGCAGGATGCCGTGCAGCAGGCTTTTGCAAAGGCTGTATCAGGTGATGCCGTATTGCTTTCACCGGCCTGTGCAAGCATGGATATGTTCACAGATTTTACGCATCGCGGCAGAGTATTTACTGCGGCAGTGGAGGCCATGCAATGAGCACAGTTGCAGCCGGAAGAGTCAGAAGTTCAGAGCGCGCGCAAAGCCAGTCGGCAGGTGTAAATGGCCTGATTCTCGTCACGGTATTGTTGCTCAGCCTGGGCCTGCTGATGATGACCTCAGCATCAGTGGAGATTGGTAACAGCACTTATGATGATCCGTTTTACTTTCTGAAGCGGCAATTATTCTTCGTTGGGCTGGGAGGTTTTATTGCTCTGATGACGATGAATGTTGCTATGCGCTTCTGGTATTCCGCAAGTACGGTGCTGTTAGTAATTGCATTTGCTCTGCTGATTATGGTGCTGGTTCCAGGAATAGGTAAGGAAGTGAATGGCAGTTACCGCTGGATTGATCTGGGCTTCTACAATCTGCAGCCGTCTGAGCTGGGTAAAATATTTATCGTTATTTATATGGCCGCGTTTCTGGAAAGGCATCGTGAAGAGGTGGTCGAGCGCTGGTCTGGTTTCATTAAACCTATGATGATCCTTGTGGCAGCGATTGTGTTGCTGCATTTCGAACCCGATCATGGTGCGATGGTCATTTTGATGGTGACCACATTCAGCATGCTTTTCCTCGCCGGAGCCAGGTTGCACCGTTTCCTGCTGATTTTGCTGCTATGTCTTGGCGGCGTAACAAGTCTGGCCGTGATGAAACCTTATGTTATCGATCGGTTTTCATCTTTCCTTAATCCCTGGGCGGCGGAATATGTCTATGGCGAAGGCTATCAGTTGACCCAGGCTTTGATTGGATTTGGACGCGGCGAGTGGTTCGGTACCGGCCTTGGGAACAGTATTCAAAAGCTGTATTTCCTGCCCGAAGCACATACTGACTTTGTGCTGGCAATAATTGCTGAAGAGTTGGGTATGGTTGGAGTCGGCGTAGTTATAACCCTGTTTGTGCTGTTGGTCTCGCAGGCCTTCAAAACCGGAAAAGATGCTGAACAGCGTGGCGACCTGTTTCCTGCTTATATAGCCTATGGTATCGCATTATTATTTGCCTCTCAGATATTGATCAATCTTGGAGTCAGCACTGGATTGCTGCCTACCAAAGGTCTGACCTTGCCATTTCTGAGTTATGGCGGCAATAGTTTGCTGGTCAGTTGTTTTATGGCGGCGTTGCTGGTGCGAATTCAATATGAGAATGCACTGGCCGACAGCAAGGGGGCTCTATGAGCAACATCCCACACGCCACGGCCACATCTGGAACTGTGTTGATTATGGCTGGCGGTACCGGAGGTCACATTTTTCCTGCGCTCACCATCGCCGAGCACCTGCGCGAGCGCGGCTATCACATCGAATGGCTGGGCACAGATAAAGGGCTTGAAGTTCAGGTATTAAAAGGTACTGGCATTAAACTGAACTTCCTGTCGGTCACCGGTCTGCGAGGCAAAGGTGTCGTTGGTCTGTTGCTGGCACCGCTTATGTTAATCCGGGCGACATGGCAGGCGCTGGCAGTGCTGCGAAAAGTGCAACCGTGCTGTGTGCTTGGTATGGGCGGTTATGTCACCGGACCCGGCGGTGTGGCTGCCAGATTAAGCGGACATAGATTAGTTATTCATGAACAGAATGCAATTGCCGGCTTCAGCAATAAAATGCTGGCGATGATTGCGGCAAAAGTTATGCAGGCTTTTCCCGGGACTTTTCCGAAGCTGCGAACCAGCAACAGACTGCTCACTACTGGCAACCCGGTCAGGAAAGAGATTAAGGCAATCACAGCTCCCGATCAGCGTATCGCTGGCAGGTCGGGACCACTTCGTATCCTGATCCTTGGCGGCAGTCTGGGCGCTGTAGCAATCAATAAAATCCTACCCGGGATGCTGGCCAGATTCGCTCCGCAAGACAGACCCAGAATTGTTCATCAGACCGGCAACAAAAATTTTGAAGAAACAGTGGACTGGTATAAGCAGCGTGATCTTGCGGTGGACGAGAGCTGTCAGGTGCTGCCGTTTATCGACGATATGGCCACAGCCTATGCGGATGCAGATCTGGTGATCTGTCGAGCCGGAGCGACAACGGTCTGTGAACTGGCTGTAGCGGGTATTGCTGCCATTCTGATCCCATATCCTTATGCAGTAGATGACCATCAGACCATGAATGCCAGTTGGCTGAGCGAGGCGGGTGCCGCGATATTGATTCAACAAAGGGATTTAGATACCGAGGTGCTTTACCGGCGGGTCAGTGATTTAACAGATAACAGAGCGCAACTGTTGAGTATGGCCAACGCAGCTCGCGCCCTGGCTCAGCCGGATGCCACGGAGAAGGTAGCAGCTGTCTGCATGGAGATATGTAATGCAGGATAGAAGAACCAATCAGAGATTGCACCACGTCCCGGAAATGCGGCGCATCAAGACTATTCACTTTGTAGGAATAGGTGGCGCGGGCATGTGTGGCATTGCTGAAGTGCTGCTCAACCAGGGATATCGCATCAGCGGTTCTGATCTCAAATCCTCAAGCGTTACTGAGCGCTTAAGCTCATTGGGTATCTCGGTGTTTATTGGTCATCAGAAATCAAATATCGAAGATGCTGATGTCGTGGTCTACTCAAGTGCTGTCTCAGATTCAAATCCTGAGCTGGTCTATGCCAGAGAAACCGGTAAGCCGGCCATCCCTCGTGCTGTAATGCTGGCTGAATTGATGCGCTACCGCCATGCCATTGCGATAGCTGGAACGCATGGTAAAACTACCACTACCAGTCTGGTCGCATCCATTTTCGCAGAAGCAAAGCTTGATCCTACCTTTGTTATTGGTGGTTTATTAAACAGCGCCGGCGTTAACGCCCGACTGGGTGAAAGCCGCTACATCGTCGTTGAGGCCGATGAGAGTGATGCGTCATTTCTACACCTGCAGCCAATGGTTGCAGTTGTCACAAATATTGATGCCGATCATATGGAAACCTATGACGGTGACTTTAATAAGTTGAAAAAATACTTTGTGGCATTCCTGCATAACCTGCCGTTCTATGGTCTGGCAGTCATGTGCATTGACGACCCGGTTGTTGAAGAGGTGATGCCGCAGGTGGCTCGTCCGATTCTAACCTATGGATTTTCAGAAAAAGCTGATTACCGGATTATCAATCTCAAGCAGAATAAACAGTTCACTGATTTTGAAGTCATTCGGCCCGATCACTCAGAACCGTTACGCATCAATCTGAGTATTCCGGGCCGTCATAACGCACTCAATGCTGCCGCCGCAATCGCTATTGCCAGCGACGAAGGTGTTGCAGATGAACACATCTGCGCAGGTCTCAACAAGTTTCAAGGCGTTGGTAGAAGGTTTGAAATTCAGGGCAATTTCCCAATAAAGGACGGCAGCATAATGTTGCTGGATGACTATGGTCATCATCCCAGTGAAGTAATGGCAACAATCAATGCGCTTCGTGATGGCTGGCAAGATGCACGTCTGGTGATGATCTATCAACCACATCGTTTCACCCGCACACGAGATCTTTATGATGATTTCGTAAAGGTCCTTTCTGAAGTTGATGTGCTGTTAATGCTTGATGTGTATTCAGCAGGGGAAGAGGCCATTGCCGGCGCTGATTCCCGCAGCTTATGCCGCAGTATTCGCATGCGTGGAAAAATCGACCCCGTTTTCGTTCAACACGACGATGAAGTTCGCGCGGTTCTGACTGACTTGTTAAAGCCGGGCGATATCGTAATTACCCAAGGGGCGGGAAGTGTAGGTTTGCTGGCAAAACGTCTGGTGGCTGAGGGTGTAACTATACAGACGGTTAAAAAGGCAGCAAAGAATCCGGATTTAAATCAGTAGTCGCTGGAAGTAAGGTGAAGCATGAGCAGGATTGATAATAAATCATTGATAGAAAAACTGGGCCGAGTTGCGGTGCTGATGGGCGGAGACTCTGCTGAGCGGGAGATATCTCTGTTGAGTGGCAAAGCGGTTTACTCGGCTCTGCAATCGCAGGGTGTGGATGCGGTGGCAATCGATGCTGATAGAAATCTTCTGCAGACATTGCGTGATCAGAAAGTGGATCGTGTATTCAATATGCTTCATGGTCGTGGTGGTGAGGATGGCAAGCTGCAGGGTTTGCTCGAGCTGGCTGGGATTCCTTACACCGGAAGTGGTGTGCTGGCTTCAGCACTTTCCATGGACAAGATCAAAACCAAGCTGTTGTGGCGGGCGTTGAATATAAGTACGCCCCCATTTCAGTTGCTGCACGCTGAATCCAACTGGCAGCAGATTATTGATGAGATGCAGGAAGTTGTAGTTAAGCCGGTGCGGGAAGGTTCCAGCATCGGCATGTCGATTGCTGGTAGCGAAGCGCAGTTGTACGAGGCTTGGCGCAAGGCCTCGGAGTTCGATTCGGTAGTAATGGCAGAAAAGCGTATCAGTGGTGCTGAGTTTACGGTAGCTATTCTGCACGGGCGTGCATTGCCCGCGATCGAACTGCGCACCAACCATGTGTTTTATGACTTTGATGCGAAATATATTGCTACTGATACGCAGTACATTTGCCCGACTGATTTAACAGTCGCCAAGGAAGCAGAACTGACTTCGCTTTGTAAAGAGGCTTTCGATGCACTGGGCTGCGAGGACTGGGGGCGGGTGGATGTAATGCAGGATAAACAGGGCACGTTCTGGCTGTTGGAAGTTAACACCGTGCCAGGTATGACAGATCACAGTCTGGTACCGATGGCCGCTGCACAGGTCGGTATTAACTTCGAGCAATTGGTTATAGATATTCTTACGGCAAAATTGAGAAATAATGAAAAATAGAGATCCAGATGTTTCATTTTCAGCCTATGTTGGTACCGACGAGGGACCGGAACCGGGCCGAAACCCTACGGTTAAAAATGCGACTGGAAAAAGGTCGTCTGTAAAAGGCAAGCGCGTCGAGAAACCCGCCGCTGCAGCAATGCCGCCGGATCGTAAGAATGGGCGTGTATGGGTATTGACTCTGCTTTTGGTGATCTCTGCCTCTGTATTGCTCATGCAGCACTCAGCCGAGATGGCTGAGTATATAAATCGACCAGTCTCAAGCGTGCGTATGGAGACACCTTTAAACAGAGTCAGTGAGATGGAAGTGCGTTCGGTGCTGGCATTGCATCTTGAGGACGGATTTTTTGGACTTGATGCAGCCGCGCTGAAACATCAGTTGGAACAAAACCCGTGGATTGAGCAGGCAGTAATACGTCGAGTGTGGCCTGACGCTCTGGCGGTTTCAATCTTCGAAGAAACCGCGATAGCCCGTTGGGGAGATCGGCGATTACTGAATCAATATGCTGAAGTAATTGCGCCGGAGGTAATTGATGAAGATATTTCGCTGCCGATGCTGAGAGGGCCTGATGGCACCCAACAGGAAGTGATGGAGCAATATCAGGTTTTGAATCAGTTATTGCTGGCTTCTGATTTAAGAATTCGCGAGCTTTCTTTGAATGAGCGTGGCAGTTGGTCGTTAACAGTTGCAGATGGATTGGTCATCAACATAGGTCGCGAACAGATAATCGAAAGGTTGCAGCGCTTCGTCAGGCTATATGACCGGCAACTAGATACCGAGAAAGACGTTCTGGTCTCTATTGATCTGCGCTACAAAAATGGAATTTCAATCAAAAAAAAACAAGCAGTAGCAAGTGAGGTCGCTTCAACATGAAACGGGCAGGAACAGGACACCATCACTACAGTCATTCGCATTGGATGCTGAGAGGAGACGCCGGGCGATGAGCGTTGGAACAAATACAAACATTATAGTCGGGCTGGACATAGGCACTTCAAAAGTGGTGGCTATCGTCGGCGAAATCAAGGCTGATGGCAGCCTCAATATTATTGGGATTGGCAGTCATCGATCGCGCGGACTTAAGAAGGGCACAGTGATTAATATCGAGTCGACTGTTGAATCTATTCAACGAGCGGTTGAAGAGGCTGAATTAATGGCGGGCTGTCAAATTGAGTCGGTGTACGCCGGTATTGCAGGCAGTCATATCCGCAGTATGAATTCGCATGGCATCGTCGCTATTCGTGATGGTGAGGTGATGCGTGCAGATATAGAGCGGGTAATTGATGCGGCGCAGGCTGTTGCTATTCCAGCTGATCAGAAGGTTCTGCACATACTGCCACAGGAATACATAATCGATTCACAGGAAGGCGTCAAGGAACCGCTGGGTATGTCCGGAGTCCGTCTGGAAGCCAAAGTACACCTCGTCACCTGTGCAATAAATGCAGTTCAGAATATCGAAAAATGCATTAAACGTTGCGGCCTGGTTGCCGAGGAAATAATTCTGGAACAACTTGCCTCCAGTTATGCCGTGCTCACTGAGGATGAAAAAGAGCTGGGTGTCTGCCTGGTCGATATCGGTGGCGGAACAACAGACATCGCGGTGTTTACCGAAGGTGCCATCCGCCATACCGGTGTTATCCCGATTGCTGGAGATCAGGTAACCAATGACATTGCGATGGCTTTACGCACGCCTACAGAAAATGCCGATGAAATAAAGATCAAGTACGCCTGTGCACTGACGCAGTTAGCCAGTGCCGGTGACACAATTCAGGTGCCCAGCGTTGGCGACCGTCCTGCACGTGAGTTGTCCAGACAGGCTTTGGCCGAAGTTGTAGAGCCACGTTATGACGAACTGTTTACCCTGGTTAGAGCAGAGTTGCAGCGCAGTGGTTTTGAGAATCTGCTGGCGGCAGGAATTGTGTTCACTGGTGGCACGAGCAAGATGGAAGGAGTCACTGAACTGGCTGAAGAGATTTTCCATATGCCGGTGCGCATCGGTTCACCTCAGAACGTAAGAGGTTTAGCCGACATTGTTCGCAATCCGATTTATTCAACCGGCGTAGGACTCTTGCTGTATGGCTTAAAGCAGCATCAGGAGCGCGGTGCATTTACGCCTGGCAAAGAGCTGCATATGAATCTGATCGATCGCATTAAAAGTTGGCTTAAAAAGAATTTTTGAAAAAATGGATAGCAAAACTAACTTGAAATTAACTACAGCTATAAAAAGGGGGCTTTATGTTTGAACTCGTTGAGAGCGTTCCACAAAGTGCAGTGATCAAAGTGATCGGAGTTGGTGGCGGTGGCGGCAATGCAGTTCGTCATATGATCGCCAACAATGTTGAAGGTGTGGATTTTGTCTGCGCCAACACGGATGCGCAGGCGTTGACAAACATGCGTGCCAGAACTCTGCTGCAAATGGGCAGTAGCATCACCAAGGGCCTTGGCGCAGGCGCAAATCCAGCGGTAGGCCGTCAGGCTGCACTGGAAGACCGCGACGAGATCGCTGAGATTCTCTCCGGTGCGGACATGGTTTTCATCACAGCAGGAATGGGTGGCGGAACCGGCACCGGCGCGGCGCCTATCTTCGCTGAGGTTGCCAAAGAGCTGGGAATTCTGACTGTTGCTGTAGTAACTCGACCGTTTCCATTCGAAGGGAAAAAGCGCTCGTTGATTGCTGAGCAGGGGATTGCAGAGCTATCCCAGCATGTTGATTCCTTGATCACAATTCCAAATGAAAAGCTGCTTGATGTGCTTGGTAAAAATGCGTCACTGCTTGATGCGTTCAAAGCAGCTAACGACGTTTTGCTTGGCGCGGTAAAAGGCATTGCTGATCTGATTATCCGTCCTGGTATGATCAATGTGGATTTCGCGGATGTGCGCACGGTGATGTCTGAGATGGGTATGGCGATGATGGGCACCGGTTATGCAACAGGAGAAGGGCGTGCCCGCGAAGCTGCAGAAGCAGCAATCCGCAGTCCCTTGCTGGAAGACGTTAATCTGCATGGCGCACGTGGCATTCTGGTTAATATCACTGCCGGTGAGAACCTGTCACTGGGAGAATTCGCTGAGGTAGGCGATACCATCGCTGAATTTGCATCTGATGATGCGACTGTCGTTGTCGGGACGGTAATCGACCCGGAAATGGGTGACGAGATTCGGGTTACTGTTGTGGCAACCGGGCTTGGCAGCAGAGCCAGTACTGAGCGACCAACCAAAGTAATCGGTAATACTTATCAGAAAGCGCCTGCTGTTGCTGATTACCGCCAGTTGGATAAGCCAGCCGTAATGCGCACTCGAGCAGCGACCGCGCATACCATGCCACAGTCAGGCCTGGCCCGAGCGATTGGGGCAGATGCTGATATGGATTATCTAGATATTCCAGCTTTTCTGCGTAGACAGGCGGACTGATTTGCGCGTGTGGGTGCCGGGTTTACCGGCACGGTCTGGCAGCGAATACAAGCCCTTGCTGCTGCCAGCATAAGAGAAATCGTTATGTTGGGTTATTGGTTCGGATTTGTTATTATCGCCCGCAACGCTGAATCAGTTGGAGAATACGAGATGCAGCGGGCTCCACACATTATTTTTGGGAAGACGTAATATGCTGAAACAACGAACCTTGAAGAACGCCATCAGAGCCACTGGCGTCGGTCTTCATACTGGGGAAAAGGTCTATCTCACATTGCGTCCGGCTCCGATCAACAGCGGTATTATTTTTGTTCGCACTGATCTGTCTCCTCCCGTTGAAATACCAGCAAAAGCCAATTATGTGGGTGACACTACGCTATCGACTACGCTGGTAAAAGGCGATGTCAGAATTTCCACGATAGAGCATCTGATGTCGGCCATGTATGGTCTGGGTATAGACAATGCATATATTGATGTCAGCGCCCCTGAAGTGCCCATTATGGACGGCAGTGCCGGCCCCTTTGTATTTTTGATTCAGTCAGCAGGCATTGAAGAGCAGGCTGCAGCCAAAAAATTTATTCGTATTAAAAAGACACTGCGCCTTGAAGATGGTGATAAATCAGTCAGTCTGGAGCCCTTCGATGGTTTCAAAGTCAGTTACACCTTACTGTATGATCACCCGGTTTATCGCAAGTACACTAAGTCTGCCAGCATCGACTTTTCCAGCACCTCATTTGTGAAAGAAGTCAGCCGTGCACGCACATTCGGCTTCATGCATGAATTTGAAGAATTACGTAATCGCAATCTAGCGCTGGGCGCAAGCATGGACAATGCCATCGCAGTTGGCGACTATAAAGTGCTGAATGAAGATGGTCTGCGCTACGAAGATGAGTTCGTAAAGCACAAAATCCTTGACTCCATTGGTGATCTCTATCTGCTTGGTAAGAGTCTGATTGGTGAGTTCAAAGGATATAAATCTGGACATGCGCTGAATAATGCATTATTAAGATCGTTGGAAGAGAACAAAGATGCCTGGGAAATCGTCAGTTTTGACTCAGATTCAAACGCCCCGATTTCCTATATGAAGCCAGTATTGGCAGCCTGATCAGATTTAAGCGCCTTGCAAGTTCATTAACTCATTGATTTTCCGGATTCATGAGGCGTGTTTCTGTCGCTGTAAAAACAGGTGTTCTGGCATAAGTTCCTTAATAAATGTCATAGAGAAACACCTGAAGCATGAAAGTTATACTCGTCAATGAGCATTACGGCCATACCAGAACCATAGTCCTCAAAGGCTGGTTGAAAGGTTTGCTCTCCGTTTGTCTGCTGGGCGCGCCTGTTGCGATGGGCTACCTCGGCTATCAACTTGCTGTATCTCAGGATAATCAACCCTATTCTCAGGAAACCGCTCAGACCTGGCAACAGCAATTACGTGAGCAGGCTGAATCTTTGGCGCAGGTGAAACGTAATGCTGCACAGCAACTTGAGGCACTGACCATTCGGTTGGCTATGTTGCAGGCAAGGCTGTTGCGGCTTGATGCGCTCGGAGAAACCGTTACCTCGATAGCCCAACTTGATATCGGGGAGTTTGATTTCGCCGCACAGGAAGCCGGGCGGGGCGGTCCACTGATCGGCGACAACTTTGAATTTGAACAACCTGATTTTATCCTTGCGATTGCCGAACTCGAACAGCAGGTGGCAGACCGGGCACAACAGCTCGAAATTCTTGAAGAATTGATGGTTGAGCGACAGTTTATCTCGGATAGCTTTATTGCCGGCCGTCCTGTGGCCAAAGGCTGGATCTCCTCTGCGTATGGTCGTCGGGTTGATCCCTTCAGTGGGCGACTTGCTTCTCATTCTGGAGTCGATTTTGCTGCAAAAGCTGGTGAAAACATTATCAGCGTTGCTGCTGGTGTCATTGTCGCATCCGGTGAACGTCATGGTTACGGTTTGACGGTTGATATAAATCACGGCAATGGCTATTTAACCCGCTATGCCCATGCAGATAGATTGCTGGTTGATACCGGTGAAATCGTGCGCAAAGGTCAGGCTATTGCTCTGGTCGGCAGTACCGGGCGCTCCACTGGACCTCACGTTCACTTCGAAGTTTATAAGCATGGCCGAGTGGTAGATCCTGCCACTTACATCCATCGCACCGCTCGCTGATTCCGCGTTTCCATAATTTCTGTTCCGGTTTGCCAGAATGATGTCGGCAAACGGCACCTTGCGAATAGTTTTTTCAATTAATAACGCCAAATACCTCAATTCAGTTAACGGAAAATCATGAATCTACAGTTTCTCAGCAAAATATTCGGCAGCGCCAATTCGCGGCAACTCAAGAAGCTCTCCCGCACTGTTGCCAAAATTAATGTTTATGAAGATGCATTTGCTGTTCTTTCAGATGCGGAATTACAGGCCAAAACGTCCGAATTTAAGCAACGCTACGATGATGGCGCCGATGTGGATACCTTATTGCCAGAAGCCTTCGCGGTAGTCCGTGAGGCTGGCAAACGAACCGTGGGTATGCGCCATTTCGATGTTCAGATGATTGGTGGCATTGCCTTGCACGAAGGCAATATAGCCGAGATGAAAACCGGTGAAGGTAAGACCCTGGTCGCGACCCTTGCAGCCTACCTGAATGGCTTGACAGGTGAGGGCGTCCACATTGTGACGGTGAACGATTATCTGGCACAGCGTGATGCGAACTGGATGCGTCCCTTGTATGAATTTCTGGGACTGACCGTAGGCGTGATTACTACTGGACAAACTTCAGACCAGAAGCGCTCTGCGTATGAAGCTTCCATCACCTACGGCACCAATAATGAATTTGGCTTTGACTATCTGCGTGACAATATGGCTTTTCGTATTGAGGACAAGATGCAGAAAGTTTTGAATTTCGCCATCGTTGACGAAGTGGATTCAATTCTCATTGATGAAGCAAGAACTCCGCTGATTATTTCCGGTGCCGCTCAGGACAGTTCCCGTATGTATCAGGCCATCAACAGCCTGATTCCGAAGCTGGAGAAGGGAGAGCCGAAGCAGGAGAAAAAAGCTCTGGATATGAACCTGGCTCCTAAAGAGGAGACTGGACATTTTGTTATAGATGAAAAAGCCAGACAGGTGGAACTTACCGAAGCGGGACACGAATATCTGGAAGAACTGTTGACTGAGAAAAAACTGCTGGCTGAAGGCGAAAGTCTCTACTCCGCAAGTAATCTTTCCTTGCTGCACCACGTTAATTCCGCACTCAAAGCACACAATCTTTTCCATAAGGACGTTGAGTATATTGTTCAGAACGGGCGCATTGTTCTGATTGATGAACATACCGGTCGTACCATGGAAGGCCGGCGTCTATCAGAAGGATTGCATCAGGCTATCGAAGCAAAAGAGGGCCTGGAGATTCAGAGTGAAAGTCAGACACTGGCATCCACTACTTTCCAGAATTTTTTCCGGCTGTATGGAAAACTCTCTGGTATGACCGGCACAGCGGACACAGAAGCCTTCGAATTCAAGCAGATTTATGGTCTTGATGTGGTCGTTATTCCGCCTAATAGGTCAATGCAGCGTATCGATAAAAATGACCTGATATTTTTGTCAATGGAAGAAAAGTTTGAAGCTATTGTGCGCGATATTAAAGAGATCAGTGCAAAAGGAGCGCCCGTGCTGGTAGGCACGGCATCCATCGACACCTCTGAAACACTGTCTGCATTTTTGAAAAAAGAGAAGCTCGTTCATGAGGTTCTGAATGCCAAGTTTCATGAAAAGGAAGCCTTCATTATTGCTCAGGCAGGGCGCCCGGGTGTAGTGACTATTGCTACCAATATGGCGGGCCGTGGTACGGATATTGTGTTGGGAGGAAACTGGGAAGTTGAAGTTGCGGCGATTGAGAATCCGACACCGGAGCAGATAGCAAAAATCAAAGAACAATGGCAGAAGCGACACGATGACGTAATTGCGGCTGGGGGCCTGCATATTATCGGTACCGAGCGTCATGAGTCGCGTCGCATTGACAATCAGTTGCGAGGGAGGGCCGGTCGTCAGGGTGATCCAGGATATTCTCGATTCTATCTGTCTCTTGAAGATAATCTGATGCGGATATTCGCCTCCGAGCGCGTTAAGAATTTTATGCAGGCGCTTGGTATGGAGCGTGGTGAGGCAATTGAACACGGCATGGTGTCACGCTCAATAGAGAAGGCGCAGCGCAAAGTGGAAGGTCGCAATTTCGATATGCGTAAACAGTTGCTCGAATACGATAACGTCGCTAATGATCAGCGCACTATCATCTATCGTCAGCGCAATGAGTTGATGGCAAGTGATGATATTTCGGGCTTGATTAACAGCATGCGTGACGAGGTGGCTAATGAAGTCATCAGCACTCATATTCCTCAGCAGAGTGTTGCGGAACAGTGGGATATAGCAGGACTTGAAGTGGCGCTGGAAACTGAGTTTGCAACGCGACTGCCAGTTCAGCAGTGGCTGGATGAAGATACTAAATTATATGAAGAATCCCTGCGCGAGAAGATTAAGCAGGGGCTCAGTGCAGCCTATGAAGTAAAATGTGCGATCGTTGGCGATAAGATGCGCATGCTGGAAAAACAGCTGGTGCTGCAGATTCTCGATAACCTGTGGAAAGAGCATCTAGCCTCAATGGATCATTTGCGACAGGGTATATTCCTGCGCGGTTATGCCGGTAAGAACCCCAAGCAGGAATACAAGCGCGAAGCATTTGGTCTGTTCCAGAACCTGCTGTCAAACCTGCAGCACGAAGTAACCCGGTTTCTCAGCCATGTACAGGTTAAGACCAGCGCAGAAATCGATGCTCTCGAGCAACAGCGAGCAGAAGAAAGGGCCAGAGAAAAGCTGCAGATGCAGCATGCACAGGCTTCAGCTTTGCAGGACGAGCTTGCACAAAATGCACCGGAGTCGCAGGAGCCTGCGCGCGAACCTTTCGTTCGCGAAGACAAAAAAGTCGGCAGGAATGATCCCTGCCCATGTGGTTCTGGCAAGAAATTTAAACAATGTCATGGTCAATTAAGTTAAAGGGTCAGCATGATTGCAGGGATAGAAGTAAATCATAACTTATCGGCGGTTGCCGGAGTTCGAGTAGCGGCAGTTGAAAGCAGTATTCGCTATAAAAACCGCTTGGATCTGGTGCTTTTTGAATTTGCTCCATGCTCCAGGGTGGCAGGTGTATTTACCCGCAATGCATTTTGTGCGGCGCCGGTAATGCTGGCGAAAAAGCACCTCGAAAGCAGTGGCGGGGAATGCCGTTATCTGCTGATTAACACCGGCAATGCAAACGCAGGTACAGGTGAAAAAGGCTTGCGGGACGCTCTTGCCTGTTGTGAAGCACTTGCTCAAGCAACCGGTGTTCCGGTGAACAGCGTGCTGCCTTTTTCAACCGGTGTGATCGGCGAAAACCTGCCGGTGGAAAAAATCGCGCTGGGCATACCCAAAGCAGTTTCGGCGCTGGCAGATAGTAACTGGTCTGAGGCAGCCAAAGGCATTATGACCACGGATACCCGCCCCAAATCGGCATCGGCAATTATGAATGTTGGCGGTCAGACAGTGACCATTACCGGCATTGCCAAAGGGGCTGGAATGATCAAGCCGAATATGGCTACCATGCTCAGCTTTATCGCTACCGATGCACTCATTGAACAGGCGCTGCTGCAGAAATTACTGGAGGGCGCAGTACAGCGATCCTTTAACAGAATCACTGTGGACGGAGATACTTCTACCAATGATGCCTGCATTCTGGCAGCCAGTGGCAGCAGCGCAGTCACCATCAGTGAGGCGGATGCAGCGTCTTATCAGTTGTTTAACACCGCATTGCAGGGCCTGTTGCTGGAGTTGGCGCAAAGTATTATTCGCGATGCAGAAGGCGCCAAAAAATTCGTCACTGTTGACGTCCGTGAGGGTGGCAACAGTGGAGAGTGTTTAATGGTTGCCTATGCAATAGCTGAATCACCGCTGGTAAAAACCGCTTTGTCAGCCTCCGATCCAAACTGGGGACGCATTCTGGCGGCTGTCGGCAGAGCCGGCGTCCCGGATCTGGATGTATCCAGAATTAATATTTCGCTGGGCGAAATCAGCATCGTTGAAAATGGCACGCTGGCACCTTCTTATACAGAAGCTGCCGGTCAGGCGGTCATGAATCAGGGTGATATCGATATCATCGTCAGGCTGGCTCGTGGATCTGCGCAGGAACGGGTATGGACTTCTGATCTTTCCGAAGAGTATGTGCGCATCAATGCCAGTTATCGCAGCTGAACAGCAAGTTATTTTAAGAGCTCCCATACATGTTGCCGTGGGTGTCATTCGCGGTCCGGATAACACGGTACTTGTTGCACTGCGCGCAACAGAGAGCCATCAGGGTGGGCTGTGGGAGTTCCCAGGTGGCAAACTTGAGTCAGGCGAGAGCGTCAATCAGGCACTGCAACGGGAGCTGGAAGAAGAGCTTGGGATCACAGTGCTGGCTCAGAGTCGCTTGTGCCAGATCGCTCACGACTACGGTGATAAATCTGTACTGCTAGACGTATGGTCAGTGGACAGGTTCAGCGGGCAACCTCATGGTCAGCAGGGACAGCCGTTGCGCTGGATTCCGATTGAGCAGTTGCAGACGGAGGATTTCCCAATTGCAAATCGCGCCATCATCAGGCGTCTGCAATTACCGGATATGATTGCTGTAACCGGAGATGGCGAGGATGCTGAGGCGTTTTTCAGTCGCTTTGAGCAGGTGCTGGCTCAGGGTATAGGCATGGTTCAATTGCGGGCGCCTGCTCTGTCTGAGAATGATTTCAGAAAGCGCGCACTGCGGTGTTCCGAACTATGTCAGGTTTACAATGCCCGCCTGCTGTTGAATGCTGAACCCGAGCTGGTTGCTGAGGTTGATGCCGCCGGTTTTCATGCCAGCTCCCATCGGCTAATGGCGCTTAAGCAGCGGCCGGTAGATCAAAGCAGTTATTTCAGTGCATCTTGTCACAATCTTGCGCAACTGCTTCATGCCGAAAAACTGGGAGCAGATTTCGTTCTTATCTCACCCGTACTGGCCACGGGGTCACATCCGGGAGCAGTGCCACTGGGCTGGAAGCAGTTCAAGGAGCTAACTGCTGCCGTGGCTGTGCCTTGTTATGCCTTAGGGGGGGTAAGTCCGTTGGATGTAGCGGTAAGTAAGGCAAATGGTGGCGCAGGAATCGCAGCAATCAGCGCTTTCTGGTAAACCTAATAATCCTGTTGTTCGTCGTCGTCAGGTATGACAGGCATACCTGCAATAGTGTGACGTTCATTGGCCCATTCACCAAAATCAATCAGCTTGCATCGCTCCGAGCAAAACGGCCGGAATCTGCTCTCTTCGCGCCAGACTACGATGTCGTTACAGGTGGGGCAGTTTACGGTAATTTGTCTTTTATGCATGCCGCTCGCTCGCAGTAATACTCGTGCAATTTATTTACTTCATTTTCAAGATGCGCAAGATCCTTATCGTTGATGATGATGTCATTGGCACGCTGCAGGCGTTGAGCGCGACTGAGTTGAGTCGCCATTATAGCCTGCACAGCGCTGGCAGAGGTATCGTCACGTGCGCTGGTGCGATGAATCTGCTGTTGCTCAGAGGTATCAATCACCAGCACCCGGTCGGTCATGCTGTGTTGATCAGTTTCCAGCAACAGCGGCGATGAGAGAATCACATAAGGCGAATCACTGCGCCGCAGTTGCTGCTCTATCTCAGTGCGTATCATCGGGTGCAGCAGCGATTCAAGCCAGTGCTTTTCATCAGGATCGCTAAAAATCCTTGCACGCATTGCCTTCCGGTTCAAATTGCCATCAGGCAAGAGAATCTGTTTGCCAAAATGTGCGGATATCTCCGCCAGCGCTGTGCTGCCAGGCACTACTACTTCCCGCGAAACCACATCAGCATCAATAACATCAATGCCCTTTGCTGCAAAAAAACCAGTTGCAGCACTTTTACCACTGCCAATACCGCCAGTAACTCCAATGATCAGACGCTGCGGTGACTGTTCAGAATCCATGCTTTATAAGACCAGGAAATTTAAATATAAATTGCTTATCTGTTCGCCCCACAGCAGAGCGATGAAGCCTGCGCCGGTAAGATAAGGACCAAAGGGAAGCGGGATGTTTTTATCGCGTCCGAGAAAAATCAGCAGAAAAATACCCACCACTGCTCCCACCAGCGATGACAGAATTACAATAAGCAGCAGGCTTTGCCAGCCCATCCAAGCACCCAGCATCGCCAGCAATTTAAAATCACCATAGCCCATGCCTTCTTTGCCAGTAATCAATTTAAAACCCTGATACACAGTCCACAGCACCAGATAACCCGCGATGGCACCGATCACTGCATCCGCAGGCGATACACCCAGACCGATATCAACCGTGCTGAGCAGTAAGCCGAGCCATAACAGGGGCAGAGTGATATTGTCTGGTAGCAGTTGATGATCAAAGTCGATCATCGTGAGTGCAATCAAACTCCAGGTGAAAAACAACAACGCTAAAGTAAGCCAGTTGGCGCCAAACTTCCACGCTACCAGTCCGGAAAGGATAGCTGTAGCCAGTTCGACCAGCGGATAACGCGCAGAGATACGATGTTTACAGTTCGCACATTTGCCGCGCAATAACAGAAAGCTAAGCAGTGGGATATTCTGCCATGGCCGCACTGACGATCCACAATACGGGCAATGCGAGTCAGGTTTTAACAGATTAAAAACTTTGAATTGAGCAGCCGGGGCTGCAGTTTTGATCTGTGCTTCGTCTAGTTCCAGAAACTCTCGACACTGATTTCGCCAATCCCGCTGCAGCATGACCGGCACGCGATAAATCACCACATTGAGGAAGCTTCCGGTCAACAGGCCGAGAATGAACGTTATGCTGATCAGCGCAGTCTGACTGGAAATCAACAAATCAATAAGGCTCATCAAATAACCTGGCCTATCTGGAATATAGGCAGGTACATCGCAATCATCAGGCCGCCAATGAGTGTCCCCAGCACGGACATGATCAGTGGCTCCATCAAACTGGTGAGACCATCAACGGCATTATCCACTTCAGCTTCATAATAGGAGGCGCATTTATCGAGCATTGAGTCCAATGCCCCTGACTCCTCGCCAATCCCGACCATCTGGGTGATCATCGCTGGGAACAGGCCGGTACTACGGATTGCAAAATTGAGCTGCTGCCCGGTAGTGACGTCATCCCTGATCCGTCTGGTTGCTTTGGAGTAAACAATATTCCCTGTGGCGCCGGCAACAGACTCCAGCGCTTCGACCAGTGGCACGCCAGCAGAGAAGGTCGTTGCCAGCGTGCGGGTAAATCTGGCAAAGCAGGACTTTTCTATAATGGGTCCAATGACAGGAAGCTTGAGGGAAATTTTATCAACGACATCAGCAAACTCTCTGGATCTGATTCTGGCTTCCTTGAAACCGTAGCTGAGCAGGAAAAGCCCAATCAGTACCTTCCACCAGTGTGCAATTGCGATGTCGGATAATTTCAGAACAAATAAGGTAAAGGCAGGAAGTTCAGCGCCAAAGCTGGAGAATGTTTCAGCGAACTGTGGTACTACTTTCACCAGCAGCAGACCGGTGACAACAAGGGCTACAGCAACAACTACGATTGGATAATTCATCGCTTTCTTGATTTTTGATTTAAGCGCTTCAGTTTTTTCTTTATAAGTAGCAACCCGGTCCAACATTGTTTCCAGTGCGCCGGACTGTTCGCCGGACTCTACCAGATTGCAGAACAAATCATCAAAATAACGCGGATGTTTACGAATTGAGCCAGCGAAATTATTGCCGGCTGCGACATCGTCGCGAACCTGTCTCACCAGTTCCGCCATCGATACATTTATAAGACTGTCTGCGACAATATCGAAGGATTGCACCAGCGGAATGCCGGCCTTCATCATAGTTGCCAGCTGGCGGCTGAATACAGCGATGTCGCCCGGGGTGATTTTTTGCTTGCGCGGGCCAAACAGATCTTTAGCTTTCTTTTTAACTTTGGTGGGGTTTATGCCTTGCTTGCGCAGTTGCGCTTTCACCAGAGCCTGGCTGACGCCGGGTATTTCACCTTTGGTTTTATTACCGGCTTTATCAGTGCCCTGCCATGTATAAATTGTCTGTTTTACTGCCGTTGTTGCCATGATATATCCTGGATTACATTATTTTTTTAATCATCAGGTAACGCGGTTTGCTTCTTCCAGGCTGGTCAGGCCTTTAGAAACTTTGACCAATGCAGACTGGCGCAGACTATTGAAGCCTTCTTTGCGGGCCTGATCGGCAATTTGGATTGAATTACCATCTTCCATGATAATACGCGATATGCCATCGGTAACAGGAACTACTTCATAGATTCCGACGCGGCCTTTATAGCCTTCCGTACACTTATCACAGCCCACCGGTTGAAACAATTGCGCTTCCAGGATTTGCTCAGGTGTGAAACCAATTTCGAGTAATGCTGCTTCCGGTATATGCACAGCTTTTTTGCAATGACTGCACAGACGGCGCGCCAGCCGCTGAGCAATGATCAAAGTGACCGAGGTTGCCAGGTTGAAGGAGGGGATACCCATATTCCGCAATCGCGTCAATGTCTCGGGGGCACTGTTGGTATGCAGAGTCGACAGCACCAGGTGACCTGTTTGCGCAGCCTTGATGGCAATCTCGGCAGTTTCCAGATCGCGGATCTCACCAACCATGATAATGTCTGGATCCTGACGCAAAAACGCCCTCAGCGCCGCCGCAAAACTCAATCCAATGCGAGCATTAACTGGCACCTGATTAACCCCTTCAAGATTTATTTCAACCGGGTCTTCGGCAGTTGAGATATTTCTTTCTTCGGTATTCAGGATGTTCAAGCCGGTGTACAGGGACACCGTTTTTCCGCTGCCGGTGGGTCCAGTCACCAGAATTAGCCCCTGAGACTGGCTCAACGCTGTCATATAAAATTCTTTTTGATCCTCTTCATAACCGAGCGCATCAATACCCATCTGCGCACTGCTAGGATCAAGAATACGTAATACAACTTTCTCGCCCCATAATGTCGGCAACGTATTGACTCGAAAATCGATGGCGCGAGTAGGGGACAGCTTCATCTTGATGCGGCCATCCTGTGGCAGTCGCCGTTCTGATATATCCATCTGCGACATGATTTTGAGGCGGGACGATATCCGGGTCGCCAGTTGCAGAGGCGGTTTCGCCGCATCCCGCAAAATACCGTCAGTGCGATAACGTATCCGGTAGCTCTTCTCGTAGGGCTCAACATGAATATCAGAGACGCCCAGTTTGATCGCATCCAGCAGGATTTTGTTGACGAAACGCACAATCGGGGCTTCATCGGTAAGATCCGTTGTCTCTTTGTCTTCGCGCTCCTGCTTACTCTGATCTATTTCCAGGTTCTCAAGATCGGCATCATCGAAACTGCCTAGCAGATTCTGGCCGCCTTCAATTTCGTCGATCAATTTAATGATCGCCAGGGAGAGTAGATTCTCATCGACCACAATGACATCAATATTCAGACCGGTATGAAATTTGATCTCATCAAATGCTTTGATATCAGTTGGGTCGGATACAGCGAGGTAGAGTCTGTTGCCGCGCTTGAATAAAGGCATCACACGGTGTTTTTGGAGCAGTCTGGGATCGACGAGATTCTGAGGACAATAATGGGTATCAAAAGCAGCGAGGTCCATAACCGGGGCCCCGAATTCCTCCGATGCTGCTATGGCTATTTTCCAGCTGGAACATATTTTATCTTTGACCAGATGGCTGACGAAGGGGATTTTGTCTTTGCGTGCGGCGCGCAATGCATCTTCTGCCTGCGTCTGATTCAGAATACCATCCTGAATAAGCCGCTTGGCCAGACCGCTGACTGTGTTCACCATGATAGTTTTTTTCTGCTAAGCATTTGTAGTCGACTATAATTGTTTTGCTGGTGTTGATCGAATTATAGATTATCACCCCCTGTCTGCGTAGAACAGGCGTGCTGCAGAGGTGACCGTATTCGCTCCGAAACCTGTGAGATCGGTCACACATAGGAACTGACATGAAACAGCTAATGCTGACGAAAATTGTCATATTCTTACACTTGCCGTATACAGAGACGGCAAGTGTTTTAAAATGATTAAAATATTAAGTCTAACTAAAACAATTAGTTAATACTGGGTTTAGGAGTGTTGGCACGCTTTGTGTTATATATGTTACGAACCGTTTAAAAATTATGACGGCAAAACCGGAATTTATCGAAAATCCAGGAGAATAAAAAATGCAAATTCAAACTAAAAAACAACAGGGTTTCACGCTGATCGAATTGATGATCGTGGTAGCTATCATTGGTATTCTGGCGGCTGTAGCGTTGCCTGCTTATCAGACTTATACACAGCGCGCACGATTTTCTGAAGTAGTGCTGGCCACGACTCCCTACAAGAGTGCATTTGAAGTGG
>JBDNGQ010000226.1:0-3617 GCA_041689205.1 Pseudohongiellaceae bacterium | reverse complement strand
TTGCTACCGCGAATCCTCAAGGCCGTCAAACTGAGGATGTTTGCACTTCCTTGACGATAAGCAGCACTGGCCTAAAAGGGGCAAGCGGCGCCAGCGTTGCCGATTGCTGGCGCTAAGATTGAGATACTTTAACAGCTTAAAGGGAGGCCATTGCTGCCTGAGCGGATGCCGTCGCCATCGCTGTCAACTGCAAAACGAATGCGGCCGGTACCGCTGATAATGAGCTGGTGCGCCGATTCCGCCGTGCCGGAAAATGCACAAAAAGTGAAGTTGCCATTCTGATGAATCATATCGCCACGCGAATTGAGTTGCAGGTACTGACGATTTTGAAAAGCACGCCACACGATGGTGCCTGGCAGATTATTAAATACCAGTTGCACCAGCAGTCGGTCGGTCTGGTTGATGGTGCGATCTTTGTTCTGATCTGTAAAAACGATTAGACCATTCTGCCAGCTTCCGGAGCATTGCAAAGCATCGCTTGAGCGACATACAGTGACCGTTGCTCCAGTTTTAATGGCCGTAGTGCGCCCGACTTTGATAGCCCGTGCCACTGCAATCAATGCTTTTTCGCCTTGATGTTTTTCAATGAAAGCAGGCAACTGGGGGGTAGCGACCGCCAGCAGTAATGTGATTATTGAAAGCGTGATGAGTAACTCGATCATGCTAAATCCCCGTCCGTCAGGCCTCACGCCAACACCTCCTTGTGCTAAAGTTATGATCATTTCATGTCCTGTTAATAGTTTAGTAGAGGATTGCGGTAACCGCTTTTGCGGGTCCTGCTGCCCAGCGAGTTCTTGAGTAGATGAGCGATTTTTTAATTGTTGGAGGCGGCGTAGTCGGGCTGTTAGTTGCAAGAGAGCTTGCTTGTTCTGGAGCGAGCGTCACTGTGCTCGAGCGCGGACAATGTTGCCGGGAGGCATCGTGGGCAGGCGGGGGTATCGTGTCACCGCTGTATCCATGGCGGTATCCGGATGCTGTAACGGCACTGGCAGATTGGGCGCAGTCGTTCTATCCGCAGTTAGCCGCTTCACTGCTGCAGGAAACCGGCATTGATCCCGAGTTGGTGCAGACGGGACTGTTGATGCTGGAAGCTGATGATGAACCTGAGGCTTTAGCATGGGCTCAACGTTCCGCGCGGCCGATGCTCAGGGTGGATAGCAGTTTCATCTATCATCATGAGGCTATGTTGGCGGAGGGATTTACACGCGGTCTGTGGATGGAGGATATAGCAAATATCCGCAATCCACGGCTGGGCCAGGCTCTTATTAAGAGTTTACAAGCCATGCCTGCGGTTACCATTTTGGAACAGGTTGAGTTGATTTCCATAGTTGACAACGGAAATCATGTGCAGTCACTGGAAGTGATTTCAGGATTGCGGAAGCAAAAAATAAGCGCAAATAACTACATCATCACCGCTGGCGCGTGGAGTGGATCAATACTTTCAAAAATAGCAAAGCCCTTGCTGGTAGTGCCTGTGAAGGGACAGATGCTACTCTATAAGGCAGAGCGGCCGCTGTTGAAAGGTATTGTGCTGAAAGCCGGGCGATATCTGATTCCACGTAAAGATGGACATATACTGGTTGGCAGCACCCTTGAATACAGTGAGTTTGATAAGAGTACTACAGATGAAGCTTTGCAGAGCTTAAAGGGCTCAGCTATTGAGATACTTCCCGAGTTACGAAAATATGAGCCTGTGCAACAATGGGCTGGACTCAGACCGTCCGCTCCAGGTGGTATACCCTTTGTTGGCATTGTGCCCGGTTATGACAACCTTTATGTGAATGCCGGTCATTTTCGAAATGGGCTGGTGCTTGCTCCGGCATCGGCTCGCTTGTTGGCAGATATCTTGCTGGGAAACACGCCTGTTGTTGATCCTGCTCCCTATCGTCCGCTCTGATTCGGGATTTCTATTCAATCTCAAGTTTTTTGAGACGATAACGAAAAGATCGAAATGACATTCCCAATTTTTTTGCGGCAGCAGTTTTATTCCAACGTGTCTGTTCCAGTGCCATGCTGATGATATCCCGTTCAATAATTTCCAGGTGCCGTTCAAGGCAGAAGTTACCATCGATATCAAAAGCATTGTGAGTCTTAGCTTTCACTGTCTGGCTGAACTTGTCGGTGTGACTTAAAGCTGCAGCAGATGTCCATGTCTGAAGCTCAAGGTGTTCAGTAAGAATCAGGTTGTGCTCGCATAATGCAGCAGCTCTTTGCAGTATATTCTCCAGTTCTCTGACATTTCCTGAAAAATCATAATTACACAGACAGCGTAATGCCTCGGCATCCAGCGATGCTGTTTCGACTCTGTTTTCGATGGCAATTTTACGCAATATGCTGTGGCTCAATTCTTCAATGTCATCACGGCGCTCGCGCAAAGGAGGCACTGCCAGTTCAATAACATTAATCCGGTAGTACAGATCCTGACGAAAATTTCTATGTTCAATTTCTTCAAGAAGGTTTTTATGGCTGGCGCTCAGGATGCGCACATTGGTTGGCAACTCCTGCTGGGATCCAACTGGTCTGACAGCTTTTTCCTGAAGTACCCGCAGTAGTTTTACTTGCATATGCAACGGCAGATCAGCAACCTCATCAAGGAAAAGAGTTCCTCCCTGAGCGGTTTGGAAAAGCCCATTTTTATCTTTGTCAGCCCCGGTAAAACTGCCTTTCAGGTGGCCAAACAATTCACTTTCCATCAGTTCTGCAGGTATTGCTCCACAGTTTACGGCTACGAAAGGGGCTTCACAGCGAGCGCTTTGCAGATGGATGGCGCGCGCGGCTAGCTCTTTACCACTGCCGGATTCGCCACTTATAAAAACCGGTGCCTGACTGCGGGCCAGCCGCTCGATCTGTTCCCGGAGGCGGGATGCTGCCAGTGAGTTTCCAGTGATAGTAACCGTAGTGCGCTGGGTTTTATTGACGGCAGCGGGTTCCGTGGTCAGGCGTAAGGCAGCATTTACCAGGTCACGTAATTTTTGCAGATCGACAGGCTTGGAAACAAAATCAAAGGCGCCAGCTTTCATCGCTTTAATAGCAGCTTCGGTACTGCCGTGAGCGGTTATTACAGCAACCGGCAGCCTCGGGTATTCTTGCTGAATCAATTTTACTAGACTGAGACCGTCACCATCAGGAAGTCTCATGTCGGTGAGACAAAGGTTGAAGGTGTTATGTGCAAGCAATTCACGTGCGGATGCCAGATTATTGGCACAACTGCTTTGCAGCGACATTTTTTTGAGAGTGATTTCAAGCAATTCCTGAATGTCAGGCTCATCGTCAACAATTAAAACACGGGCCGTCATTTCTGCTCCATTGAAGAGGCTTTTTTCCGCAGCGTAGTTTTCAGTTAATATTTCTGTCCGGATGACTGAAATAAATGCTGAAACAACTTTTTCCTTTGCGGGTTTTTTTATAGATAAGTTGTGCCTGATTAGCTTCGCATAGTTCTTTGGAGATATAAAGTCCCAATCCTGTGCCTGTGGATTCGGTGGTGTGAAATGGTTCAAATAAGTGCTCTTCCGCTCTGGCGCTGACACCTGGCCCATCGTCAATGATATGTAGGAATGGAATGCTGGTCTGAAGTATCACATCTAAACCTCCTCTGATCGTCAGACTGGCGACTC
>JBDNGQ010000225.1:0-11515 GCA_041689205.1 Pseudohongiellaceae bacterium | reverse complement strand
TAGGCAGGCCGGTGAGTTCGTCGTGGGTGGCCTGATGCTGTACCTGCTGTTCAAGGCGTTTGCGATCGGAGATGTCCTGGACCTGTAACACATAATGCAGTGGCTGTTCCTGCAGGTCCCTGACCAGCGAAACGCTGATCAGGGTATTGATGACTTCGCGATCTTTGCGAAAGTAGCGCTTTTCCATGTGGTAATGATCAATCTCACCGATGTAGAGTTTGCGGGTGAATTCGGTATCCAAGTGCAGATCATCCGGATGCGTCATTTCCTGGAAAGTTTTGCTCAGCAACTCGGACTCACTGTAGCCGGACATCTGACACAGGGCTTTATTCACCTGCATCCAGCGTCCATTCATATCCATCAGTGCCATGCCAACGGCGGTATGCTCAAAAGCGCCGCGGAATCTGCGATCGCTTTCCAGCAATGCCAGTTCAATATGTTTTTGGGTACTTATATCGGTGTTGGTGCCGATCACACGCAGGGCTCGGTCATCGGGATTTCTGCTTACAGCGGCGCCGCGCAGCAGTATCCAGTGCCAGTCACCAGTGCTAGCCAGCAGGCGCATCTCAAGATTGAGACTGTTGGTTTTGCCACTGACATAATCATCTGCAGCTTTGAGTGCCTCTGCTTTGTCTTCAGGGTGCAGCAGGCGGTGCCACTCAGATAATTTATTGCTGATCTCATCATCCTGGTACTGCAGCATTTCTTTCCAGCGTTTCGAGTAGATCACTTCATCGGTCTGGGTATCCCAATCCCAGACTCCGTCGCCAGCACCTTCCAGTGCAGACTTCCAGCGAAATTCAGTTTTGATCAGTTCTGCAGCCACGGTGTCCAATCGGGCATTGGCAAAGCTTCGACCCGCTGCCAGGCTCCAAACCAGCAGAGTCAGCAGCAGGCTGCCAGCGAGACCTGCAACCAGCAGGTTATCGCGGTACGTATTCTGCCATAGCAACAAAGTGGCCGAGAGCGTGACAGCCAGCACGAAGCCAATCAGTAACCATGAATCGTTAGTCTTTTTTTGTTGTTTCACTGGTTCTTAGTCCGGCTTCCCCTACCTCTCTGTCAGTTCGCGCTGTTAGTCAGTCCTTAGACTTCGCAGGCCTACCGCCAGTTGATTTGCTGCCAGAACCGCTCCTGCTGGCAGTGCTATTGTTGAGTCGATATCTGCTGTCTGACCAGCGGCCAGACGAGACACCGTTACAGCTCGGGTGACCTGTTGTCCGCCCACCACAGCCCGGAACTCTATCACCACCTGGCCGACCTCCATAGGTGCCCGGTTAGTGATTCTGGCGCCAACGCGTCCTTCCGATACGAAAGGTTGGATCTCGACGTAACGCGCTGGGTTTTCAGTAATATCCAATCGCGCATAGGCTGCCCTCGCTTGCTCACCGGCCGCGCCGGGGGCTGATGCAGCTACTTCGTAATAACCCATGGCCGCGGCACGGTCATTGCGCTGCAGGGCCAGCGCACCCAGCTCATTCATCGCGGCTGCAGTGGGCAGTAATTCGACGCTGGCCTGCAGATCCGCTTCCGCCCTGCGCTGATCACCCTGGCGCACATAAGTCAGCCCACGGCCAAGGTAGTAAGCAAAATAATTAGGGTCATAATTGATCGCCTGATTAAAATGTTCAATAGCGGCACCATAATTGCGCTGAAAAAGATTGATGTCACCTTTTAATCCATGAAATCTTGCCTCACGGGGTAGTATCGATATGGCGGTATCCAGTTTGGCCTGGGCATCTTATATGCGATCATTCTGCGCTAAAGTGAGCGCTTCATCAAACGCATCATAAGCGGGTTTAGTCTCCCGCAGAAAAGCCAGATTACTCTGATAACGCTCAGCCCCAAGATCTCCGCCAGTGAAACCCTGTGCGCGGATTTCCTGCAGCAGAGCCCGATTATTCTCAACTCGCTCCATGGACGGCGGATGACTGGCAAACAGCCCTTCCAGCCAGCCGAGGTTTCTGCCTTCTGATAAACGGACAAAGGTCTCTTGCAGACTTACCGCGGCTTCAGGATTGTAGCCCGCCTCAACCATATAACGAATACCATAGGCATCGGCTTCACGCTCAGCGTCACGGCCATAACGCTGGCTGACCAACTGTGCACCCAGCTGTGCGCCGCCGACTATCAGACCGGCATACTGAGTATCACTGGCAGCAATAGCGGTGGCGACCATCGCGCCCTGCAGCAACATGCCTCGCTCCATGGCCTGGGCGCCATGACGTGCCGCAGCATGCACAATCTCGTGCCCCAGCACCGCAGCCAGTTCTGCTTCATTATTTAACTCCAGCAGCAAACCGCGGTTGATTGCCAGTTTTCCGCCAGGCAGTGCCCATGCGTTTGGTACCGAGCTGTTTATCACCACAAATTCATAAGGCAGGTCACGATCACTGACCGCAGCCAGGCGTTGCCCGACCTGATTCACGTATTCACTAAGACCGGGATCAACCTCGTATTCGCCGCCCTGACTTTGCGTGGTCGGTCCATAGTGCTGCTCACCCAGCGCTACTTCCTGCTGTGCAGAGACCAGCCCCAGTTCACGCTGTCCTGTCACTGGATTGGTGGAACAGGTAAGAAGTAAAACGGATAAGAAAGAAAGCGAAAGAAATTTCAAGCAGGCTTTGGAATTCAGTACATCCAAAATACGTATCTGATCGTAATTCATGTCTGCCAACCTCAAAGAGTGACACGGTTACTGAGTATAGGCCAATTGTTACGCTGAAAGTGAAAAAAGCTATTAGTTGGGGGTTTGTTGGAAAAAAGTCTATTGGAAACAGGTATGTTGTAAAAGGGTCTGTTGCAATTCGTGACGATGTTGCCTTGGCAGCAACTTCCTTTGCCAAGGGCAGAAAGGATACCATCGCTGAAGTCTAAACTATCTTTAACTCTGAAGGAGATCTCGTGTGATCAGATCAACCCTTGTGCTGGTTTTTGGCATCTTATTGTCATTTACTGCAGTTGCACAGAATAGCAGTATCGAGCGCGGTGCCGCGGTATTCCAAAATGAGTGTGCACGTTGCCATATTCCTGCTGAGATGCAGATTCGCCTGTCTTCGCGCTGGCTTGGGCAGCCAGCCAGTGCCCTGTTCAATGAGATCAGAGCAACCATGCCCGCCGAGACTCCAGGCTCCCTGCGTGATGCACAATACCTTGATGTCACTGCCTATATTATGCAGGTTGGCAATGTCGTCGCGCCTGAAGGCAACGTCACGGAAGCCAGTCTTGCCGACCTGACGATCAGCGCTGCAGGCAGCGTCGTGAGCGGCGAGCGCAATGTGGGTTGGGAGCATTTCAATGGCAATGTTCAGGCTCAGCGGTATTCCCCGCTTGAACAGATCAATGCATCCAATGTTGATGAATTAGAGGTCGCCTGGCGCTGGAGTGGCGCTAACTATGGTCCGCGCGCAGAGTCACTGAGCGTGACTACCCCGCTGGTGAAAAACGGCCGCATGTTCCTGACCGCTGGCAATACCCGCAATGTTGTTGCCGTTGATCCGGCCAGTGGAGAAACGCTGTGGATGTGGCGTCCGGCGGAAGGCCAGCGCTTCATTGATGCTCCGCGCAAAGGCTCTGGGAAAGGCCTGGCCTACTGGAGCGATGGCGATCAGGAAATCATTTATGTAGTGACACCGGGCTACCATCTGGTCGCATTGGACGCAGTTACCGGCGTGCAGGTTGCCGGCTTCGCTGATAATGGCATCCTCGACATGCACCAGGGTCTGCGCCTGAGTGAAGGCCGTGACGATATCGACATTACCCTGACCTTCCCGCCGCTGGTGTCCAATGATGTCGTGGTCGTTGGCGCTGCGCATCTGGTCAGCATGCGGCCACCGTCTGCAGACAATGTGAAGGGTGATATCCGCGCTTACGACCCGCGCACGGGCGAGCTGCTATGGACCTTCAAGACCATTCCCGAGCCAGGCGAGTACGGCTACGACACCTGGCTTAATAACTCCGCCGAGTTTACCGGCAATACCGGCGTCTGGGCGCCGATGTCGGCAGACCCGGAGCTGGGCATTGTTTATCTGCCGGTTGAAGCGCCTACCGGAGACCGCTTTGGTGGCGACCGCCCCGGCAATAATCTGTTTGGCAATTCACTGGTGGCTCTGGACATCAGAACCGGTGAAATGCTCTGGTACTACCAGCTGATTCACCACGATATCTGGGACTGGGATAACCCCGCCGCGCCGATTCTGGCGGATCTGCCGGATGGCCGCAAAGTAGTGGTGCAACTGACCAAGCAGTCATTCGCCTATGTGTTTGACCGTGTCACTGGCGAGCCGATCTGGGATATGGTTGAGACCCCGGTACCTGCCAGCGATGTGCCAGGTGAGTGGAGCGCGGCGACTCAGCCTTTCCCGGTAAAACCTGCGGCTTATGATCGTCAGGGATTCTCTGAAGATGATCTGATCGATTTCACGCCGGAGATTCTCTCTAAAGCAAAGCAGGCGATTAAGCCTTTTCGCATCGGCCCCCTGTTTACGCCTGCTTCGGTGATTGATGCGCCTGACGGAACTAAAGGCACGCTGAGTCTGCCCAACACCACTGGTGGTGCCAACTGGGAAGGCGGAGCGATGGATCCGGAAACCGGCATCGTTTATGTGCCATCACGGACCGAAGTAGCGGTGCTTGCACTGGTGCCTGGCGGCAAGGTGTCGAGTGTGGCATGGATACAGGGACCGGCACGTCCGCCCTCAGTGGATGGCCTGCCGATAGTGAAGCCGCCTTATGGTCGCATCACCGCTATTGATCTGACTTCGGGCGAGCATGTATTTCAGATTGCAAATGCCGATACGCCCGATTACATAAAGAATCACCCCTTGCTGGAGGGTGTTGATCTGCCCAGAACCGGTATTCCGACGCGTTCAGGGTTACTGCTGACCAAATCTCTGTTATTTGCGGGTGAAGGCAGTGGCGGTGGACCGATATTCCGGGCTCACGACAAGGCTACCGGCAAGATCATCGCAGAGATTATTTTACCTGCGACGCAAACCGGTCAACCGATGACCTATATGCATGAGGGCAAGCAGTACATCGTGATGGCGGTGAGCGGCAACAATCAACCGGCAGAAATCGTAGCGTTGGCGCTGCCCGATTGATTGTGCGGGGCTTCTCTGCAGACAGGGTTCGGCGGGGATAGCTCAAAACTTCTGAGAAAGCCGGGGCAGCTGATTGTCTCGGCTTTTTTCCTTATGGCTGGCTGTTTGTTTCGACGCTCGGAACGGACTCGACCTGAACATCGCTGCGATCAAGATTGCCGATATCCAGCATGGGCGACGCGTCCAGATGCGCCGCATCCATCATTTGCGCAACCCGCTGCAGAGAGGCCAGAATCATCGTCTGCTCCCAGCTCTCAAGCTGCTCAAACTGACGAATGAAGGTTTCCTGTAAAGGTTGCGGAGCATTCGCCAGGGTATTGCGCCCCTCAGCGGTTAAATGCACATAGACCCGCCGCTTGTCTGCACTGTCCCGCTCCCGCAGCACCAGACCCTTGCTCTGCAGGCGGTCCAATATCGTGGTTACCGTTGCCTGGCTCAGACTGATGCGCTGGGCGATCTCGCCGGCAGTGGTATCACCCTGCGTCTCGATAGATTTAAGCAGCACCAGTTGCGACGAGGTCAAACCCGCGTTCCTGGTGATCTTTTTTGAATGCAGATCGGTCGCCCTGATAACCCGCCGGATTGCCACCAGTACCTGCTCGATGATTTCCACTTTGCTTCCTCTCGTGCTTACCCACCAGACATAATTTAGACATCTAAGTTATATCTGCGTATAATACGCCTCAGTTAAATTATTAATAGTCAATTAATATAGCAGAATCTCTCAATTCCCAATACATTAATTAATTAGGTAACAAATTAATATTATGAATCGCTTTCAAGAGGCCGTCGGACTTCAAGAAAACTTTCCACATATCCACCCTGCCGCACCCGCCCTGCTGGAACTTCCCAGCGGTACCGATGGTGTCGCTATCCACAATCTTATTCGCTGCAGCCCCTTTCTTGATGACAACTCTTTGTATTGTTATCTGATGGTGTGCAGCCATTTTTCAGAAACCAGTGTCGTCGCCAGAATCGATGGTGAACTGGCTGGCGTGATAACCGCTTATATACCACCGGAACAACCCGACACCTTGTTTGTCTGGCAGGTGGCGGTAGCCAAAACTGCACAGCGTCGTGGCCTGGCCAGAGCCATGCTCGAGCACATCTTACAGCGCAATACGCTGCAGCACATAAACTGGCTTGAAACCACAGTGACACTGGATAACCAGGCGTCGCGTGGACTGTTTGATTCGCTGGCAAAACGGATGCAATGCGATCTGCACGAATCAATCATGTTTGATCGTAAGGAACACTTTAATAATCTGCACGATTCGGAATACCGACTGCGTATTGGCCCACTGGGCCGCAAGTCAGATTCCGCAAGCGCAGTAAACCCACACAGGAGAAAAACATGAGCAATATTTTTGCAGACATTGAATCAGAAGTACAAAGTTATGCCCGCGCCTTTCCGGTCGTGTTCAACCGTGCCAAAGACTCATGGTTGTATGACACCGATGGTAAAGCCTATCTGGATTTTCTGGCTGGAGCCGGAACCCTGAACTATGGGCATAACAATCCCGTATTGAAGGAAAAACTGCTGGCCTATATTGAGCAGGACGGCATCACTCATGGCCTTGATCTGCACACAAGTGCCAAGCAGCTTTTTTTAGAAACACTCAATGAATTGATCTTCAAACCACGCCATCTTAACTACATGGTGCAGTTCACCGGCCCTACCGGCACCAACGCTGTGGAAGCGGCAATGAAGATTGCCCGCAATGTCACCGGTCGCTCGAATATTGTTGCCTTCACGAATGGCTTTCATGGTGTGACTCTTGGCGCCATGGCTGCCACCGGCAATTCGCATCATCGTAACGCTGCCGGCATACCCTTGAGCGGAGTCACTCATCTGCCTTATGACAATTACATGGGCGACAGCGTCGATACCCTGAAGCTGCTGGAAAGCCTGTTGGAAGATTCCTCAAGTGGTCTGGATCTGCCCGCTGCTGTGATGGTTGAAACCGTGCAGGGCGAAGGTGGACTTAATGTTGCCAGCCCCAAATGGCTGCGTGGTCTGGAGAAAATTTGTCGCAAGCATGACATTTTGCTGATTGTCGACGATATCCAATCCGGATGTGGCCGCACCGGGCACTTCTTCAGCTTTGAGGAGTCAGGCATCAAACCGGATCTGGTGACTTTGTCCAAATCCTTGAGCGGCTACGGGTTGCCCTTTGCGGTCACCTTGATCAAGCCGGAATACGATACCTGGAAGCCGGGCGAGCACAATGGCACTTTTCGCGGCAACAACCACGCCTTTGTCACGGCCGCCGCTGCACTGCAACACTTCTGGTCGGATTCGAAGTTCCAGGAACAAGTGCAGATGAAAATCGCGCATCTTTCCAAAGCCCTGCAGCAGATCGCCAGCTCTTATGACCGATCGCTGTTGAAAGCCAAAGGACGCGGATTCATGCAGGGTCTTGAATGTCGTGACGGCGAACTGGCTGGAAAAATCTGCCAGGCGGCGTTTCGAGACGGACTTATTATTGAAACCAGTGGCGCTGATTCACAAGTCGTGAAATGCCTGTGCCCGCTTACCATCACGCTGGAAGACCTGGATAAGGGTCTGAAAATTCTGCGCAAGGCGGTCAATTCGGTGTTGCAGCAGGAAGTCAGTGTTGCTTCTTAAGCCGCCGTTTCTGAAGCGCCGCGTCTTGAACCAGCGCTTCAGAAGCAAGCTGCAGAATCACTGCTTTAGAACCTTTTTGTAAACGAGGAAAACTATGATAGTCCGTACTCTGAAGGATTGTGAACACTCCGAGCGCAGCGTCAAATCAACGACCTGGCAGAGCGTCCGCATGTTATTAAACGATGACAAAATGGGTTTCTCATTCCATATCACTACCATCTACGCTGACACCGAAACACCCATGCATTATCAGCAGCATCTTGAATCTGTGTACTGCATGGCGGGAACCGGTGAGATCAAGGATCTGGCAACGGGTCAGGTTCATGCCATTTCGCCAGGCACGCTTTATATTCTGGATAAGCATGATAAGCATATCCTGTATGCACATACTGAACTCAGTCTGGCCTGCGTGTTCAACCCTCCCGTGACCGGTCAGGAAGTCCACAATAAAGAAGGCTCTTATCCACTCGCCACCGCCAGCTGATTTTCAGGTCTTCAATGAAACAGAAAAGTTGAGGAAGGAGGGAAGTAATTGGTTGCAGGACCGCCGGCCGCCAGGGATGGCGGACAACGAGCCCACACGGACGTATTCACGGCGAGCCTACACGGACGTATTCACGGCGAGTCCTGCGGCCAGTTGCTTCCCTCCTGACCCTTTTTCAGGTCTTCAATGAAGCCATTATCTTCAATGAAACAGAAAAGTTGAGGAAGGAGGGAAGTAATTGGTTGCAGGACCGCCGGCCGCCAGGGATGGCGGACGACGAGCCTACACGGACGTATTCACGGCGAGTCCTGCGGCCAGTTGCTTCCCTCCTGACCCTTTTTCAGGTCTTCAATGAAGCATTGTCTTCAATGAAGCAGAAAAATTGAGCAAGGATTTTCTGATGATAAGCAGTTTCATTATATTTCTACTTATATTTGTCGGAATTGGTCTCAGCTCGGCGCTGAAGGCACGCAAAACCAGCCAGGATTACTACCTTGCCAGCCGCAGCGTCGCCCCCTGGCTGGTAGGGCTTTCTGCCGCCACCAACAACAGCGGCTATATGTTTATAGGCGCAATCGGCTATACCTATGTGGCCGGACTCTCTTCAATCTGGCTGATGATTGGCTGGATAAGCGGCGACTTTATCGCCTCTCTGTATGTTCACAAACGCCTGCGGGAAGCGGCAGCGAGCTCCAATGCATCAAGTTATGCGGGCATCCTCAGCAACTGGTGGGGCGTCAATAAGGACAGCAGCGCTCACTACACTTCTTTACGCCGGCTGGCTGCAATAATTACCCTGCTGTTTCTGCTTACCTATGCGAGTGCTCAGCTGCTGGCGGGCAGCAAAGCGCTGTCGGTCTTGTTCGACTGGCCATTGTGGGCAGGGTCGGTTACCGGCGCGGTACTCGTGGCACTTTATTGTTTCGCAGGCGGTATACGCGCCTCCATCTGGACTGATGCCGCACAGTCCATCGTGATGATGTTCGCGATGGCAATAATTTTGCTGGTTGCCGTATCCGCGCTTGGGGGTGCCGGCAATGCCTGGATTCAACTAAACGAAATCGATGGCTATATGGACTGGTTTCCGCAGGATGTAGCGCTTCCCGGTGTCGCCGGTGGTCTGCTGTTCGCCGCCAGCTGGCTGTTTGCCGGCTTATCAGTCATTGGTCAGCCGCATATCATGATCCGGTTTGTTACTCTGGATAAGCCCTCTAATATGCTAACGGCACGCCTGTATTATTACCTTTGGTTCACGTCGTTTTATGCCATGGCGATTGGCGTGGGTCTGCTGGCCAGAATTTATCTGACTGATACCGTCAACTTCGATCAGGAACTGGCCCTGCCCTTGATGGCACAGCAATTGTTGCCACCGGCGCTGGTGGGTCTGGTGCTGGCCGGAATCTTTGCCGCCACCATGTCAACGGCCGACTCCTTGATTCTCAGCTGCTCGTCTGCGCTCAGTAACGATCTGCTGCCGCGTCGCTTTGAGTCCACCACCATCATCAAACTCTCGACCCTCGGCATCACCGCTGTTGCGCTGGCCTTGACCTTCAGCAGCCAGCAGAGCGTGTTTGCACTGGTGATACTGGCATGGTCAGGCCTGGCCAGTGCGTTTGCTCCCCTGCTGCTGATCCTGTGCATGGGCCAGCGTCCAACGCAGCGTACTGCCATCATCATGGTACTCACGGGTATCAGCGTGGCGATTTTATGGCGCCTGGCAGGACTGCACGATGCTGTTTACGAGGGCATGCCTGGAATTATCAGCGGTCTGCTGGCTTATGCAGCGATCAGCTATGTCAGCAATCCTGTTGCCGTCCGAAGGCCTGCGATTAAGTGAGGAAGGAGGGAAGTAACTGCTTGCAGGACCGCCTCCGCCAAGGATGGTGGACGACGAGCCTGCACAGATGTATTCACGGCGAGTCCTGCGGCCAGTTGCTTCCCTCCTGACCCATTAAAGTTCAACAAGAGCATCACAGATTCCGGACATTGAGCGAGTAGCTTGACCAGAACAGCAGAAAAAGATTGAAGAACAACACGCCATAATGGACGCGTTTGTTCTTTGTAAATAACAGGACAGCGAGCGAAGGAACGATCATCAGCGTACCCACGATACGCAGAAACCAGGTTTCCTGATAGTCCGGTAATAAGGGATCTGAGGCACGCGCCAGCAGAAAGAACAGGATCACCATCACAAAGAACCAATTCTTAATCTTAAAATAATGCTGCTCAAGGTCCAGCTTCTGGTAATGGCGTACTTCCGGCGTAAATACGAAGGTCACCAGCACCAGCATGATCGGAGCGGCAAGAAACAGCATCATTTGCGCTGCAGTTCGAAAATTCACCAGGCCGTATTCCCAGAAACCCAGGTAATGGAAGTTAGTGACTGCCAGTAACCAGACTGACCAGCCCACCATGAAAAAAGGTTTCGATATCCGCTCGCGCGCCCGCACCAGCCGGCCCCAGCCCACCAGCAGTTCGGACATGGCGAAGGCAACCACCACGGACACGAACATCATAATGAATTCAAACTTTGACATGAAACGCCACCGCTCTGCTGCTCAGGATTGTGCTGTTAAGATCTCTATTCGGCGGCTTCCTGCTCCAGACTGCCAAGCTCACGCTGGAACTCAACAAGCGACTGTTGATTCAATTCTTCAGCGCGCTCCTCAAACACAATTTTATGCAGCATTGCGGTCAGAAACTCTTTAAAGGTATCGCGATGCAGATAGGCTGACACTGCGCCTTCACTGGTGTTTAGCGCTCGTTGTTTCAGATCGGCACGATGGTCCTCAGTGATGATTATCACCGGTGTTGCGCCCCTTAAGGGACTGACGGCTTCCTGCTGTCGAAGACGATAAAGAAATTGATCGCTGGGCTTTTTATGGGTATTCCAGCCCGTAATCACGCAGGACAATTTATTCGTCAGCAGACCAAAGCCACGATTGTATTGCCGGATTACATCCATGGCATTGGCTTCGTTATAGGTGTTTATCGAGGTATACAATCCCGCGGCACCAATCTCTGCCGCTATTTCATCTACCAGCGAATTATCAAGATCATAAATTAAAACTACCGGTTTAAAACTCATACCTGCCTCTGACTTTTATTTTTCTTTTAGTAACTTTTAAATACCACATTGGTCGAAAGATCCTCTCTGTTAATGCGGGTGCGGTTGGCGGGGACTGATGTATCTTCATAGCCGACAGCAATGCCGAATAATATTTTAGTACCATCCTGCACATCAAATGCGTTGCGGATCAGATCCGGGTAATTGCGCATACTTCCCATCGGGCAGCTGTG
>JBDNGQ010000224.1:0-8289 GCA_041689205.1 Pseudohongiellaceae bacterium | reverse complement strand
GTGCTGTTCATCAAAAAAACGCAGGGCCGGCTTGTGATCGCGGCAGCGCAGCAGATTTTCGGCATAATTGAGGCGGCAGCCACTGAACCAGCGTTCCTGCCAGAGATTATGGTGGGCGCTGTAAATCTCTGTTGCTTTCTGCTGGTAGATAATTTGCGAGAAGTTAAAAAATTCCTCCCAGAAAACCGCCTTTTTATGCACGCTCCACTGATGCAGATCCTCGTAGTTTTGCAGTTCGCAACTGTATTTGCGGTTCAGTTGCTGCATGAACTGAGCCATCTGTGTGTCGTTCATCGCAGCAGGATCGGGCTGCCACAGAATCTCCGGCACTGACTCAGACATGGCAGTAGTCCTCCTGACGAGCGAGTGCGACCCGCGAATTATTGGGTCGCTGTAATTGTGTGCAGATCCAGTAACTGGTTTTCAAAAGCGCATCAAGATCAATGCCGGTTTCAATGTCCATGCCCTGCAGCATGTACACCACATCCTCAGTGGCCACGTTACCACTGGCGCCTTTGGCATAGGGGCAACCACCGAGTCCGGCTATGGAGCTGTCGATGCTGGCAATACCCAGTTGCAAAGCGGCCAGGATATTGGCCAAAGCCTGTCCATAGGTGTCGTGGAAATGCACGGCGAGCTGATCGCTGCGAGCCTGTTCAAGGCAGCTATTGAGTACGGTCTGTACTTTGCGCGGTGTGCCAACGCCAATAGTGTCACCGATTGATACTTCATAGCAGCCGAGTGCCAGCAGTTCTCTGACCAGCATGGCGACATTTTCTGCAGGCACATCACCTTCGTAGGGGCAGCCCAGCGCGCAGGAGACATAGCCGCGTATCGGAATCTGTGCAGCACGCGCGGCGGCGCAGACTTCAGTAAAGCGGGCGATGCTTTCGCGCATGCTGCAATTGATGTTTTTCTGGCTGAAGGATTCGGACGCTGCGCCAAATACGGCAACTTCACTGACCTGGGCATCGATTGCGCGTTCCAGACCCTGCATATTGGGAGTCAATGCTGTATAGCGGACACCCGGGTAGCGCTCGACCTGCTGAAATACCTGCTGCGAATCCGCCATCTGGGGAATCCATTTAGGAGAAACAAAACTGCCTGTTTCAATGGTTTTGATGCCCGCTTTGCTCAAGCGGTTAACCAGCTCTACTTTGGTGGCAAGTGGCACCATCATGGCTTCATTCTGCAGGCCATCGCGCGGACCCACTTCAACTATTCGTACTGATGCTGGCGTGCTCAAGATCATCTTATTTATGCCTCAACCACAGCGCTGACCGGATCGGTAAATTCCACCATCAATTGATCGGGCTGCAAAAATTCATTAACGGCGCAGTGAATTGCAGCGACCACACAATCTGCGCTGGCGTTCACTGTGTGTTCCATCTTCATCGCTTCCATCACCAGCAGGGGCTGGCCACGTGTCACTTTATCGCCGACTTTTATATGCAGAGCGATCAGTTTGCCGGGCAGGGGAGCCTTGAGTGCGAGCTGCGCACCGCCTGAGCCTGCCGCGCTGGCATCGGCGTCATGGCCGGGCGCTGGCAGTCTGTGCACATGGAACTCGCGGCTGAATTGATTCTGGCCAAAGTTACGCCATGCGCTGAATGCGCCCCAGTGGTCGGCAGATTTCTGCTCTGCGCTGAGTTGTTTCTCCAGGGTAGTCAGAGACAATTTCAGTTGCAGTAGTTCCTGATGATTGTGCAGAAATCCGGTGTCTACTTCAGCGCGCAGAAATGCAGAACTCTGCAGCACGACCTGCAGAAAACTGCTGTTGGTTTCTATGCCTGTAATCTGTGTCTGTGCCAGCACGGCGGCAAGTTTTGTTGCTGCCTGCGTGCGTGTCGGTGCCCAGACAATAATTTTCGCCAGCAGGGAATCGTAATAAATACTGACTCTGTCGCCACTGCGAAAACCGGTATCAACTCGCACATCCTCAGCCCGTGGCCAGTGCAGTGATTGAATAAGACCGCTGCAGGGCATGAAGTCATTCTGGGGACTTTCGGCATTGATACGCGCTTCGATAGCCCAGCCATTCAAATTGATCTCGTGCTGCTGCAGTGGCAAGGTTTCTCCCTGGGCGACCCGGATCTGCCACTCAACCAGATCAAGACCGGTGATCGCTTCAGTTACCGGATGCTCAACCTGTAATCGGGTATTCATCTCCATGAAGTAAAACGCATCGTCCTGGTACAAAAACTCCACGGTGCCCGCGCCGCAGTAATTGATTTCTGTGGCCGCTTTAATCGCAGTATCACCCATCAGTTTACGGATGTCGGCGTTGATGCCTGGAGCAGGGGCCTCTTCAATCAGTTTCTGGTGACGCCGCTGCACTGAGCAGTCGCGTTCAAATAAATGAACGCAGTTGCCATGCTGGTCCGCAAAAATCTGCACTTCTACATGGCGGGCCCTGGGCAGATATTTTTCCAGCAGCACGCGCTGGTCGGCAAAGGCGGTAAGGGATTCACGTTGCACCGATTGCAGCGCAGCGTGGAAGTTTTCGGCTTTTTCGACAACGCGCAGGCCCCGACCACCACCACCGGCAACCGCTTTAATCAGCAGCGGAAATCCCATGTCTATCGCTTCCTGATACAGGAAGTCGGAGTTTTGTTCGGAGCCATGATAGCCAGGCAGCAGCGGCACACCGGCCTTTGCCATTAATTCTTTGGCGCGGGCTTTGGAGCCCATCGCTGCAATAGCCGCGCTGTTCGGGCCAATAAATAGAATACCGGCAGCCTGCACCTGCTTGACGAAATCACTGTTCTCGGACAGAAAACCATAACCCGGATGAATGGCATCCGCCTGCCATTGTTGCGCAACTGCGATGATTTTTTGCGCGTTAAGATAACTTGCAGTGCTCGGTGAGGCGCCCAGATAAAAGGCGCTATCGGCCATCTGCACATGCAGGGCATTGCGGTCTGCATCCGAATAGACAGCGGCACATTGGATACCCATGCGCCTGGCTGTTCTCATTATCCGGCAGGCGATTTCGCCGCGGTTAGCGATCAATAACTTTTTGATCATGATCTCTCACCTTCTGAAGGCTTGGCTGCGGAACTGGGTGCAGAGCTGGCTGCGGAACTGAGTGCAGAACTGGCTGCAGAACCGGTTGCCGTTCCTGCCGCAGACCCGGCAGCTAACACTGCCCATGGCGGTGCTGTTTTTTCGAAATAAGCAGAAAGTCCCTGTTGTCCTTCTTTGCTGGAGCGCAGGGTAGCAATGAGTTCACAGGTATACCGGGTGGTTTCGCTGTCAACCAGCGCAGGTGCAATGCGGTGGATCAAGTCCTTGGTGGCGCTGATCGCATTGGGTCCATTGCTCAGGAAGGTGCCTGCAAATGTCTGCGCGCTGTTGATGAGTTGATCAGGTTCTACAATTTCGTGAACCAGACCGGCACGCTGAGCGGCTTCGGCACCGAATACTTCAGCAGTGAGAAAGTAGCGCCTGGCATGATGAATGCCGATGCGTGCAACTACATAGGGACTGATCACCGCAGGGGCGATTCCCAAACGCACTTCACTGATACAAAAGCGCGCATTGCTGGCGGCAATAACGATATCGGAAGTTGCGATCAACCCGGTCGCACCGGCGAAAGCATTGCCATTGACGGCAGCAATGACTGGTTTAGGGAAATGATTAAGCGTCTGCAACATGGTGGCAAGACGATGCGCATCAAGGACATTCTCTTCATGGCTGTAGTTCACCATGGACTTCATGTAATTGAGATCGGCACCGGAAGAAAAGCTTTTGCCATTGCCGGTAATTATCAGTACCCGGCAGGATGGATCGTTTTGTAACTGCAGCAGCGCATCAATGATCATCTGCATTAATTGCGGATCGAACGCATTATGTTTGTCCGGTCTATTCAGGCGCAGCGTAGTAATCCCCCGCGCGCTGGTTTCTATCTCAAGCAGTTGGTCAGACATGGTTACATCCGGAACACGCCGAAACGTGTTTTCTCAAGTGGCGCGTGCGCGGCAGCAAACAATGAAAGAGCGAGTACCTGGCGCGTCTGCACCGGATCGATCAGGCCATCATCCCAGAGTCTGGCGCTGGCGTAGTAGGGATGTCCCTCACGTTCGTATTTATCTTCAATGGGCTTTTTGAACTGAGCTTCATCCGCGGCTGTCCAGGTTTTGCCCTGTTTGGCCAGCGTTTCAGCTTTGATCTGAGCCAGCACCCCGGCAGCCTGCGGACCACCCATCACCGAGATGCGCGCATTAGGCCACATCCATAAAAAGCGCGGATCGTAAGAGCGGCCGCACATACCGTAATTGCCCGCCCCGAAACTGCCACCAATTAACACGGTGATTTTTGGTACGCTGGCAGTAGCCACCGCATTGACGAGTTTAGCGCCATGTTTGGCTATGCCTTCGTGTTCATATTTGCGGCCCACCATAAAACCAGTGATGTTCTGCAGAAAAATCAGCGGAATATCGCGCTGACAACACAGCTGAATAAAATGGCTGCCTTTGAGCGCGCTTTCGGAGAACAGAATGCCGTTGTTAGCCAGTATGCCAACTATGACGCCGCAGATTTTTGCAAAACCACAAACTAGAGTACTGCCATACAGGGGCTTGAACTCATCGAATTCAGAAGCATCTACCAGGCGCGCAATTATTTCGCGTACGTCATAGGGCTGACGCACATCTTTGGGAATGATGCCGTAAATCTCCTCTGGGTCATAAGCGGGGGCAGGTGCATCAGTATTAAGGGTTCTGCTTTGACGATTCAGATTGGCGATGCTGTTGCGCACCAGCGCAAGGGCGTGGGCATCATTTTCAGCCAGTTGATCGGCAACACCGGAGATTTGCGCATGCACCAGACCGCCACCGAGCTCTTCTGCGGAAACAATCTCGCCGGTTGCCGCCTTAACCAGCGGCGGGCCACCCAGAAAAATGGTGCCCTGATTTTTAACAATGATTGATTCATCGGCCATGGCCGGCACATACGCACCGCCCGCCGTGCAGGAGCCCATCACCGCAGCAATCTGTGGAATGTTGCGGGCTGACATATTGGCCTGATTAAAAAAGATGCGACCGAAATGATCGCGATCTGGAAATACTTCACTTTGGTGAGGCAGGTTAGCGCCGCCTGAATCGACTAGATAAATACAAGGCAGATGATTCTCTGCAGCAATCTGCTGGGCTCTTAAGTGTTTCTTCACACTCAAAGGATAATAGGTGCCACCTTTAACAGTTGCATCGTTGGCGACGATTACGCAGCACTGACCGGAGACAATGCCAATGCCCGTAATCACCCCTGCGCCAGGGATTTCATCGTCATAAACATCCAGAGCTGCAAGCTGCGAAAACTCCAGAAACGGGGTGCCAACGTCCAGCAGCGCCTCGACCCGTTCACGCGGTAACAGCTTGCCGCGTTGTTTATGGCGCTCACGTGATTTTTCATCGCCACCAAGCGCAAGCCTGGCCGTCAGTTCGCGCAGCTCATCACTTTGCTGGCGATGTTGTGCCAGGTTCTCCGCAAACTCGGGACTCTGGGTGAGCACGTTTGATTTTATTTTCTGCATCTCTTTTAGCTTCCTTTCTGAGAACCTGGCTCAGCTTGCTCAGTTTTTAGTTTCATCGAAGAGTTCGCGGCCAATCAGCATGCGGCGGATCTCCTGAGTGCCGGCACCGATTTCGTAAAGCTTTGCATCGCGCAGCAGCCGGCCCGTGGCATAGTCGTTGATATAGCCATTGCCGCCCAGAATCTGAATCGCTTCCAAAGCCATCTGCGTGGCACGTTCGGCGCTGAACAAAATGGCGCCCGCGGCATCTTTGCGGGTGGTCTCGCCACGATCACAGGCGCGTGCCACCGCATAAACATAAGCTCGGCTGGCGCTCAATTGGGTGTACATATCAGCAAGTTTTCCCTGGATAAACTGAAAGCGGCCAATGGGTTCACCGAATTGCTGACGGTCATGCACATAGGGCAGTACCACATCCAGACAGGCCTGCATAATGCCGAGCGGACCGCCGGACAGCACCACGCGCTCATAATCCAGGCCGCTCATTAATACGTTTACGCCTTTATTCTCTTCGCCCAGAATATTGGCAGCTGGAACCCTGCAATCTTCAAACACCAGTTCGCAGGTGTTGGAACCGCGCATGCCGAGTTTGTCGAGTTTTGGCGAGCGGCTGAAGCCGGGTAGGTCGCGCTCGACCAGGAATGCCGTGATACCATGCGGACCAGGTTCGCTGGAGGTTCTTGCGTAAATCACATAGACGCTGGCATCAGGGCCATTGGTGATCCACATTTTACTGCCGTTAAACAGGTAGTAATCGCCTTGCTTTTCAGCTCGCAGCTTCATGCTGACCACATCCGAACCGGCACCGTGCTCGCTCATGGCCAAAGCGCCCACATGCTCGCCGCTGATCAGCTTTGGCAGATACTGTTGTTTCTGTGCTGTGCTGCCATTGCGGAAAATCTGATTGACGCAAAGATTGGCATGAGCACCATAGCTGAGCCCCACACTGGCCGAGCCTCTGCTCAGAATCTCAGTGACTATCACCTGTGCCAGGTAGCCCAGACCGGCACCGCCGTACTCCTCGGAGACAGTGATGCCCAGCAGCCCAAGATCGCCCATTTTTTGCCACAAATCAGCAGGGAATTCGTTGCTGCTGTCTATTTCTGCCGCGCGTGGCGCGATTTCACGGTTAGTAAACAATTCAACCTGCGAGCGAAACAGCTCCAGGGTGTCATCGAGATCAAAATTCAGCTGGGAGTAATGCATGCAGAGTCACCTTCTGGTTCGTGTTGCCGGCTTCCAACCGGTCGATCTCGATTCTAAACCAATCCGAACACCATTCACATTGCAGCCGCTAACTTTGGCCCGGGCCTGGCGGATGTATCAGGCCTGGCTGATCGACGGGTATAGGTATCGAGTCGGGTCATGTTGCAGATACCACTTGAAGAATTGGTCACCGTTGGCAGGTTTGTGTAAATAGTAACCCTGCAGTTCCTGACAATGATGTTCGCGCAGAAACTCCAGCTGTTCCAGTTGCTCAATACCTTCAGCGACCACTCGAAGACCCAGAGTGTTCCCCATTGAAATGATGGCGGTACTGATCGCGTTGTCCTCTTTGTTATGGGGAATGTCTTCAATAAAGCTGCGATCAATCTTCAAGGTGTCAATCGGGTAATGCTTCAATTGTCTCAGAGATGAGTAGCCGGTACCAAAGTCATCCAGCGCCAGTTTCACGCCCAGCTCTTTAATCTGTGACATTAATCTGTACGCGCGTTCAGGGCTGTGAACTACCGAACTCTCGGTTATCTCCAATTCAAGCATTTCCGCTGGCATCGCTGATAGTTCCAAAGCATGCTTGATCCGATTCAATAAATCAGGATCATTGAACTGGCGTGAAGAAAGATTGACCGCCAGTGCAAGGGGCGCGTGTCCTTCTTTATTCCAGGTGCTGACCTGTTGACAGGCCGTCTGCAGTACCCAATCGCCGATGGCGAGAATCTGTCCGGTTTCTTCCGCAATCGGTATAAAGCGATCCGGGGTGATGTGGCCCAGCACGCTGCTGTTCCAACGCAGTAAGGCCTCCACGCCGGTAATATGCCCACTGCTCAGATGCAGCTGGGCCTGGTAATGCAGGCTGAATTCCCCTCGCTCCAATGCGTGACGCAGATGAAATTCCAGATCGACTTTTTCGCGGGTCAGAATGTGAACATCAGGAGAATAGAATTGATAGTTATTTTTACCTTCATCCTTGGCAATGTACATGGCTGCATCCGCATGCTTCATCAGAGTTTCTTCGTCGTCAGCGTCAATGCCAAAAATACTGATGCCGATACTCGCAGTTACCTGACATTCTTTGCCTTCCAGGGTAATCGAACCCGTCATTTCATTGAGAATATTCTGCGCTATCTTTTCAATCTGCATACGCTGCGCGACGTTCTGTAGCAGAATTACGAATTCGTCACCGCCCAGGCGGGCAACAATATCGCTGGCACGCAAGGGTTTGCGCAGGCGACCTGCAATCTCCGTAAGCAGTCGGTCGCCGACATGATGGCCATGAGTGTCATTGACTGATTTGAAGCGATCAAGGTCTATAAAGAGCACAGAAAATGCCTGCTCAGGATAGCGCATTGCAGTTCTGGTAGCCTGTTCAAGCAGCTTTCCAAACATGACGCGGTTAGGCAGATTGGTGAGATGGTCGTGAGTTGCCAGATACGTTATGTGCTCGGAAACACGCTTCTGGTCCGAGATGTCGCGTGAGATGCCGCGATAACCGGTGAATTCGCCTTGTTCATTAAAACGCGGCTCAGCGCTGAGGG
>JBDNGQ010000223.1:0-1453 GCA_041689205.1 Pseudohongiellaceae bacterium | reverse complement strand
GCGTAGGCATTGTGCTGGAAGTTGGACCTGGGGTAAAAACTGTTCGCCCAGGCGACACCGTGATTCCTCTGTATACGCCTGAGTGTCGTGAATGTGAGTATTGCCTGCATCCGCGCACCAATCTATGCCAGGCAATTCGCAACACTCAGGGTCGGGGAGTGATGCCAGATGGCAGCAGTCGCTTTTCCTTAAATGGAAAGCCAATATTGCACTATATGGGTTGTTCAACCTTTTCGAACTATACCGTGCTGCCGGAGATTGCACTGGCCAGGATCCGCAGTGATGCACCCTATGACAAAGTCTGTTATATCGGCTGCGGCGTCACTACCGGAATTGGAGCAGTGGTCTTTGAGGCGAAAGTAGAGCCAGGTAGCACAGTAGCTGTATTCGGTCTCGGCGGCATCGGCCTTAACGTTGTGCAAGGTGCGCGCATGGTGGGCGCTGACCGCATCATTGGCGTCGACACCAATCCGGCAAAAATTGAGCTGGCCAGACAGTTTGGCATGACAGATTTTGTTAATCCGCGTGAAGTTGATAATGTCACCGGCACAATAATCGACATGACGGGGGGCGGCGTCGACTACAGCTTTGAGTGCATCGGCAATGTTTATACCATGCGTCAGGCACTGGAATGTACCCACAAAGGCTGGGGGCAGTCTTATATCATTGGAGTTGCTGGTGCTGGCCAGGAAATCTCAACGCGCCCCTTTCAACTGGTCACCGGCAGATCATGGAAAGGGACAGCCTTTGGTGGCGCGAGAGGCCGTACTGACGTACCTCGAATTGTTGATTGGTATATGAGCGGAAAAATTCAGATTGATCCCCTGATTACTCACACCATGCCCCTTGAAGAAATAAATACCGCCTTCGAGCTGATGCACGAAGGCAAAAGTATTCGATCAGTGGTGCTGTTTTAATTCACGTCATTAAGTGTAATGAACAGCCAGCCAGATGGTTACAGCATCGGGGTCTGTCCAAGCGACCCGATGCTTCCTGCCAGCGGCGATATCAACAAAATCACCCGCTGCTAAACAGATTTGCTCACCATCCTCAAAGCTCAAGATTGCCGCACCCTGCAGCAGCATCACCCACTCAGACTCAGCCTGATCATACCAATTGTCCGGTTCGGAACTGTGTCCTCTGGAAATAATCCGTTCAATGCGCACATGACTTCCAGCTGCGAGGTTTTCAAATATCTCCGCGCCAGATTGTGAAGTTGAATCGACAGGAATAGCCGTGAAGATGTTGTCAGTCATTACCTTGTCGCTCTGGAATTGTTATAGTCGGAGCATTATTCCACAGCCAGTGCTGTCTGGCTAAACCCGAAAATTTCAAGGGTCAATTTACTTATGAACCTGCTATGCAAAAAAACATCAACTCTAATGCTGTGTCTTATATTCAATCTCGGCGATTTTGCCCTCGCAAGTGCTGAATCACCGGCACCTCTGAATGG
>JBDNGQ010000222.1:0-7667 GCA_041689205.1 Pseudohongiellaceae bacterium | reverse complement strand
CGCCGCAGAGATAGCCTATGTGTTTGATAATGTGCATACCCTGGCCGCAGCCACCGAGCAGGACTATCAACTGGCGGACACCATGTCCGATTTCTGGGTGAGCTTCGCGCGTACGGGCAGGCCAGAGTCCGCCGGTCAGCCAACATGGCAAGCCTGGACTGATGGCCAGCGCAATTACATGCTGCTGGGCGATACGGTAGCAGCGGAAACAGACCTGCTGCCGACACACTGGCCGCTGCATGATCGTATTATGGCCGCACGACGGCGCTGAAATGAGCATTCAGCAGGTTTGCAAATCAGCGAGGTAAAGCAGGATGCCATCAAGAAAAGTGGTTGAACTACTGCGGGCGCAACACGCATCCGATGGTGATGGCGTAAAACTGATGCGGGTACGGGCCGTTTGTAATGAACACCCGGCAGGAGGTTGAACACGCACTTCAAGAATATCGGGCGGGGACTTTGGTCAATTGAGCTTAAGGAACTGCATCAAGCTTTGGACGATTCGACTTCCAAACTTGACTGCTTCTGGCCTGTAGCTGACACATTCCATCGCAAATGAGTTGTAGCTAAATTCATTTTTTATTATTACTCTCAAGCCATAGGGTAATCACCATTTCCCTGGGCGACTGACTGCAAAAAATTGCCAATAATAACAACAAGGATCCGAGAATGACGGAATCAACCGACGCTGATGCGATTAAAGCGAAAATTCCCCCGCAGATATCGCCTGTTATCAACCCCTACGAAAAAAAATCGGTTAGAAATTACGCGCTGGTGTTACTCACGGTTGTATACAGCTTTAACTTTATTGACAGGCAGTTACTGGCAATTTTGCAAGAGTCAATCAAACTGGAGTTGACACTATCGGATACTCAGCTTGGCCTGCTGACAGGTTTTGCCTTCGCGATGTTCTATGTTACTGCGGGTATTCCTATTGCGCGCTGGGCAGACAGAGGGAATCGCAGGAACATAGTCGCTATATCCATAGGTCTATGGAGCTTTATGACGGCGATCAGCGGCTTCGCGCAAAATTATGCCCAACTTTTGGCGGCACGCGTCGGTGTAGGTGTCGGTGAAGCGGGTGGCAGTCCTCCCTCTCATTCGATCGTCTCGGACATTTTCCCCCCGCATAGACGTGCCAGTGCGCTCTCGTTTTACTCAACCGGGGTCAATATTGGCATATTGTTCGGCTTCCTGTTTGGAGGGTGGTTAAACGAATTTTTCGGCTGGCGAGTCGCCTTTGTGGTGGTCGGTCTGCCGGGAATATTGATTGCGGTGATTGTACGCGCGACTTTGAAAGAGCCCATTCGTGGTCTGGTTGAAAATAAAATAGTCACAGATCAGCAAGCGCCGTTCAGCGAAGTGTTGTCTCTGCTGTGGAGCAGGCGAACCTTTCGGCATATGGCCTTTGCCGCCGGACTCAATGCTTTCGCGGGCTACGGTGTGGTGAACTGGCTGGCGTCTTTCTTTATACGTAGTCATGGCATGAGCACCGGGGAACTGGGAACCTGGCTGGCGATGTCAACAGGGCTGTTTGGCGCGATTGGCGTATTGGCGGGTGGGTTAATCGCCGACAGACTCGCCCCCTCCGACAAACGTTGGTACTTATGGCTTCCCGCTATCACTACCTTTCTGTGCGCACCGGCAATAGCCGCGGTCTTGCTTTCGTCAAACCAATACGCCGCATTGATCGTGGCATTTATTCCGGGGCTACTCATCAATGTCTATCTGGGCAATTCAATAGCGACCAGTCATGCCCTCGTGGGTCAGCGTATGCGGGCTACCACTTCTGCTATTCTCTTCCTGGTGATAAATATTATCGGTCTCGGTCTTGGCCCATGGTCTATAGGATTGCTCAGCGATACTTTGGCGCCAACACTGGGAGTAGAATCACTTCGTTACGCAATGTTATATCTTCTTCCGGTGGTCATGGTTTGGTCTGCCGGTCATTTCTATCTGGCTTCCCGAACGCTGAAAGAAGATTTGCTGAACGCACCTGACTAGTGTGAGCCCCTATCAAACGTCCCCATTCTACGATAAGCAGAATGGGGATTTTTTATTCTATAAATGAATAAGCATATCAATAATTATTCTTATAGCGTCTAAGCCATCATCGCTTATACTCCCAGGCCTCGAAAGTTAGCCAGGATGGATGAAGATGGATTGGCAGGCATGGTTGTCGCTGACATTAACGGTCGGTGTTATTTTTGTGCTGATTACGACGCGTTATGGTCCGCATTTTGTGCTGCTCGGGGCATTGACCATTCTCAGTGCCACCGGCGTATTGACTGCCTCTGAGGCGCTTGCCGGGTTCGCCAATCCAGGCCTGATCACGGTGGCCGCCATGTTCGTGGTGGCGGCGGGACTCAATGCATCGGGCGGCATCGATCTGCTGGTGAATAAGATGCTTGGCAAGCCGTCCACCGTGCGCTCCGCGATGTTAAGGCTGTTTGTTCCGGTATTTCCGCTGAGCGCGTTTCTCAACAATACCCCGGTTGTTGCCACGATGATTCCCGCCGTAAATTCCTGGGCGCGGAAAATCGGTATTGCTCCCTCTAAACTGATGATCCCCTTAAGCTACAGTGCCATCCTGGGAGGCACCTTAACAATGATCGGAACCAGCACCAATCTGGTGGTGGCCGGTCAGTACCAATCCTTGACCGGTGCCAACGGCTTTACGCTGTTCTCGATTACTGCGGTAGGGCTGCCGGTAGCGATTATTGCCGGGCTGTATATGTTATTGGTGATGCCGCGCATGCTGCCGGACCGTAATCAGAAAAAACCGTTTGAGAATATGCGCGAATTTACAGTTGAGGTCGCCGTTGCTCACGAGGGACCGCTGGTGGGCCTGACGGTAGAGCAGGCTGGTTTACGTGATCTGCCGCGCCTGTATCTGGTCGAGATCGATCGTGCTGAGAATCTGGTAACCGCGGTGCCATCGGAAGAAATTCTGCGCGGGGGCGATCGGCTGGTGTTCGCGGGCGAGACGGAAGCGATCTCCGATCTGCTGCGCATCAATGGCATTATCGCCTCGGAGAGTGGCGAGAGTGGTCAGGTCGCCCTTAATGAAAACCGTGCTGAGCGTCGGCTGGTGGAGGTTGTGGTTTCACAGTCCTGCGCGGCGATTGGCGAAACGGTTCGTGGTTCCCGGTTCAGGGATCAGTACGGTGCGGTGGTGCTGGCGTCGGCCAGAAATGGCGAGCGGATAGAGGGTAATCTCGGCAATATCATCATCAAGCCCGGCGATACCCTGCTGTTGGAAGCACGGCCCGCGTTTGTTACCAGGCAGCGTTATAACAAGGATTTTCTGGTGGTTAATGATCTGGATAAGGAGACCCCGCGGCACGAGCGTGCGTTGCTGGCCTGTGCTATTCTGCTGCTGGTGGTGGGCGCGGCCGGCTTTGGCGTGCTCAGCATGTTGAATGCGGCCTTGATTGGCGGCAGTGCGATGATTCTGACTGGCTGTGTCTCGATAAGTCAGGCTGAAAAGAGTCTGGACATGACGGTGTTATTGACGATTGGCGCATCCTTTGCGCTGGGCGTGGCTTTGCAGAAAACCGGAGTGGCCAGTATGCTGGCTGAGAACGCGGTCAGCCTCAGTGGTGGCAGGCCCTGGTTGCTACTGGTACTGACCTATGTGATGGTTTCCACGCTAACCGAAGTTATCACCAATAATGCCGCCGCAGTATTGATGGTACCGGTCATTCTGGCGATTACTGCGCAGGCGGGCTTGAACCCTGAACCGTTCATGCTGGCCATTATGATGGCAGCCTCAGCCAGTTTCGCGACCCCGCTAGGCTATCAAACCAACCTGATGGTGTATGGCCCCGGCGGTTACCGGTTCATGGACTTTATCCGGGTTGGCCTGCCGATGAATGTGCTGGTTGGTGTTTCATCTCTGATTGTGCTGCTGCTGGGCTGGCAACTGGAAGTGTGATTCCCGGCACCATGCCCGTAACCGTCCCTGGCACCACAATTTCAGTTCTTAATTGCCCAGACTGAAAACATAGACCGCATTACCACCGGCGGGGTGGACAATATCCGGGGTCACCAGCGCTGGTACCGTGCGCGGGCTGGTGCCACCGACGGCTGCGGTAACGGCAATATATTGTTTGCCATCGATGCTGAAGCTAAGTGGGTGACCCTGCACGGAGGTGCCGAGCCGCGTTTCCCACAGAATCTCGCCATTACTGACATCGAAGGCGCGGAAGCGTCGGTCAAGATCGCCGACAAAGGCCACGCCGCCTGCTGTAGACAGCACGCCGGTGATGAACGAGGCGCGTTGCTCGTAGCTCCAGACTTCCGTCATGGTGCTGACATCAAAGGCGGCAAGTTTGCCAACATTGCCATTGGTACCAGGCATCTCTAAAAACTGCCGGTTCGACGCCAGCCCCCCGGAGCCTGGCACCAGTTCCACGGCGCGCGCGATATTTTCAAGGCAGGTCTGGCTGAGCGGAGCTATCAATACGCCGCTGGGTTCGTGGTAGCTCATGGAGTGCCAGTTCTTGCCACCGGCGCTGCTGGGGCAGGCGGGTATCCACTCATCCAGTTGCGCGTTGACAATATCTTCGCGATAAGTGACAGCGCCAGTAATGGGATCTATATGTGTAAAAACATCCTGATAAAGCGTTTCCATGAAACCGAGGAACTCACCGGTTTCGCGGTCGTTCTTCCACAGAATGCCGTGCTTGCCGATCGACATCACCAGCTTGCGGCCGTCGCGGTCGATCAGCACCCGTTCAAAGACTTCATCAAGGTCGAGTGCCTCGCCAGGCACATGCTGGAAATGCCATTTGAGTTTGCCATTGGCTACATCCACAGCCACGGTTGAGTTGGTATACAGGCCAGCATCATGAATTGACATATGGCGGCTGGGTGGCGACCAGGGTTTGGCCTGGGCGGTGCCCCAGTAAGTCAGATTCAGCTCAGGATCATAGCTACCGGTGATCCAGGTCTCGCCACCGGCGCGGAAAATATCATCCAGTTCACCCCAGGTGTCGCCACCCGCTTCACCCGCTTTGGCGATAGTGTTAAAGCGCCACAGCAATTCACCGCTATCGGCATCGTGAGCGCTGATAAAACAATCTTCGATAATATAGCTGGCGCAACCGGCCAGGCCGAGCAGCACTTTGCCATCGGCGACGATAGGCCCGCTGGAGTTGGCGAAACCTTTGCTGTTTTCAGCGACTACCGTTTCCCAGATTTTCTCGCCGCTGCGGGCATCGAGGGCCAGCAGTCTGGCGTCGGTGGTTGCCTGGATAATCTTGTCATTGTAGATGGCGATAGAGCGCATATCTTCGCGCGTGGCAGGGCCGGACCAGTGCTCCCAGATCAGATCGCCGGTTTTTGCATCCAGGGCCTGAATGATGTTGCTGGAGTTAATAAGATACATGATGCCATCGTAAACCAGCGGCGCCGGTTCCGAAGCGCCGTCGTGCATGCTCCAGACCCATTCCAGCTGAAGATCGCCAACGTTGCTGCGGTTAATCTGGTCCAGCGGGCTAAAACTCCAGGCCTGATAATTGCCGCGCATCATCAGCCAGTCTGCCGGGTCCGGGTTGCGTAGCATGCTGTCAGTGAGGGGCACAAAATCGGCGACTACACCTGTTACAGTCAGGCCTTCGGGCGTTTGCACCGGGCGCCTTGCTGCTGATTCGGCTACAGCGGCAGTGCGCGGAATACTGTCGCCGATGATCAACTGACTGTTTGCCACTAATGGCTGATCGCTGGCTGGCACCTGGTTAGTCTGCAGTACATGGGCCACAATATTTAGATAGTCTGCATCACTGAGTCCCGGGTTGCCGCCAGGCGGCATGGATGATTTTATGATGCCATGCAGGCTGCCAGCGTCACGCTGCGCCCAGCGGCCAAGGAAGGCAGGACCCGCCAGGGCTGGTGCGGTCGGGCTGCCGGTGAGCGAAGCGCCATGACAGCTGGCGCATTGCGCGGTGTACAGGTCAGCGCCGGCGCTGGCCTGGCCGGTACTGAAGCTGATAGCTTGTTGCGGACTGCTGTCGGTAGCGCCTGAAGCATTGCTGCAGGCATTCAGAATAAACGGACTGACCAGGGCGAACAGCCAGTGTCTTCCAGATTCAGAGAGGAAATTCATATGCGGCAATCCTTGAAAGAGTCGGTGATTATTATTTTTTTTCCTGGAGCGTGTTTTTCCTGGAGTATTGTTGTTTTCTGGAGCAAAGCGCAGTTCATTATACGCAGGATATGAGCTCGGTCGAGCATACCTTGCAGGGTCGTGGGCTTGATTGTATGTACTTACTAAAGATTATATGATCCAGACGCATGGGACGCTGCTTTTGCAAGGGATGCCTGCAGCAACTCTGCAAGAGGATAAAAAAATACAATGCGGTGGCATCAATTAGTAACGTACACAGTGTTTATCTGCATGATGCTGCTGAGTGCGCAGGGATTCGCTGCAAGCAAGCAACCGGTCCTTCTGTTAACTGACGCCAGCGGCGAAGTTGATATTTCCAGCCACCTGCTGATTATTAAGGATGCTGAGAGTGAATTGACTCTGCAGCAGGCTAGGGCAGCGCTGAACGATCGCGGCGAGCCATGGGCGAATTCCGGTTTTCCTCTGTTTGGCTACACCTCCTCCGCTTATTGGGCCAGCGTCACCGTTGATAACAATTTCAACGACGTTCAGCTGTGGTACGCCCGCTTACATTTTTCCGTGTTGGACCATTTCGACTTTTATTTTCAGAATCAGACGGGTGAATGGCAACAGAAATCTTCCGGGGATTCGCTGCCGTTTAACAGCCGCGACGTTGACCATCACGCGATCATGTTCGAATTCCCAGTGTCAGCCGGCTCATCCCAGACCTTGTACTTTCGCATGCAAAATCAGGGTCCCATGCAGTTTCCGCTGAGCCTGTTGAGTGCCCAGCATTATCAGGCCAGTACGCAACTGGAGCTGCTGGCCTATGGGCTGTACCTGGGAATGTTTGCACTGATAGCTATCTACGCCCTGTTGATGTGGGTAAACACCCGTGACATCAGCTATCTGACGTTCTCATTACTGTTGATCTTTTTTGCATTTTATAATCTGTCATTCCATGGCCTTGCCGCGCAATTTCTGTGGCCGTCCAGTCCGCGCTGGGCGGATATCAGTATCTCAGTGTTTATCGGTCTGACCTCCGCTTCAGTCCTGCAGTTCAGCAGGACGTTTCTCGGTACCCCCGCACTCAACAAGTCGCTGGACAAGGTGATTATTGGATTGATTGCTGTGGCACTGTTGTACACGGTACTCAGCCCACTACTTCCCGGTCTGCTGCGTACTGTTCTGATTCCCATACTGTTGCCGCCATATATGGTTGCCTTGTCGCTGGCTGCCTGGCTGGGAGTCAGGCGAGGTCATAAACAGGCAAGATACTTTGCCGCAGCGTTTGTCGTGCTGTTCCTGGGTGTGGTAGTGGAACTGCTTCAGCGTTCGGGAATCAATCTGCCATTCCCATTAAATTATCACGCCATCAAAATGAGTGCCCTTGTAGCTACCACGATACTTTCGCTTGGCTTCAGCGCCCGGGTGAAGGAGTTGCTGGAGCAGTATAAATCTGTGCAGGAGAATCTGCTCAAAGCAACTCAACAGAAAATCAAATCGCTGCAGCGGGCAGACGATCTTAAAGAAGAATTTATAGCCAATGTCTCTCATG
>JBDNGQ010000221.1:0-1439 GCA_041689205.1 Pseudohongiellaceae bacterium | reverse complement strand
TTCTCTGCTTGACGTTTGTTCGCACTCACATCATTACAGAGTCAGGGGGCAGGATGCACCCCTCATTGTTAACCTGGTTCCTTCATTGTCGTGCCGATTTAGGCTGATTTTCGCCCACTAATTTTCCTGAAGACCCATAAAGAAAGAGGTTTGTTATCTGTAATCAATACTGCGGTAAAAAAAATATTCCCTTCAGGAAATTATTTTTTATCGTGGGACTCCCGCATATTATTTCACAATACCCCTGTTGCAGGATCTTGCAGAGATCTTGCTGTTTGCCTCTCGGCTGACGAGGTTTACTCTATGGTCGGAGTAAATTACATGAATGAAAAGATCATCGATACCGCGATTAAAAGAGGCGAGAAATGTTGGGTTATACGCTTTGGAGAGGAAGTTGCTGCATACGTATGGATCAGGGGCGCGCGTGGAATAGTTATGTCGGATACTGGCTATGTTTTAAAATCAAGGGAGGAATTTTCGTACTGGTGGCGCGATGTTTACGTGGTCCCAGATTACCGCGGTCAGAGATTGCCGATGGAACTTTTCTGTTCCTGGTTTTCTTCGCTTAAAGATAATGAAAAAAAAGATATTTATACTGAGATTGATCCAGCAAACCTGCATTCAGTGAATACTCATCTCTCATTAGGATTCAGAAAAATTGTCACACTTTATATGGTGTGCGTTTTAGGTGCTCGTTTTTATTATGTCAGGAGTTCTTTACTGCCAAGATTTGCCTTTCGATTCTATCCGCGCAATGTGTACTATTCTTTATCGGAGTAGAGAAACACTTCTTTCAATTACGTGTTGCTTCGCCACTCCATATTCTTCGTGGATCCAGCTCTCTGGAATAAATCAGATTAGCGTCAAAATTAGTTCTGTCAAAACCAAATACTTCATACAACGCTTCGAAGTTTGCTGTCGACGGATCATAAGGCAGTTGCAATAACTGCTCGATAGAATCAAGTCGATCTATATCGAGCGCTGTTTGTGCCGTGTGCATAAGTCCGGCATCCCGGGTTCCGGCAATAACTATGAACTGGTTTCCATCCGGGGCAGGGAATGTGCTGAGTAGACCATAATCGCGAAATGGCTGATTGCGTGTCGGTAGTCCAGCATCGCTGGAATATATTTCACCTGAACCGCGATTGTACAGTTCATCATAAGTGCGTCCCGTCTGCAGTCCCGAAGAGGCAAATATCAGGCGGCTAAGTTTATCAAATGCGCTTATGTAGCCCAGATAGATAATATGATGAGATCTTAGATCAGCGGTGCTGAGTCTTGACATCATCGTGACATTAACCCCCTGTGTCAGGCTAGTTGTCGCCTCTAAATTTTATTTAAATTTTGGAGGAAGCAATGGGATCACGTCATTCGGAAGCATTTATTGAGCAGGCGTTAATTAAGGTATATTCACGTGGCGTCAGGACGGTCAAGTCGGT
>JBDNGQ010000220.1:0-6323 GCA_041689205.1 Pseudohongiellaceae bacterium | reverse complement strand
CATTGCTTCTCTTATGACCCGGATACGATTTTGGAATCAACGCTTCTCTCTTGACCAGCGATAAGGTCCTGGAACAATCTCGAACAAAAGTCTGGTTAGTATTGATGTAAGTTACGCATCGAAGTCGAGGTCAGGGTCAGGTCAGGAGGGAAGCAACTGGCCGCAGGACTCGCCGTGAATACATCCTTGTTTGCTCGTCGTCCGCCATCCTTGGCGGCCGGCGGTCCTGCAACCAGTCGCTTCCCTCCTTCCTTGCGCCTCTGAGCGAGACGGCAGGGAAAGGCATTCCAGGCTCGTCGCCGTTCGGGTTCACTACGGACCCTCAACACAGTCGTGAGCAATTGCTTTTCTCTTGATCATTGAAAAGGCCCTGCAACAACGTCGATGTCCGTCCGCAATTGATATAAAAGTTACGCACTAAAGCCCACTCCTGACCTGCATGGATTGTATTCAACCGGTTCTGCGGTAATTGGTTGTCTCACTCTGACCTGTCGATATTACATCGGTCAAAACAACACCCGGCATCGAATAGTGCCATTGATTCGGTTTAATTTATCCAGCGCCATTTTGCTGTACTCAACATCAATATCTGTCACCACATATCCAATCTGATCATTGGTCTGCAGATACTGAGAGCGGATATTGATCCCGCTGCTTGAAAATATACTGTTGATCTCAGAAAGGACGCCTGGCACGTTCTTGTGGATATGCAACAGACGATGCATTCCTGGGTGCGCGGGCAAAGCGACTTCCGGGAAATTCACCGCAGTAAACGATGAGCCATTGTCGCTGTATTTGATTAACTTCTCGCTCACTTCCAGGCCAATGTTTTCTTGTGCTTCTATGGTGCTGCCGCCAACGTGTGGCGTCAGTATGCAGTTATCGAATTTGCGCAGGGGAGAAATAAACTCCTCATCATTAGAGCGTGGTTCCACCGGAAATACATCCACTGCCGCGCCAGAGAGACGACAGCTTTCCAGCGCCGCAGCCAGCGCGTCAATATCTACTACGGTGCCTCTGGAGGCATTGATTAAAATGGCACCTTTCTTCATCCACCCAATCTGCTCTTCACCCATCATATTGAAGGTCTGGGGCGTCTCAGGTACGTGAAGACTCACAACGTCGCAGGTTTTCAACAGATCCTTTAAGGAGTGCAGCTGTGTCGCATTGCCGAGAGGCAGTTTGTTGACGATGTCGTAAAGGTAGACTTTCATACCCATTGACTCTGCCAGCACACTCAACTGTGAACCGATATTCCCGTAGCCAATCAGGCCCAGTTTCTTACCGCGGGTTTCATAGGATCCAGTTGCAATTTTTTCCCATACACCGCGGTGAACTTGTGCGTTCTTTTGAGGAATGCCGCGCAACAACAGGATCGTCTGACCAATAACCAATTCGGCAACACTGCGGGTGTTGGAAAAAGGGGCATTGAAAACCGGGACACCTTTAATTAAAGCGGCATTCAAATCTACCTGATTGGTGCCTATGCAAAAACAACCTACCGCCTGCAACTTATCTGCTGCCGCAAAGACTGCATCACTCAGCTGGGTACGCGACCGAATACCGATGAAGTGTACATCGCGGACTTTTTCGATCAGCGCCTCTTCAGACAGAGAGGTCTTCAGGTACTCAATATTGGTATAACCGGCTTCATCCAAAGTGTTCAGGGCGCTTTTATGGACGCCTTCGAGCAACAGAAATTTGATTTTGCTTTTTTCCAGAGAAGTGAGCTTCATGTCGATGGATCTCGTTGCAATGGGTGCGATTACGGGCTGCGGGAATCACGGCGCGCTATGTTAACATAGTTGCTCGTACGCAAATCAGTGTTTGCGGACACATACCTATGGTACTTAAGCAATATGAGCGCATTAAAGGCAGAGTTAGCGACGGGTCTGATTAAAATTCTTGGCAGTGACGGTATAAAAACAGACGCAAATTCTCTTGACTATTATGGTAAGGATTGGACAAAAGTTTATCCACCCTGTCCGGTTGCAATTGTTTTCCCGGCGACCATAGAGCAGGTTCAGGAACTGGTTCTGTTTGCAAATACCCATCGCCTGGCGCTGGTGCCTTCAGGCGGTCGGACTGGTTTAAGCGGTGGCGCGGTTGCTGCAAATGGTGAAGTGGTTGTGGCATTTGACCGGATGAACAAAATTCTGGAGTTCAGTGCCGTTGATCGCCACGCAGTCTGTCAGCCGGGAGTTATTACCCAACAGTTGCAAGACTTTGCTGAGGAAAATCAACTGTATTATCCAGTGGATTTTGCTTCCTCAGGTTCCAGTCAGATGGGGGGTAATGTCGCGACCAATGCGGGTGGAATTAAAGTCATTAAGTATGGCCTGACCCGGGATTGGGTGATGGGTATGAAAGTTGTAACGGGTAAAGGCGAATTATTGAATTTGAATAAAGGTTTGACAAAGAATGCCACCGGTTACGATTTCAGACATTTATTTATTGGTTCAGAAGGCACGCTGGGTTTTATTGTTGAATTGACCATGGGGCTCACCAGTCTGCCTCAGGATCCGACGGTGTTGCTGCTTGCGGTAGAAGATCTGGAGTCAACCATGCAGGTGCTGCAGGCTTTCCAGGGAAGGCTTGAATTGAGCGCTTTTGAGTTTTTTTCCGAGAAAGCCCTGGCTCATGTGCTGGCGGAAAAAGGTTTGCAGCGGCCCTTTGATACCCGTGGAGCCTATTACGCTCTAATAGAATTTGAAAACCAGGGCGAACATATCCTCGATGCTGCGATGCAGGTATTTGAGCATTGTGTCGAGCAAGGCTGGGCTCTTGATGGCACGATGAGTCAGAACATCACTCAGGCCCGGACCTTATGGAGGCTGAGAGAAGATATCTCCGAGACTATCTCAAAATTTACACCCTATAAAAACGATATCGCCGTAACGGTTTCTAAGGTGCCGCACTTTCTCCGCGACGTGGAAGAAATTGTTAATGCCCGCTATCCGGATTTCGAAATTATCTGGTTTGGTCACATAGGCGACGGCAATGTTCATCTGAACATTCTGAAACCTGAGCACCTGGCTAAAGAAGATTTTTTCGCGAAATGCGCTGAAGTCAGTTATAACATTTTCGAAACAGTCAGAGCTTATGGTGGCAGCGTATCAGCAGAACACGGTGTTGGTTTGTTGAAAAAACCATTTTTGGAATACAGTCGCGATGCCTTGGAGATTTCTTACATGAAAGCCATGAAAGAAGTTTTTGACCCAAATAAAGTAATGAATCCTGGCAAGATTTTCGATTAGAGGTGTTTAAATCCCTGAGTTTTTGCTGGGAATCTGCAAATTTCTCGAAAAATTAAGGGTTTTACTGCAAAAACTGTATTCCATAGAGGGAAATATAGGGGTAAACTGCCGAAGCGAGTCTGAATTGACTTCGGGGTAGGCAGTAATGTCGCCATGTAAATAAATTTTGAAAAAACAAGAGAGTAATAATGTCAGATCAAGTAGAAGGTACCGTTAAGTGGTTCAATGATGAGAAAGGATTTGGTTTCATTGAGCAGGAAGGTGGTAAAGACGTATTTGTCCATTTCAGCGCGATTAACGGTGCAGGCAGAAAAACGCTTCACGAAGGCCAAAAAGTTACAATGAGTGTGACGCAAGGTCAAAAAGGTCCCCAGGCAGAGAACGTAAACCCTCTGTAATAATTGAAAACGCAGAGCCCCAAAGGCTCTGCGTTTTTTATTATAGGGTATTTCGGTCATGGAAGGCCGTCGAAAGGCGACCGAAGGATTTTCGGAAGAAAGCGATTGGGATCTGAATTCAGGTTCAGGTCCCTGCTGGTTTTTTTCCAAAATACGGACTTTGAACTGTCAGGGCTCAGCGTTACCAGTTAATTGAAATGCAGTTTGTTAAGCTGTGTTTTCGTTAGCGTGTGCGTTTTTTGCCAGTTGAAAGTGTTGGGTGTAAGTGTCTGCAAGACCCTCTTCTTTCAAGGCGTAATTGTCCGGATCCCCTCCTTGCCAGCCAGGATTAGTCGGTCAGCTGCACGCGCAGCGAATAATCCGTTTGTGACTACACCCGTAATCTGATTCAGGTCCTGTTCCAGTTTCCTGGGATCGACTATGTCCATGTTATGGATATCGATGATTATATTGCCATTGTCGGTCACAAAACCTTCGCGATATACCGGATCACCGCCGAGTTTGACGATCTGTCTGCCGACATGACTGCGTGCCATAGGAATAACTTCAACTGGAAGTGGAAATTGGCCGAGCACACGCACTAACTTGCTTTCGTCAGCGATGCATACAAATTCCCGTGCTACGGCAGCTATAATTTTTTCACGGGTTAAAGCGCCACCACCACCTTTGATAAGTTGTAGAAATTTATTGGCTTCATCCGCCCCGTCTACATAAATGGTCACTTCGTCCACCGCATTCAGATCCATCACAGGGATGCCGAGGGCTTTTAGGCGTTTTGCGGTTTCCGCTGAACTGGCAACGGTAGTGTTTATGCGATCGCGGAATTTGCCGAGAAATTCGATGAAATAATTCGCTGTTGAACCGGTACCTACACCGATCACGGTGCTGTCCTCCAGACGATCCTCAACATATCGGGCTGCAGCCTGAGCTACAGCTTTTTTCATTTCATTTTGATCCATGATAGTTTTCGCTCTATTAAATGCTGTATCCCGAGTATACGAGGTTGACGTTGATAATGGAAAAATACGTTAAAGAGATACTGTCCGCAAAAGTCTATGACGTTGCAATTGAAACGCCAATTCATAAAGCAGCAGTCCTTAGCAGACGCATCGGCAATGAAGTATTCCTTAAACGCGAGGATATGCAGCCGATATACAGCTTCAAACTCAGAGGCGCCTATAACAAGATGTCGAAATTGACACCCGAGGCGGCTCGGCGTGGCGTAATTGCCGCATCAGCAGGTAATCATGCTCAGGGCGTGGCATTGGCAGGCACCAAACTGGGTATAAAAACCGTGATTGTCATGCCGGTAACGACCCCTCGGATAAAAACAGATGCTGTTAAGAACCTCGGCGGGAATGTAATTCTGTTCGGCGACACCTATAACGATGCCGCAACCCACGCGATGACACTGGTGGAAAAGAAAGGTTATACCTTTGTTCATGCATTCGATGATGCAGCGGTGATTGCAGGCCAGGGGACAGTTGGGCTGGAAATCATCCGTCAGCACCGAGGACCGTTAGACGTCATTTTTGTTCCCGTAGGCGGGGGTGGGTTGATGGCAGGAATGGCTGCCTACATAAAGTACATGCGCCCGGAAATTAAGTTGATTGCAGTCGAAGCGGAAGATTCTGCTTGCCTGCAGGCGGCGATGGCCAGTGGTCGGCGGGTTAAACTTTCGCAGGTTGGATTATTTGCAGACGGCGTTGCCGTTAATCAGGTCGGCAAAGAACCCTTTCGTGTGATGCGGAAGTTGATCGATGGAGTGGTCACGGTGACTACCGATGAGATATGCGCCGCGATCAAAGACGTGTTTGACGATACCCGTGCGATAACAGAGCCAGCCGGAGCTTTGTCGATTGCGGGCCTGAAAAAATATGTGCGCGAGAACTCGCTTAAGGGAGCCGCTTTGCTCGCGGTAGTGACGGGATCAAACGTTAACTTTGATCGCTTGCGTCACATTTCAGAGCGCGCTGAGCTGGGCGAATGTCGTGAGGCAGTGCTGGCGGTAACTATTGATGAAAAGCCCGGCAGCTTCAGACGTTTTTCCAGCGCTCTTGGCAGACGCAATGTGACTGAATTTAATTATCGTTATGGTGATTCACAACTCGCAAGAATTTTTGTTGGCGTCGAAATTCAGGATACTGGCGATGGCCGACAGGTCCTGTTGCGGGATCTGACTGAAAAAGGCTTTCAGGTTAAAGACCTGTCAGATAATGAAGTTGCCAAGCTGCATATCCGCCATATGGTAGGTGGCCGCAGCCCGGAGGTACAGAACGAGTTGGTCTATCGTTTTGAGTTTCCAGAGCGTCCGGGCGCCCTGATGAAGTTTTTGGATTTACTGGGGCAGCGTTGGAATATTTCAATGTTCCACTATCGAAATCACGGTGCCGCCTATGGCCGCGTGTTGATTGGAATTCAAGTGCCTGAGAATGAGAAGAAGCAGTTTCAGGAGTTCCTCCGTTTGATTGCTTACCGATACTGGGAAGAAACTGATAATGCAGCCTACCAGACATTCCTGGCACCTTAATGAGCGAGAGCTGGTCAATTGTCCGGCTGGCTGCCGTCGAACAGTATGATAGAATTGGCGCCTTTAATATTTCATGATCAGAGAATTACTATGAGCAAGTTCGAAAACGTATCGGTGGTTAAAGCAGCTAATATTTAT
>JBDNGQ010000219.1:0-4230 GCA_041689205.1 Pseudohongiellaceae bacterium | reverse complement strand
GCCGGTGGCGCGCTGTCGCTGCAACGCTCTGCGCAATCGCTGCTGGGTGAATGGCCGGGGCTTGCCGAACGCGATCTGCATGAAGGCCGCGATCTGCAGGCAAGCACGGATCTGCGTAGTCTGTTCAAGACCGTACTCCACCGGCACATGGGTTACTCGCTGCAGTCGCTTGATAGCGCAGTCTTTCCCGACAGCGCCAATATCGGCCTGCTGGACGGCTTGCTGGGGTAACTGGCCTGGCTTCACCGGGCCATTGCACTGCTCTCACCATAATGTCGATGTGGTCTGCATGAATGCAGACCAGTGGCGTGAGCAGGACTTCTGCATGGCACCGTTACCTCACCCTGATTTCAGACTGTTTTCGCCATTTTTCACCATTTTTTATTTGTCGCCTCTGATGGCATAATGCGCCCCTATGACCAAACGCAGAGTTTCACCTAAAAAACCGCAGACCAAACGCTTCCTGCCTCGCCTGCTGTTAAAGCTTTTCCTGCTGGCCACTGTTGGCGTTGCCATCTGGTGTGTTTTTATTGATTTCAAAATTCGGCGCGATTTTGAAGCCTTACAGTGGTCGCTTCCCGCCCGCATCTATGCCCGCCCTGTTGAGCTTTACGCGGGTGCGCAGCTAAATGTCTCCAATTTGACCGATACCCTCCAACGCCTGGGTTATCGACGTGCCAGCAACATCAGTGGACCCGGCGAGTACTCTGCAGGCGATGGCCGCGTGCGTCTGTGGACCCGCGGGTTTGAGTTCTGGGACGGCGAAGAACCCAGCATCTATGTTGATGTGAATTTTCTGGGTCGTCGTATCGACAGCTTGCGCGGCGACCAGGATACAGCTGAACTGCCTCTGGTTCGACTGGAGCCGATAGAGATTGCTCAGATCAACCCCGACACCGGTGAAGATCGTCTGCCCCTGACTTTGAACGACGTGCCGCCCGATCTGCTTAATGCAGTAATAGCCGTCGAGGATCACCGTTTTTACAGCCACTTTGGTATAGACCCCATTGGCATCATGCGCGCCTTTGTCTCTAATCTGCGCGCTGGTGGTATTGTTCAGGGCGGCAGCACGCTAACCCAACAGTTAGTGAAAAACCTTTACCTGACTCACGACCGCACCTTCAGACGCAAGATCGAAGAAGCGTTGATGGCCCTGGCGCTGGAAATTCATTTCAGCAAAGAAGAAATACTCAGCGCTTATTTGAATGAGATTTATCTTGGACAAGATGGCAGCCGTGCCATTCACGGTTTTGCACTGGCCGCCGAGCACTACTTTGGCCGCCCGCTGATGGAGTTACCGCTGGAGGATCTGGCGTTACTGGCAGGCTTGCCGCGTGGCGCCTCTTATTACCATCCGCGGCGCAACCCACAGCGTGCGGTGGAACGCCGCAATGTCGTGTTAGCGCAGATGATGAGCCGGGGTTATATCACTCAGGCGCAACTTGATCAGACCCGGGCAAAGCCTCTGCAAGTTGCCGAGCGTCCCGCACAGCGCGGCAGCGGATACCCGGCGTTTATGGAGTTGGTGCGCAGCGATCTGGCGCGCGACTATGATGCAGCCGCATTACAAACCGAAGGCTTGCGTATTTTCACCACCTTGGATCTGCGCGTACAGAACACGATGGAGGCTGCGCTTAATGACGCGGTTACCGCTGTTGAAGTTCCCACAGCACCGGGCTCACCGGCAGGCGATCCGCTGGAAGCGGCTATGGTGATCACCGATGCCAGCACTGGCGAAGTCAGAGCGCTGGCGGGTAGTCGCCGATCAGGGTATACCGGATTCAACCGTGCCATGCGCGCTTCACGTCCAATTGGTTCACTGGTTAAACCCGCGGTGATGCTAACAGCACTCGAAACTGGTCGATATACCCTGGCGTCCGTTTTGAAAGACGAGCCTGTGTCCATTCCACTCAACAACAAGGACAACTGGACTCCACGCAACTACGACAACCAGATGTACGGTGACGTGTACCTGTTTGATGCTCTGCAACGCTCGATGAACCTTGCAACCGTTGATCTGGGCATGCAGATAGGCGTACCCAATGTCATTAACACACTCCGTAAATTGGGATTTGAAGGCCCGGTGCAGCCGTATCCTTCCGTGTTGTTAGGCGCGGTCAATATGACTCCACTGCAGGTAGCCGGTATGTATCAGACACTGGCCAGTAATGGCTTTCATTCGCCACTGCGTGCTGTAGAAGCTGTGACAACCGGCACCGGAGAGCGTCTTGCGCGATACGGCATCGGCAGTGAACAAGTCGCTGATCCAACATCCATGTTTCAGCTTGAATGGGCCATGCAGGGTGTGTTTGAACGCGGCACCGCCAGGGCTATGCTCAATCACCTGGACAGACGACTGCCTCTGGCAGGTAAAACTGGCACCACCAATGATCTGCGTGACAGCTGGTTTGCAGGTTATGGCGGCGATCTGGTGGGTGTTGTCTGGCTTGGCCACGATGATAATCGCGAAACTGGTTTAACCGGATCATCTGGCGCCTTGCGTGTATGGACAGAGATAATGGAGCGAGTAGAAATCCAGCCGCGCCAGAACATTGCCCCCGCCGATGTCAGCTGGCAACGTGTCCCTGTGCAGGCAACCAGTAATGAATCCACTCGCGATTGCCGCTCTCCGCTGATGCTGCCGCTACGCGAAGGACAATCGCCAGAGCCTTCCGTCAATTGCGAAAATGGCGGCTCATTGATAGAACGGGTTTTTGACCGTTTCAGGAATCCTTGATTATGATGTTACGAATCCCGGCACTGTTGTCACTGAGCGTGTTAAGTGCCTGCGCTACCTACAGTACTCAAGCGCCGGTGACTACCAGCGCTCCGGTTGTTGTGACGAAAACAGCACCAGCGGCAACTTCCGCGCCTGTTATCACGGCGCCCGAATCGATTCGGGTTGAGCCAGCACAAAGACCAGCAACTCCATCGCCTGACCCAGAACCCCAGCCAGCACCCCAGCGCCCAGCTGCACCTGCAACACCTGCATCAATGCTGCTTGCCTCTGTTGACCAGGCCATGGCCGCCGGAGATCTGGAACGCGCGGCCGCATTAAGTGAGCGCGCTCTGCGAATCAGCCCTCGTGATGCTTATCTCTGGTATCGTTTAGCCAATATCCGTTATGCACAGAGACAATACAGCGATGCGGAAGGTTTTGCGCGCCGCGCGCTCAGTTTCGCTGGTAGTAATCGTGAATTAACACAGCAGATTAATCAGTTGTTAGCTCAGGTCGGTGCAGCTAATTAAATTGTTAGATGCGGCACATTGCTCATGGCAATACCCGTGTCAAAGAAGCATCGACTGCTATTGATTGATTGCTGATTGCTTGCTGCTGGACCGCGCTGCGCCGGGGGCTGGCGTTTACTCCGCAACGTGCACCGCTCCGCGGTACCCTCCTTCGGTCAGGAGCCCTGTAAAACGGTCTCCTTCGGTCAGTCGGTGCTACGTTTTGATGGCTGCGTAAACGCCAGCCCCCGGCGCAGCGCTTTCAGTCCCCATTTGGCATTGGAAAAAAGCATTTACTTGCCTGATTTGCTACAAACCTTCAGATCAAATTCATAACCAGGGAGCCTCTGAATAACTCTATGACCACTCTGCGGGTGATTGCGCCCGCTGCTGCAAGGCGTCGTGCGCTGGCAATGGCCGTAGCCCCTGGCAAGCACGGCAACGCGGCAGAAGCGGCGCAGACGCCCGCCCGAAGGCCAGAGTGACCACAGAGTTATTCAGAGGCTCCCTGGCCCTAATGTCTCAGGAGTGATTTTTACTTCGATTGCAGGGATGCTTGTAATTGCTGCGCGGAAGGTCGGTCCGGTGGGAGAAGTGGTTCGATTTGTCGAGGAGAACGGCCAGGTGATACGTATGATTACGGGTGATAGCTACTCCGACCGGGTAATCAATTAGACTCTAAAACCTGGCGGAGTTCGGCGAAGCACAAAAGTGATTCACGTGGTAGACCCTGACCCTGACTGGGCAAGGATGCGGTCGTTAAAGAGCATGTAAGCCGAGCACTGCTTTAGGCATGCAGTAGTCATGAACAGCCGCAGAGTTGCACTGGCGTGCGACGATGAAGTAGCTGAAGTCCATCTGCTCGGCCACCTTGATTGCTCCCAGCAGAGCGCTAAAGGGACGCAGGCCCAGTTGTTCGTGAGTCAGTTGAAAGGACCCTTCAGCCTGCACCACCTCATCATCGATACGCACCGTGACGGGCACAACCAGTTCGGCGGTGTT
>JBDNGQ010000218.1:0-2685 GCA_041689205.1 Pseudohongiellaceae bacterium | reverse complement strand
TGTAGCTAGGAGTGTATCTAAAGTGTTGCTATGTTACAACACACTACTGGACGTCTTTAAGTGCTAATTCTTTGTAACTTCATGTTTTAATAGTGTTTTAATGCGTTGCTGGATGGTGTGAATCGTTGATCTGGTGGAGGCGGGGGGATTTGAACCCCCGTCCGCCAGTCCGCTGCCTTTGGATCTACATGTTTAGCGTCGTCTATTAAGTTAACCCTTGCCGGCCCGACGGGCAGGGAGGTTCGGGCGAGCCCAGTACTTTTAGCTGCTTCGCGCTGGGCGCGCTAGGCTGGCGATCCTGTTCTATATGACAGTCACAAAAACACCGGTTTACAGGCATCCCGGGGTGACCGCTAGCCTGCTATATTAAGCGGCTAGAGCGTAGCTATCGTCGTTGGCAACTATTAAGTTGCAGTAATTGATTTACGAGAGTTACTACCCTCTCGACATGCACCTCAGGGTTTGTAACCGGCGTCGAATCCAAAGCGCCCCCCATTCAGTTTGTGCAGTCTAGCACAGCTGCCTATATATGGATGTAAAGAAGTTTTTCAAGGTGAAACAAAGCGGAATGTGTACAAGCAATGAACAAGCACCGTGGGCTTTTAGCGATTGGTATGGCGCACAATCCGCTGCTTTTCGATATTCCACTCGCGGTCTTTGGCGACGGCGCGCTTGTCATGCTCCTGCTTGCCCTTGGCCAGTGCAACTTTGCACTTGATCAAATGACCCTTCCAATACAGGGCGGTGGCGATACAGGTATAGCCTTTTGCCTGGGTGCTGGAAAATAGCCGGGCCAGCTCTTTGCTGTGCAGCAGCAGTTTGCGGCTGCGGGTGGGATCAGCAATCACATGAGTGCTGGCGGCATTCAAGGGCGTGATGTTGCAACCCAGCAGCCAGGCCTCACCTTCCTTTACCAGCACATAGCTGTCCGTGAGCTGCGCCTTCTTTGCACGCAGACTTTTGACTTCCCAGCCTTCCAGCACCATGCCGGCCTCAAAATTATCCTCAATGAAATATTCATGAAGAGCTCTTTTGTTGCGAATGATCGAGGAATCGGAAGCTGCGGATTTCTTTGATTTAGCCATGGCCGCGGATTATACCTGCATTCCAACAAAATTGACCCGGAGAATTACGCACTGTTAGAATCCGCACGGAGTTCGTTCGGGGCTGGATAGCCTGATTTACTGAGTTTGCAGGGGATATATGGCAATTGACCGCGGTCAGTTCAGTTCAAGATTGGGCTTCATACTGGCGGCGGCTGGTTCCGCAGTGGGTCTGGGTAACCTGGTAGCCTTTCCCGTAATGGCGTCTAAGAATGGCGGCGCGGTTTTTCTGCTTGTGTATATCCTGTTTGTTGCGTTCATCTGCTTCCCGGTGATGCTCTCGGAAATTGCTCTCGGACGGCATACCCAGCGCAGCCCGGTTGGCGCATTTTCCAAACTCTCCGATGGACACAGTGGCTGGCGGCTGGCTGGCAAACTCGCCATTGTTACCCCCTTTATGATCGCCGTTTTTTATACGGTAGTAACCGTGTGGATCGCGATCTTTCTGCTACGAGCCGTGAGCGGTGGCCTTACCGAGTTGGCCGAAGAGGCCAGTTTCAGCACGATGATCGGTTCGCCAACGGTATTTATCTATTTCGTTGTTTTGCAGATTATGGTGTTCGGTATTCTGTTAGGTGGCGTCAAAGGCGGTATCGAACGCCTGGCGCGGGTATTGATGCCCTCGTTGATGGTGATGCTGCTGGGGCTTATCGCTTTTGTGCTGACGCTGGATAATGCCAGCGCTGGCCTGCGTTATTACCTGATACCGGATTTCAGTCAGCTGAGCGGTTCAGTGGTGAATGCGGCCTTGAACCAGGCTTTCTTTTCCTTATCACTGGGTATGGGCATTTTGATCACCTACGGCTCGTATTTTGGACGCAAGGATCGGATAGTTGCCTCTACGCGGATGGTTGCTTTTGCAGATACCAGCGTTGCGTTTCTTGCGGGCCTGATGATTCTGCCAGCGATTTTCAGTTTTAATCCGGCGACTAATCCAGAAGATCTTTCCTCCAGCAGTATTGGGTTGATCTTCACCTATCTGCCACAGATATTCCTCTCGATGCAAACGGTGGTGGGCTATTTTGGTGCCAGTGTGGTGGCAACTATTTTCTTTGCCCTGGTATTCTTTGCGGCCCTTACCTCGCTGGTATCGATTCTGGAAATCCCTATCGCTTATATGGTCGATGAGTGGAGCTTCTCAAGGCGAAAAGCAGTATTAATTCAAGCTGGCCTGGTAAGCAGCTTCGCCGTGCTGGCGGCAATGTCCTTTGGTATGTCTGGTTTTCTCACCGAATTCATCACTTATGGCGGCGGGCAGAAATCTTTCTTTGATCTGTTGGCGGATACCTTCTCTGAGGTGATTCTGCCCTTCGTTGGTTTCCTGGTGTGTATATTCTGCGCATATCGCTGGAAAAACGGCGGGCTTTCTGCTGAACTGGCTGTAGGCGATTCCGGGTTCATCGGCTCCGCACTGGACAAATACCTTAATTTTGCATTGCGAACGTTTATCCCCGTTGTGCTCTTGTTTGTTTTCATCAACTCAGTATCAGTGAAATACTTTGCGTTCGACCTGGTTGGTCTTTTTTGACGCTCCATGATTTAACGTTCCAGGGTTTAATAATTCCAGGGTTGAAAATTCCAG
>JBDNGQ010000217.1:0-50692 GCA_041689205.1 Pseudohongiellaceae bacterium | reverse complement strand
CTGGCATCGTTGCTCGTAGGTCAGTTGCTTGTAGCTACTCATTTCACATATCTCTGGCCGGAGAAAAAGGAAAGAGCCTACAGGTAACTGGCCACTTTTCCTATCGCGGTAGAGTTATGCACTTCAGGGTTGAATCCGCCACATCAAAACAGCCAGCGCCGGGGCGAATATCAAAAACCGCAGCAGTATTGGCTGCCACTGGTCAGAACTTGGAAGGCTAAACAATGAGCGACGCCGGAACAGCGATAGTTTTATGCTTACAATGACACAATAGCAGATGCCTGCAAGACCCAGCAGCAGTTTTGCCCAGAGCGCAATTGGCAACAACAAAAGCAATGGAATGCCTATAAAGAGCAGACCCAGCTCAAGCAACAATCTGGAGTGTCTCGGTTCAGACTCAACCGTTTTTTTACCTGAACTTGCCAGGGTATTTTTTTCAGATGAACTTTTTAACTGAATCATCGATAAAACAGCTCCCGTTATTCTTACAGAAAACAACCGCAGCCGGAGCTGCGGTTGTTTTATCTAACTCTGCCTTCCTGTTCTTTATACAGGATCAGCAGCGGACAGCTATCAAATCTCTTGGGTGACACGCAAGTACCAGATACGTTGTCGCGGATCGTGCAGAAAGGTTTCCAGGCCGCCCAGGGTTCTAATGGCAGGAGGTGCTCGGTCGAACACATTGATCGCGCCAATCTCAAAGGCACTGCGGCGATCCCCAATCAATCTGTCCGTGTTGAATCGATACTGCAGATCCCACTCAGTGTGAGAAGGAATATCTCTCATTGGGTTAGTTACATTAGCAAGGCCAAGTACAAACGCGCTCACACCACCGAAAGGTTCCTCTGAGGCTGGATTCCTAACCCCATCGGTATAACGGCCAATCAACGAAATACCGTGCTGATCCAAGGTCCAGTTGAAACGGGTATTGGCACGTAAACGCGGTGTTGGCGGCAGGAAACCGGTCGCGTTGTTGCGTCGGCCAGCCCCACTGAGGGTAGCAGAGCCAGGACTGGCAACTGCGTCAAACTCCTGCACGTAAGTTGCCTGCACTCCTGCTGTAAAGGAGCCGATATCCCGATTGACATAAGGCAATTGACTTCCTTCGAACCGGTATGTTGCAGACGTGTCAAAACCTTTCCAGCTGACTGACGCTGCATTTACCAGAGGAGTCACCAGCAACGATACGGTGCCACTGTTTGGATCACGTCGAATATTGGGATCAGCAAGGCCGCTGTTCAACCAGTCCTGCAGTCCCAGTGATGCATTGCCACCAGCCCAGGCCCGAAAGTTGGCAAAATCATCGTCAAGTACATCCTGAGGCAGCAATCGCACAATCCGATTCGTGAAATCAAACTCCTTCCAATCCAGGCTGAAACTCAAGTCGCCATTGAGGAAACTCAATGTTGTACCGACGTTATAAATATCCGCTTCCTCTGGCTTAAGGGTAGGTGTACCTCCTAATGAACGTGCCATAAAAAACGACTCATTAGTAAAACGGTCGGTCGCATTGTTGATACCCACTGATGCGGGTGCAAACAGATCACCCAGTGAGGGAGTGATAAATGCCGTATTGAATGAACCACGTATCGCAATCCAGTCACGGATTTCCCAGCGCGCACCCAGTTTGCGGGTGGTGGAGTCGAGATCGGAAATAGCATCGTCATCAACGAACTCGGTCCTGACAGCACCGCTGAACTCTAAAGAACCCAGATCAAGGCTTCCAAAATCATCCGGATCAAATATCGGCACACTTATCTCACCGAAGGCAGCCAGCACTCTGCGATCAACCTCCCAACCAGGCGCACCATTGCCGATAAAAGCATTACCCGACGCAAAGATAGGTCCTCTATCCTGCTCAAAATGGCTGTCACGCCATTGTGCGCCAAACGCTGCGGCCACTGTGCGCTTCCCAAAGCTGAACAGGTCACCCGAGCCCACAAGGTCGATAACGTTCAAGCGCGTATCGGTCTGATCAAGTTCAAGCTGTTGAATCTGGTCGATGACACTCAACGGGTTTGATGCCGCCGGGTCTGTCTGGACCAGACCACTGCCTAGCACAGACCCATCACATACACGATTGACGCAGGTAAAGTTCATGGTTGAGAACGGGTTAAAGTAAGCCTGTTCAGAGCCACCCGGCACCGGAACAACCAGTTGACCACGAAGACCCGCAGCAAGGCTCGACAAAGGCTCCCGTCGATTAGGTGTAGTTACTGTTACACGATCAAATGTATAAGAACCATAACCGGCCCACGTTGTGCCTGGAATGTCGAAATCTAGCTGACCTACCCAGCGGTATTTATCGGATTCGAAATCACCGTCACCCACACCACTACCATCCGACTGTGATCGAGTCGGTCGGGTCTGAGGAAACAAGGGCGGGCGCCAACTGGTCAGAATCACATCTTCATTAAACGGAATGCCGCCACTCGGGTCAGCAACCAACGCGGCGAACTGATTGGTAGCCAACACCACCTGGTTATTTTCATTACGCAGAGGTATGGGACGACCCAGGGAGTCCAATACAAGGGCGCCACTGCTGTTAATTACAGGTTGAGCAAAAAGAGGAACACCCGTTGCGGTTACTGCCCGGAACGGGTTGCCCGGATTTTCACCCGGTACTGTCGGTAACTCGCTGACACGGCCACCGGGATTCTGTGGCGATCCACGGTCCTCGGTCTGTTGTGAACCGAACAAGATTTCACTGCTGAAACTGACCGTATCGCTGAATTTATGTTCAAAAATGAATAAGCCCAGATATTGCTCAGACTCAGCGCTGAAGTTAAAGCTGGCGCCGAATTCGGAGGCACAGGTCGCGTTTGCAATATTAATGCCTTGCGGGAATCCACCAACCTCCGATTTACTGGCATCGGCCGGGTTATTCAGGCCACATCCAGGATCGTTGCGCGTGGTCCTGGTTCCAGTCAGATTGCCGCTGCTATCCCGGTTAGGAACGACCGCTCGCCCCGGACTGGATGTGGTGGAAAATGAAGGCGCGCCCAGCGCGAACTCAGGGCGATCCATGAACTCCAGACGACTGCGATCGCGATATTCGAACGCGCCCATGAAACTGGTGGTGCCGTTGTCACCACCGCCGATAATTGACCAGGTGGACTCATCCCAACCGCCCTCCGCCTGATTATGAGAACCTCGTAATTCCAGGCCATCGAAGCGTTTGCGAGGAATGACATTCACCACACCGCCAATCGCATCGGTACCAAAAATAGCACCACCACCGTCGGTCAGGGTTTCAATGCGCTCAACTGCAATCTGCGGATACAGGTTTGAGAGATTCTGTGAAACTGTACGGCGGCCATCTAAGACCGTCAACGTGGCACTTGCACCCAGACCGCGCAGGTTTGCGTTAGGCGAAGTACCTCCCTGGGCTGTGGCGCCGAGAATGTTAGTCACCGACGCGACACCGTAATTAAATGTCGTATTTCTGATTATTTCACCGATGTTGGGTGTGCCCTGCTCGGCAATACTTTCAGCAGTAATGGTATCGACAGGAGATACCGTATCAAAATTGTCCTGACGACGAATAAAAGAGCCGGTAACAATTACTTCTTCTATTTCGGGCTCTTCCTGCGCTACCGCCATATGTGAGCCTCCGAGCACCAGCAGACCGGTAGCACAGCTCAACGTCGAACGATTCATAAACCATTTTATAGATTGAGATAATCTGGTTTTGTTAGTGTTTTTCATGTGGGTCTCCCTCAATAATTATAGGAATCAGATTTGTACAACCATCAGGTGCTGAACCGACAAACTGATGTCATATCTACTTCAATTCATTATTATTGTTATGAAAACCCCGCTACGATCCGCAGGTTCAACGGCTCTGAAGTTGTAAGCGCTGTGTTGTTTTGAGTCATATAGCCACCAATCGTTACATTCCAAATCGTGTTTAACCGAATCATTTTATCCCGCCTGCGGTCCGCCCTCTATGTTGGAAGTGTTTCTGCCGTCCTTGCTCCAATAAACCAGTCGGGATCTGAACATACCCATCCGGACACGTGAGATTTCTGTGGCAAAAATTACCGCCAGCGCTCAGAACACCTTAGTATCGAATTCATCAAGATCGGGGACAATTTCCTGAAGGGACGTGCCGCAGTGTGCGGAACCCCACAAACTTCCCATGGCCATGTCGTCATACTGAAATTCATTCATCCGATACTTGGACAATATCGAGCAGTTTCGTTCTATTTCAACTCGCAAATGGAGGGGTCATATGGCACACACAATGTCTTCGAAATCACATGCGCATGCGCATTCGTATGAGCACGATAAAACCGATTGGAGTGCAGCAGTATGGGCCGGTGTTATCGCCGGAATTGTATTCATGATGGCGGAAATGCTGATGGTTATGGTTTTCATGGGACAAAGTCCATGGGGGCCGCCGCGCATGATTGCAGCTATCATCATGGGACAGAACGTGCTGCCGCCGCCTGCGACTTTCGACATAGGCATCATGATGTCGGCGATGGTGGTTCATTTCCCGATGTCTATCGTTTTGGGCCTGATTGCGGGCTGGATCGTGCACCGCATGAATAGTACAAGCGCATTGCTGGTTGGCGGCATCTTCGGCCTGGCGGTCTATTTCGTCACTTTCTATCTGATTGCTCCTGCGATGTTCCCTTGGTTCACAATGGCACAGAACTGGGTCAGCCTCGTTGCTCACTTGATGTTTGGTCTGGTATTGGGTGGTGTATATGCTGCGCTGCGCAAGCCTAAGCCAGCGGTGCAACGATGAAGAGTGTCAAAGCCGAGGTTGTCGTTATTACCGTCACAGCTACAGGCAGCTGATTTTTTTGTCCCGGCGCGGTTGAGTTATGCCCTTCGATGTTGAATCCGCCCTGGCATAACGCTATTTATGGATGGCGGCACGATGCTTTACCCCGGATTTGCCACAGGCGGATAATATGGAATCCAAGGAATATGCCATCAAAGACTACTCACTCATAGGCAATTGTGAAACGGCAGCGCTGATCAACCCGGACGGAGGGATTGACTGGATGTGCTTGCCGGCCTTTGACGGACCTTCGATCTTCGGTGCGCTTCTTGATCGCGGGAAAGGCGGGGAATTTTATATCAGACCGGCTATTCCTTTCCGCTCGGAGCGATCTTATCTGGCGGACACAGCCATTTTTGTGACGCGGTTTATTACAGACCGTGGCACGCTGGAGTTAAAAGATTTTTTTGTGATTGCGCGCGAGAAAGGCGCAAGGTTTTATGATTTTACCGCGCTTTATCCTACGCGTAAGCTCGTCAGAACTTTCACTCTAATTGCAGGGGATGAGATACCGATAGAAATTGCGATCAAAGCCAGACCGGACTATGGCCGAAAAAAAATAAACTGGCAGAAAACGAGGCACGGTTACATTTTAGATGAAGCTGCTTTTTACAGTGACCTGCCCTTGGAACAGAAAGGGGATGATGTGTTTGTCAGTCTTTCACTAAAGAGGGGTTCGCGGCACCATGTGGTCTGTGATTATGGAGAAGAAAACAGCGCACCAAAGCCTGCGCAAGTAGAAAGCTGGTATCAGGTGACTGAATCTTTTTGGAAAGAATGGAATCTTTTTAATTATTATCGGGGACCGTATCAGGCAATGGTGCGCCGCAGCGCCGTTACGTTAAAGCTTCTGACTTATGCTCCTACAGGCGCCTTTGTTGCTGCGCCGACGACGTCGCTTCCAGAAACCTTCGGCTCGGAACAGAACTGGGACTATCGCTATGTCTGGGTTCGAGACACATCCCTTTTTATTGATGCCTTTTTCAGGCTTGGGTATTCGGGAGAGGCGCAGGCCTTTTTCAAGTTTATGGCCCGTCGTTGCACACTGGAACGGGAACAGTTCATTGATAAGGAAAAGCGCAATGAAACCTCAATTAAAGTGCTGTATGGCATCCGTCCCGAATCTGTGACCGAAGAAAAATATCTTGATCACTTCACAGGCTATCGCAATTCCAAACCTGTGCGCATCGGAAACCGCGCTGCCGATCAGTTTCAAATTGATAATTACGGGCACCTGCTTCAAGCCATGTATTACTTTAAATGCACCGGGGGGAAATTTACGCCTCATATGCAGGAGCTTGCCGAAGACATGGTAAGAGATGTTTTGAATCACTGGCAGGAAAAGGATAACGGGATTTGGGAAATGCCAGCAAAAAGAAACTACACCTATGGAAAACAGATGGCGTGGATGGCGCTTAGACGCGCAGTTGATATGGAACTGCTTCCGAATGCAGAGTTGGACAAGGTTAGCCGAAAAATCAAGGATCAAATTATGCAAAAAGGAATTAAGACAGCAGACGGAGGACCCTATCTTTCGGAAAGCTATGAATCCCCGGATGTTGATGCAGCCGGTTTGCTCGCTTTTACTTCAGGACTTATTTCTGAGGATCTGGCCAGGACGACCCGAGAGCAAATTGAACGTCATCTGGCGGTGGGGCCATTTCTGTACCGGAATCAGGAACAGCGTCATCACTGGAAAGAGGGGGCGTTTCTGCTTTGTTCTTTTTGGTATGTTAACCATCTGATAAAGGAAGACCGCCTGGAACAGGCTGAGGAAGCATTAAAGAAAATAATGGATCGAGCCAGCCCGTTTGGTTTGTTTGCTGAAGAAATCGATCCAGAAACTGGAGAGTTTATCGGGAATTTCCCACAAGGATTCTCGCATCTTGGGTTGATCAAGACGATTCTGAACCTTGAAGATGCAAAAAAAAATCCCCGGGACTCTGGGCTTTCGGATCAGGAAAAATTTGGCCGTTTAGGCGCAACCATTGGTTGGAAAGGTGTGATAAGCGGATTTTTTCGCGTTCCGGGCACGTTCCCGCTTTTATGGTCCAGTCGGTCAAAATGGCGGGAATAAAGGATAGTGCGGACTAATTAACCGCCTGCGCCGACGTCCCCCAGATTGTTTTGTGGCGGGTTCACTCTCTAAAGCAGTTCCTGGAGTTCGTGGTGTGTCGTGAGGCGCCTCAACCTGGCTATGCAGATCTGCGCGGCATAGTACAGACCGCTCGTCGATGGTCGTCCAGGATTAGCCCCTTAACTAGGGAGCCGCACCCTGAGCCACCGTGATCGCCGGTCTCGTCTGGTTTGACGCCCGCTAAAGCCATCAGAGATGCGCTGACGAGACGCCGGCGCATCTCGTTACTGCGAATCAAATGGAGATTACGATGACTGAAAAACTCAAATCCGGCCAACGCCTTCCCGAAGTTACCGTGTCGCGCCTCGGCGGCAGCGATCTGCGGCTCGGCAAACCCGTGGACGATCATGACTGGCAGATGGTGGTGGTCTATCGCGGCAAGCACTGCCCGATCTGCAAGACCTATCTTGCGGAGCTCGAGCGCACCGCGCCCGAATTTGCCAAGGCAGGTGTCGGCGTCATCGCGATTTCCAGCGATCCTGAGGATCGGGCTCGCACCTTCACAGAACAGATCGGCGTGACATTTCCCGTCGGTTACGGCCTGACTGTGGATCAGATGAAGGTCCTCGGTCTTTATGTCTCGGAGCCGCGCTCGGAACAGGAAACCGACCGCCCCTTCGCGGAACCCGGGGTGTTCGTGATCAATGCCGACGGCCTGCTTCAGGTCCTGGACATTTCGAACGCGCCCTTCTCCCGGCCAGACCTCGCGGGCCTCGCCAAGGGGCTGAAGTTCATCCGTGACAACGACTATCCGATCCGCGGCCAACTGGCGGCCTGACTGTCGCCTCCACAAGCCGATGCGCGCCGGAGGCTAAAAAGTCACCCGACGCAGATTAACCTAAAAGGAAAAACTCCATGACTGGATCAACAAAAAAGCCGGATTACTCAGGGCTGTCCGCCGTATTTCTGAATTGCACGCTTACGCCGAGCCCCAAGGAAAGCCACACTGACACGCTGATGGATGTGGTCCGGGAAATTATGACTGGCGCTGGGGTGTCCGTGCAATCCTTTCGCGTGGTTGATCACGACATTGCGCCGGGTGTCTATCCCGACATGACCGGGCATGGCTTCAAGACCGACGCATGGCCTGACATCGGTAAAGCTGTTCTGGACGCAGACATTCTCGTTCTCGGCACACCGATCTGGCTCGGGGAGGTCTCGTCCGAATGTCGCAAGGTAATCGAGCGCCTATACGCGCATTCGGGCGAAATGAACGATAAAGGCCAATATGTTTTCTACAACAAGGCCGCAGGCGCGGTCATCACGGGTAATGAGGACGGGGTAAAACATTGCGCAATGGGGATGCTCTATGCGCTTGCTCATATAGGTTATTCAATCCCGCCGCAGCCTGATACAGGATGGATCGGAGAAATTGGTCCAGGACCTTCCTATGGCGATAAAAAGGACGATGGTACGCGGGTCGGGTTCGACAGCGAGTTCACCGCCCGAAATTCGACGTTTCTGGCATGGAACCTGATGCACATGGCGAACATGTTGAAACAGGCTGGCGGGCTGCCGTCCTATGGCAACAGTCGCCGCGACTGGAATGACGGCGCGCGGTTCGACCACCCCAATCCCGAATATCGCTGACCAGACCTTTCGAAGCTGTCCTGACGTGAAAGCGGAGAGGAGCCCGCAGTCATCGCCGCTCAGTTATGAACGCTTCTGCTGCTGCATAGCCTGATTTCTGTCCTTGACGCGCCCAGCCTTTACGCGTCAAATGAACATTGAAATGCAACCCGCTGGTGCTCTACATCGATGATTGCAATACAGGATGTCTGTAAAATCTATGGCCAGACCAGGGTCCTCGACGGGGTTTCCCTCACTGTGCCCGCGGCTACCACCTTGTCCCTGATAGGCCCCAGCGGCTGCGGCAAGTCGACGCTGCTGCGCATAGTGATGGGGCTTATCACCGCTGACCGCGGCCAGGTGTCGATAGATAATGAGCTGATCACACCGGCCAACCGACTGGCACTGCGCAGACGAATGGGTTATGTGATTCAGAGCGGCGGACTGTTCCCGCACTTGACTGCTCACGACAATCTCACCCTGCTCACCCGCTACCTTGGCTGGGATACCGAGCAGGAAGATAAACGCATAGAAGTACTGTGCAATCTGACCGGTATTGACAAATCCCTTCTGGAGCGCCGCCCCGGCAAACTGTCCGGTGGCCAGGCGCAGCGGATAAGCCTGATGCGCGCGCTGATGCTGGACCCGCCGGTGTTGTTAATGGACGAACCGCTGGGTGCTATCGACCCTCTGATCCGTTATGAGTTACAGAATGACCTGCACAGCATTTTCCGTAAACTCGGCAAAACGGTACTGTTGGTTACCCATGATCTGGGCGAAGCTGCCTTTCTGGGTGATCGTATCGCGCTGATGCAGGCTGGAAAAGTTATTCAGGATGGCACTGCCAGGGAACTGATGCACAACCCTGCAACTCCCTTCGTTGAACAGTTTGTCACCGCGCAGCGCAGTCCGCTGCAGGATCTCTGATATGCGGCGCCGCCTTGTTTACCTCCTGGCCTTAACCATCTGTCTGCTGTCACCGGTGGCTGTTGCCCAGCCGATCACCATAGGCAGTAAGTTGTACACAGAGAGTGTGCTGCTGGGTCACCTGGCTGCTCAGTCACTGCAGGAGGCTGGTTATCCGACATTCCATAATGAGCAACTGGGTGGCACGCGAATCCTTTGGAATGCTCTGCTCAGCGGCAGCATCGACGTTTATCCCGACTACACCGGAACTATCAGTGAAGAACTCCTCGCCGGACAAACGATTAGCAGTCGCGAAGGAATGGTTGCCGCATTGTCTGCTGTTGGTGTCGGGATCACCGGCAACATCGGCTTTAACAACACCTATGCGCTGGGTATGCGGCGCGCACAGGCCGAGGAACTGGGTATTGAGACGATTGGCGATCTGCGTGCTCACCCCACCCTGCGCTTCGGTTTCAGTAATGAATTCCTCGAACGTCAGGACGGCTGGCCCGGTGTCAGTGCCGCATACGGTCTGGCGCCGATTAAAGTAACCGGACTTGATCACGCGCTTGCTTATCGAGGCATCGCTACCGGGGATATCGATGTGCTCGATCTTTATTCCACCGATCCCGAGATTGCTTATTATGATCTGGTGGCACTGAGCGATGAGCGCCAGTTTTTCCCCGACTATGAAGCCGTTTTTCTGTATCGGCACACGCTGCCGCCCGATGCAGTGGCCGCGCTGGAGCGCTTCGTCGGCGCTATCGATGAGAACGCGATGATAGCCATGAATGCAGGGGTAAAACTGGACCTGCGCGATGATGCAGTAGTGGCTGGCGAGTTCATGAACCGTCGTTTTGGAATCGTCTCGGACCAGGCGGTGAGTGGCCTCTGGCAGCGCTTCATGAAAAACACGCTGGATCATCTCACCCTCGTGTCGATCTCTCTGGGTATGGCAATTATAGTAGCTATTCCACTGGGGGTGCTGGCTGCCAAGGTCAGGTCCCTGGAGACCTTGCTACTGGGTGTCACCAGCATTCTGCAGACTATTCCCTCACTGGCATTGCTGGTGCTGATGATCCCGCTGTTTGGCATCGGCGCCCTGCCCGCTATCGTGGCCATGTTCCTCTACAGCCTGCTACCCATTGTCCAGAATACCCATTCGGGAATAAGACAGATACCGGCACCAGTGATGGAATCCGCTCGTGCATTGGGCTTACCCAACTCTATGATTTTAAGACGCATTGAGTTGCCCCTGGCAATCCCCTCAATCCTGTCCAGAATTAAAATTTCTGCGGTAATGAATGTCGGGGTTGCTACGTTGGGCGCATTGATCGGGGCCGGCGGCTATGGGCAGCCTATACTGACCGGTATTCGGCTGGACAATATCTCCCTGATTCTGGAAGGTGCAATACCGGCTGCAGTGCTGGCGCTGCTGGTACAGGGATTGTTTGGTCTGATGGAGAAACGGCTAAGCTGAGTGTGTTTCTCAGGCTGTTCTTCCACAACTATTTCTACAAAGTGCCTTGTTCTTGCGCAACTAAAAGAAGCGCACGACTAAAAGAAACGCACCATCAGAAACAGGCCCAGCATGGTGATGCCAAGCGCCAGTTTAGCGGCAATACCTAATGCAAGTCCGATAGTCGCGCCCCAGCCGGCACGGCCGGCAGCAGCAATATCGCGTTGTGCCGATAATTCACCGATAGCTGCTCCAATGAAGGGACCCAGCAACAGGCCCGGCAATCCAAAAAATATCCCAATCACGGCGCCCCACGTTGCCCCCCACACCGAACGCGCCGAGGCGCCATAACGCCGCGCACCAAACGCCCCGGCCACAAAATCCGCCAGCGAAGCGAGTACCGCCAGCAGTCCCAGTATGGTGAGGATAGTCAGGCCGACAAAAGTGAAGTCTTCCGCCCAGGCCGCCATCCACAAGCCGGCAAATAACAGCAGCGGCCCCGGCAAGGCAGGCAGCACCAGACCCGCCAGACCCGCGGCGATCAAAAGCGTAACACTGAGCCAGATCAGCAGGGTGATCATGCGCGCCGTACTCGTTGATGCGCCCTGCCAGTTATCTGAATCTTTAACAAAATATTACTTGTCATGGTTATCTGACCGTTATCTGCTGGCAGTTCTTCAGGCCCGCCCTTCGTATACTGTGCGAGCATTTGCAGTAGTTTTGTAAGCCTGAGCGTACAGCATGACAAGCGTGATCTGTACTGCCAGCAACGCCACCAGCAGCCAGGGCTGCGGACTGATCCCTGCAATCAGGAACCCGATCAGACACAGCCCGCCATTGGCAAGCGCATAGGGAAGCTGGGTCTGAAAATGTTCGAACTGATCGCACCCTGCACCGGTGGCCGACAGAATCGTGGTCTCTGATATCGGCGAACAATGATCACCAAAAAGCCCTCCCGATAACACCGCACCGATACAGACTTCCACCGGTGCACCGGTGGCCACTGCAGCAGGCAAGGCCAATGGAAACATGATGGCAAAGGTGCCCCAGGAGGATCCAGTAGCAAGGGAGATGACACAGGAAATTAGAAAAATCATCATCGGCAGCAGCCATGGCGCAATATTATCTGCCGCTACTGAGGCAATATACACATCGGCGCCCATGGTGTTGGTCAGATCTCCGAGCCCCCAGGCGAGCAGCAGCATCACCGCCACCTGCATCATCCGGCTCATGCCATCCAGATAAAGCTGCACACTTGCCATCACGCGGCGGCTGCCGGTAACTGCCATCAGCACCACCAGCACCAGCGCAGCAGCGACGTAAGCCGTGGACAGACCAGCACGAAAATCTGCCCCGCTGACGCGCCCGAAGGGGAAACCCAATGGCACCAGCGTCCACAGAAGCACGATTCCCAGCGCCAGCAATGGCGCCCAGATGAATGATGCCCGGGCGTTTGTGGGGATGTCAGCCGTTACCGGGACATTGGATCCTACGATATTGTTCGCATCGATATTGTGGGCATCGCTCTGAGCTCGTTGCTCGGCCCCGCGCATGGGTCCGAAATCCACCCGGGTCAGTGCCAGCAGCGGCACAGCAAACACCGCCAGCCATGCATAAAATTGATAAGGTAGTGCTGCGATAAGCGCCGCAAAATCAGATTGTTCTATCCCGAGAGATTGAAACTGTTGTTCCAGAAGGCTCATGATATAGACCCCCCAGCCGATGAACGGCACGAGGATGGCTACCGGTGAAGCAGTGGAGTCGATGATATAGGCCAGCTTGGCGCGTGACAGACGCATGTGATCAGCCAGCGGTCTGAACGTCGGCCCCACAATCAAGGGCGTACCCAGATCGGAGAAGAAGATAACGATGCCGCCCGTCCAGGCTGAGATCTGCAGTCGCACCCGGTTAGTAATATACTTTGTCACCCGGGCCGCAAACGCAGCCCCCCCGCCCGAGCCTTCCATCAACGCAACGAAGCCACCGATAAAGCCCAGCAGCACCAGCACACCCGCGTTGTAACTATCAGTGACCTGAGGCACCAGGTGATCTCGAACCAGAATATTAACGCCGGCCAGCAGCGCGGGTCCATTGATCATCAGTACGCCAAGAAAAAGCCCGGCGAACAGACCGAGGATGACGTTGCGCAGCGATACGGCGACAACAAGGGCCAGCACAATGGGGAGTAGTGACAGAATATTCGGATCTGCAGAAGCCATGGACGTGCGCATTTGAGGACAGGAAAGATTGGCCGATTAGATCATATAGCCGTGGATAACAACAGCCTGTCCCTTTGAGGATTGCTGATCACTCATGCAGCGTCGCGTAGCCAGCATGGCCATGGGATGTTGACCAATTCCGTGGAATAACGGCACCAACAAGATAGGGCGGATGAATTCCGATTCACTGGAGGTGCGCTATGACGAAGTACCCGGTGGCCGTACCCGTACCCGTATCCGCAGGCTGGATCTGGACAGCCAGGGCATGGGCTGGTTAAGAGCAACTGATCCATAAGGTCAAAACCCCTGGCGCGGTTCATCAGCGCCAGGAGGACATGCCTGCACACGCAAACGGTCTTCGCTCTCTCGAACAAGGCGTCGCGCCTTCGAGTCTGAGAAGTTCCACGCGCGCCAGTCACTGATGCTGTCTGCCGTACCATCAATTTGACCATCCATTTGAGCATTAAAACTACCCCAGCTCATCAGCAGCCAGTGCGCCGTGACACAGCGGGCAGGCTCGGGAAATGTCGCCAACGCAGCGAGTATCGCAGGGACAGCATCGGAGCTGAGCTCGCGCAGATAACTGTCATCGAACTGCAAACCGGTCTGCGCACGTTGCACATTCGCTTCAACGATGCGTGCATCGGGGTTCACTATTGCAAGCAGAATAACCGCAACCAGCGCGCTGCCAATGGCGCCGCTGATGAACCAGCGCGGCGCCCCGCGCAGCACCGTAGCGGAGAACAACGCGAACACCACAGCGAGCCAGATAATAAACGCCGTGGTCAGAAAACGCAGATAGGTGAGACCGTAGGCCTCCTGGTAGAGCCTCATCCGATAAAGCGCAGACGCCATAATAAGGATGATCAGCACCTCCAGGCCGATTGCCATTAAACGCACGGTGCGCTGATTCCCTGGCGACTCAGCACGCACGAGCCAGAGTCCAACGAGCAGCATGGGCAGCAGCAGAAATGCAACGGCGACCAGTTGGAAGAATCCCTTGCGCGCATATTCAGCATAGCTCAGCCCTGTCGTCGCCTGGATCAACGCTTCACCGCCGAACAGATAGGTGAATTGCACGGCGATAAACGCAACGAACAGTGCCATCACTAGGGCGAGCACTACGCTCACTTCAAGCGCCGCGATGCCAATACCGAGTGACTCACTGCGAGGCAACTGGCTGCCATCGTCGAGCACTACCCAGTACAGCCACCCTGAAGCCAGCCAGGTAAAAACACCTGTTATAAAGACATGGTTCCCGATGTTATTCAGATCAACGCTGACAAGATTGTTCAGCAGCTGCGCGAAAGCGGCGTCTGCGCCAGCAAACAGTGCGCCAAAGATAAAAAGCGGTGGAATTGCGAGCAGTATCCCTCGCACAATCGAGCCGGTCCGGCTGTTCCACGGAGACCAGTTCACGAGGCCGTCCCGGGTCGCAACGCCGAGTCGGAAGATGCCGAACACGGCATGGAATCCCGTTGCAACAGATTCCGCGACGAGATCCCATGTCCCTCGTTCGGGAAACAGGCGTTTCTGAGATTGGCGTTCCCCAAATGCGCGATCGTGTGCAATGAGCGCTGTGCTGATAAGGGCGAGCAGCACGCCGAGCACACTGAGAGCTGTCAGCGGCAGCGATGCACGCCACACCAGGACAGCCGCCAGCACTGGGACTGTCGCCGACAAGCAGATGGCCGCGCCTCGAAGCGGAAGCTGAAACCGTCGAATCAACAGGTGGAACGCTACAGTCAGTAAAAGCGCAGCCAGCAATGCATTGATCCCCAGAGATCCGACCCGAAAGAGGAGATTGCCTGCAATCCCAAGAATCAGGGCAAAGCCAGATGCCATCAATGCGAGACGTGCTTTTTGATTGATCGGTTCGTTCTCAGTTAGTGCTTTGCCACCAGAACTTGATTCCATTTTTTAATTCCTTCATTGAATGTTATTTTTATCAAAGAACTTTGCATTGCAAAGTTTATAGTCAAAAAAAAGCAGCTGAAATCACGCCTTTTTCATCGCTTTTATAAGCGATTCCATGTGCTTGATATACCTGCTCAACGCCTCGCGACCCGAATCCGTTAAGCTGAACTCTGTCCGCGGGACGCGTCCGTCAAAGCTTTTATTGCAGGCCAGGTAACCAGCATCTTCAAGTTTCCTGGCATGTGCGCTCAAGTTGCCATCTGAAACCTGTAGCAGTGATTTCAGATCGGTGAACGTGAGCAGGCTGTTGGCAGCCAGCGCGCTGACAATGGCTAATCGGGTCCGCTCGTGAATCAACCTGTCCAGATCAATGCTCGATTTCTTTTTCGTCGCCCTATCTTTCGTAGCCCCGTCTTTCATCGCCCCGTCTTTCGTGGTCAGCACTGGAGCAGGTTCCCTTGCAGCTAGCTCGTGTTGATTAGTCGCTCGTGATTTAACCGCCATATTTCCTCCAGATCAGTATGCCAAACACAATATGCACCCCACCCAGGCCCGAAGCCAGCATCAGATCAGCAGAAACTCCGGTAAATATTACAATCGCCCCCAGCGCCAGAAACACGGCACCCATCAAAGGTATGATACGAATAGACCAGAGCCCCGCAGTCATCGTGGCCGCCCCGTAGATGCTGAGCCAGATACCTGGCAGCAGTGAGATGGTGTCGCGCAGATAGAACGCAAGCGTGAGCATGCCGCCCACAGCCATCGCTGGCAGGAAGGCCAGCAATAACTTCCGACCGCTGGAAGACCAGACTGATGAGCCAAGTGCCCTGGCCTTTTTGGCAGTCAGAAAAAAGGCGATGCCTGCGCCGAGCAATAATTCAATCATCCACACTGCAAGCCATGCGGCATCAGTAGTTTGTTGAGCAGCTATCCATGCAGCAATCAGCGCCGAAGCCCCGGCAGCAACATAGCCCTTTCCCGAAACACCAGTGAAAACGGTGGAGCTCTCCATGGTGGCACGGATGTACCGGAGGTTATCTTCTGCGTATTTATGCAGAGACGAAGGGGGCGTTTGTTGTTTTGATTGAGTTTTCATGCGTCGATGATTAATCGTTGATCAATTTATGTTAAGAACTTTGTAGAATTAAGTGAACAGCATCGGCTCGGCTGGAATAAAGTCAAACCTCCTCGCCGTTCTTATTCCAACACAAAATCCGTGATCCAACATTAATGGGTGATACGTTACGCTTTTTTCGCTTTGCGAGCTTGATGAAGCTTTTTGTAGCTTCCGATTAGTCTCAGGTGTTTGTCTAAGCCTTCCAGTTTCATGCTGGTTTTGCTTAGGCCGAAGAATTTTACTTCGCCTGTTACAGAGCCGATCACACTATCCATTGTTCTTTTGCCGAACATTCTATTCAGGTTGACGATAAAATGCTCAATCGCCAATTTTTTGTCCAGGGTGATCTCAAGGACTGCATGAACCGCTTGATAGAATAAGCCGCGCTCTACGGTATTATTGTTGTACTGCAAGAACTCTTCTACTAACTGAATGGCCTCATCAAGTTCGCCTAAGGCAAGGGTAATAAGAATTTTTAACTCAAGAATGGTCAGCTGTCCCCAAACAGTATTCTCATCGAACTCAATGCCAATCAAGGTTCTAATATCCATGTAATTATCTAGCTGACTTTCTTCTAAACGCTGCACCAAACTCGCCAAGGTGTCATCGCTCAGAGAATGAATATTCAAGATATCTTCGCGGTAATCAAGCGCCTTGTTGGTATTGTCAAAAATAAGGTCTTCAACGGGATACACCTCTGAATAATCAGGCACCAGGATGCGACAAGCAGTGGTGCTCAGGTCATTAAATTCGGCAATATACACTTCTTTGCCTAGACCCTCTAGAATGTCCAATAGGCGCTTTTTTTCTTCTTTGTTTGAGCCTGAGAAATCCCACTCGCAAAATTCATAATCATGTTTGGCACTAAAGAAGCGCCAGGAGATAACGCCCGTTGAATCAATAAAGTGCTCAACAAAGTTTTCTGGTTCCTTCACCGCCAGGCTATTAAAAGTTGGTCGCGGTACATCATTTAAACCTTCAAAGCTGCGACCTTGTAGTAGTTCAGTCAGGCTGCGTTCCAGCGCTACTTCAAAGCTTGGATGGGCACCGAATGATGCAAATACGCCACCCGTTTTGGGGTTCATTAGCGTCATACACATCACTGGGAATTGGCCGCCTAATGAAGCATCTTTAATCACCACAGGGAAACCGTTCTCTTCCAAGGCGTTAATGCCCTCTAAGATGCCTGGGTACTTCTCAAGCACATGTTGCGGCACGTCTGGCAAGACAATCTCTTGTTCAATAATTTGTTTTTTTACCGCGCGCTCGAAGATTTCCGATAGACACTGCACTTGCGCTTCATGCCGGTTATTGCCTGCACTCATACCGTTACTTAAGAATAAGTTCTCAATCAAATTAGATGGGAAATACACGGTTTCTCCATCGGACTGACGCACATAAGGAATAGCGCATATGCCACGCTCAACCATACCCGAGTTGGTATCAATCAGATTTGAGCCACACAGTTCACCGTCTTCATTGTAGATGCCTAAGCAATATTCATCCAAAATGCCTGCTGGCAGCTCGTCATTTGGCCCTGGCTTAAACCATTTTTCATTGGGATAATGCACAAAGTCGCTGTTGGCAATCTCTTCGCCAAAATATTGCTCGTTGTAAAAGAAATTGCAGTTAAGGCGTTCGATAAACTCACCGAGCGCCGAGCACAGTGCGCTCTCTTTGCTTGAGCCTTTACCGTTGGTATAACACGTAGGCGACGCCGCATCGCGGATATGCAGTGACCACACATTGGGCACGATATTGCGCCAGGAAGAAATCTCGATCTTCATGCCAAGGTCGGCCAAAATACCAGTCATGTTCGAGATAGTTTGTTCAAGTGAGAGGTCTTTGCCTAAGATGTAAGTGCTGGAATCACCTTCTGGTTGCCCCATAAGCATGGCATGAGCGTCTTCGTCGAGGTTGTTAACCGACTCGATTTTAAACTCAGGGCCAGCTTGCACTACTTTTTTCACTGTGCAGCGGTCAATCGATCTTAAAATACCTTGGCGATCTTTATCAGAAATACTTTCTGGCAACTCCACCTGAATTTGAAAGATTTGGTTATACCGGTTTTCAGGGTCAACAATATTATTCTGCGATAACCTGATATTTTCAGTAGGAATGTCACGGGACAAACAATACACCCGCACAAAATAACCTGCACAAAGTGCCGATGAAGCAAGAAAATAATCAAACGGACTGGGTGCTGAGCCATCACCTTTGTAGCGAATAGGTTGATCAGTGATGACAGTAAAATCATCAAACTTAGCTTCAAGTCTGAGATTGTCGAGGAAATTAACTTTGATTTCCATTGAACCTAAAATCCTTAGTTGGGTGGTGTTTAGAGTGGCGGGTTCAATTCTGAAGTGCATAACTCAACCGCGGCAGGCAAAAAGGTCCGCTGTCTGTAGGCTCTTGCCTTTTTTTCCGGCAAGAGCTATGCGAAATGGGTAGCTACAAGCAACTGACCTGCGAACAACGATGCCAGATTGAAGTGTTAAAGAGAAGTGGATTTAGTCAGCAGTCGATTGGCCGAGCGATTGAAGCGAGTCAATCTGCCAGTTCCAGAGTTGTCCCGTGATCAGGGTGAGAGTGGCTACCTGCAAGCGCACATTTGGGCTACTGGGCGGCGTATGGCCGCTGCCAGCGGCGATGGCAATCGAGGGGGTAGATTCTGAAATAGTGGCGTATTGGAGAGATTAATTGAAACAGCCTTAAGGCTGTTTCAACCCTGCGGGCTTCGCGCTGCGCGCTCGTTGCTGATTGCTGCGCAATCGGTCGAACTCTTAACGTTCGAACCTCTCCCCCGCTGTTAGCGGTGGTGGGTTCTATTGGGCTTGGGGATGGCAATCGAGGTGGGAGATTCTGAAATAGTGGCGGAGGGGGAGGAAGCCAAAACGCGCTATAAGGTATTGTTTTACATAGAGTTATAATTTTGGAACGCCCGCAGATACTGACCCTTTGCAAAATACTTGTCTTATCTTGTGTCATGCCGTAGCATACAATGACATTATTTATGATAGGTATAAAGGAGGGTAGGGGATGCCCAAGAAAGCGAAGGAGCTAAGCGCGACCGAGGTTAGACGCCTGACGCATGCAATCAGCGCAGGCGGTAAGCGATATAACGGACTGCACCCGGTCGGAGGAAACGCCGGGTTATTGTTACAAGTTACACCGTCTGGTGCAAAGTCGTGGATTTTTCGCACGGTAATAGGCAGAAAGCGCCGCAGCATTGGTTTAGGTGGTTTCCCTGACGTAACACTGGCAGAAGCACGGCAGAAAGCGAAGGAGCAGCGCGAGCTTATAGATAGCGGTATTGATCCCGTGGAACAGCGCAAGGCCAACAAACGCGCCTTGATAGCCTCACAGCTAACGTCTATGACCTTTGAGAAGGCGGCACACGATTACATTGCCATGAAGGAAAAGGAATTCAGAAACCCGCGCCAGTCGGCACAATGGACAAGTACCCTGAACATTTACGCAATGCCGCATATCGGTAAGGTACCAGTGCGGGAACTGAATCTGGCGCATATTAAATCTGTTCTAGATCCGATCTGGGACGCCATAACCCCCACGGCCAACAACATTCGAGGCCGCATTGAAAACATATTGGGCTGGTGTGCTATCCATGGCTACCGCAGTGAAGAAAATCCTGCCCGCTGGAAAAATTACCTCGACAAGGTATATGCAGCCCCGAGCAAAACGCACCAAAAAGGACACCATGCAGCATTGTCTTGCGATGACCTGCCCGCCTTCATTCAGGATCTAAAAAAACGTCACGGCACAGCAGCCCGCGCCCTTGAATTTTTAATCCTGACAGCCAGCCGCACCAATGAGGTTATTGGCGATAAACGAATAGGCAAGCCCGGCATTACATGGCAGGAAGTAGACTTTATCAAACAGGTGTGGACCGTTCCGGCTAACCGCATGAAGTCGAACAAGGTTCACCGCGTACCACTAACCGCAGCCGCGATTGAGCTACTGCAATCCATAGGACAAGGTGACCCGGCCGAACTTGTTTTTAGCAATCCCAAAGGCGGCATAGCGTCAAACAACTTCCTGACATCAGTATTAAAGCGCATGGACATTCCCGTCACCGCGCATGGTTTCAGATCGACATTTAAAGATTGGGCCAGAGAACATACCGGCTACGCTGATGAAGTGTCAGAACTGGCGCTTGCTCACGTCAATGATGATGCCACCCGCGCCGCCTATGCTCGCTCTGAGCTCATAGATAAGAGGCGTTTGCTGATGCAGGACTGGGAACAATTTTGCTACCACGGACACACACAGAAGTCTGGCAAGGTGGTTCCCATCAGGGGGGATGCATGAGCGATCATCCTTACTATAATTATGAGGCGAGCATTCAAAAATTAGTAGAATGGTTAATTTTGAGGAATAAGTCTGACTGGAGTCCAACGCCGCGAGTACTAGAACTGAAGATGCTGGCTCAACGATTGGAAGAAACGGCCGATCTAATCGGTGAACAACGATGGATGTTCGTGGAGGAAGCCTACAACACTGATCCACCTCCGGAAATTGGCAAAGACGGATGGCCGATTGAGCGCGATCCGGAAGAAAGCATGCAGGGTATGTGGGAGGCAACAAAATGGAGATTAAGAGATATCGCTGCGACGGCCTTGCAGGAAGCAGCACTCTATCCTGATTCTCGCGCTAAACCAGAAATCCCATGGGGTGCGAGCGCCTTTCTTCATATCTGGTATCAATGCGGAAAGGACAGGCCAACGATATATGACAAGAGCGAAGCGGTCCTGGCCTTTGGCAAGGTTTGCGTCGATGCTGGAATACATCTGTCAGATTCGAGGTATAGAAAGGCTCTTGGTGCCGCGTGGGAAGAGTTTGATCCGCTCAGTCAACCTGACGGATTAGATCTAGTTCTCGTTTATCACCAGTAGGGCAAATTCAGCACCCTTTTATCGACTCCAACTTATCCTAGTTAAAAAAATAACGCCCCGCTAGGCTTTCACCTGCTATCGCAAATACGTTCAATCAATCACAGACAGGTGAAACAGCATGGGAACCGCACCAAATAGAACAGCTCAAACCTCAGAACAATACCTCAGTGTCAAACGTGTTGCCGACCGTCTTGATACAAGTCCCGCAACAATCTGGCGATGGACCGCTGCCGACCAATTCCCGAGACCTGTAAAGTTATCACTAGGCTCCACCAGGTGGAAGTTATCGGATATTGAAGAATGGGAAAATGGGAGGGCTTAAGGAATGGAAACTTTGAAGCACCCCCCCATGGCAGGGGGGCAGGCCACAACAAACCAACAGTTTGATCTTATCACAGAAACGTTGCGCGCGGTCCTTCAGGAAATTGACGGAGACTTTTACCACTGCACGGTGTGTGCGTCCGCCCTGGCTGACAGCAAGAAATTGACCCCAGCCGACCAAGCGAAACTGATTGATACAGCCAGGCGCTTCCATGGCTTAGCAAGGTTGGTCCGCGATGACTTATAACTTGCTGGATAAAATTGTTGCCGATCAATTCACCCCCCAAAACGTATGGCCGGATCCACAATCATTAACCGCCAGCCATGAGGCCGAGCCTTATCCTATTGGCGCGTTACCAGGCATCGTCCGGGCCGCTGTGACCGAGGTGGCGGACTTTGTTAAGGCACCCGTGCCGATGATCGCATCAAGCGCACTGTCGGCGCTCTCGCTGGCGATTCAAGCCCACGTCGATGTTCGGCGGGCAGACAAGCTGCAAGGCCCTACCGGACTGTTCCTGCTGACCATCGCCGATTCTGGCGAGCGTAAATCTACCTGCGATGGCCTATTTACAAAGGCAATCAAAGACTATGAATCAGCCGAAGCAGAGAAAGCAAAGCCCGATATAAAGAACTACAAAGCAGATCTTGATGCATGGGAAGCCCAGCGGTCCGGAATCAAGGATAAAATTCGGCAGCTATCCAAGGAGAGCAAACCTACGGCTGACATGCAATCAGCCTTGCGAAATCTGGAGCAAGAGAAACCCGAACCGCCCAAAATTCCCAGGTTGATGTATCAAGACGCCACCCCTGAAGCACTGGCTTTCGCACTGGCGAAGCAGTGGCCATCCGCCGGAGTGGTATCTGCCGAAGGCGGGGCCGTGTTCGGCGGGCATGCCATGAGCAAGGATGCAGCCATGCGGAACATGGCCTTGCTCAATCAGTTATGGGACGGCGCCACCCTGAATATAGACCGCCGAACCAGCGAATCATTCACGGTTCGAGGCGCACGGCTGACCATGGCTCTGCAAATACAGGAACCGACCCTGCGCGAGTTTTTCAGCAAGTCCGGAGAGCTGGCGCGCGGCACTGGCTTCTTGGCACGCTTCCTTATTTCGCGGCCAACATCAACACAAGGATTTAGACCCTTCACCGAGGCACCGGCCAACTGGCCCGCACTGGCCGCATTCAATCGGCGCATTGCCGAGATTCTGAATCAGCCGGTTAATATAGACGATGACGGAGCGCTGACCCCGGCCATGATGTCGCTGTCACCTCAGGCAAAGAGGGCATGGGTTGAATTTCACGACACAATTGAAAGCGATCTTGCTACTGGTGGCGCGTTATACGACATTAGAGATGTGGCAAGCAAAACCGCTGACAATGCGGCACGGTTGGCGGCACTTTTCCAGGTGTTCGAGCACGGCACTGGCGCTGTTAGTGGTGATTGCTTCGAATCGGCAAGCCGCATCGCTGCCTGGCACCTGAAGGAGTCCCGGCGCTTCTTTGGTGAACTGGCATTACCGGCAGAGCTGGCGGACGCTGTACGGCTGGATAGTTGGCTGACTGAATACTGTAGCCGCGAGCGCAAGGGAATTGTCAACAAACGCTTTCTTCACCAGCACGGACCGGTTCGGGATAAGAACCGGCTTGATGCAGCAATCAGTGAATTGATCGAGCATGACCGGCTTCGATTGTTAAAGGCAGGGAGGAAAGTTGACCTTTCTGTGAACCCGGCACTGTTGATTGCTACAGCTACAGTTGCTACAACCGCTACGCATATGAACGCAGACAGCCAAACTACTGTCGCAAGTGTAGCGAGTGTAGCCGTAGCAAACCTGTTGCTTGCCGAAGAGGAAGCAGCAATCAGGACATGGCTGGCGCGCATCAATGAAACCAATCCGGAGAAGATTGAGGATGCAATTGCCAAGTGCCGGAGCGATCCGAAAGCGAGGATGAGTTGCCTTGAGCAAGCAAAGGCAGACTTCGCGCTTTGACTCAATCAGCCCCCCCCGGGGATAAAAAGTCTGGCGCTTTCAGGATCCAGACCGTTGAGGGTAGACGTTTATTCACGCATGCAAAATTTCAAAATTGGATATTTATTATGGCCAGACCAGTTAAACCGCGATCGTTAAAAGTTCTCGCAGGAACACTCCAACCATGCCGTGATCGTGCTGCCGGCATTGAAGTCCCGCCATTGACTGAGCGCCCGGCTCCTCCCGATTGGCTGCCGAACGCGCATGCCGTCACAGAATGGAACCGCCTGGTGCCGATCCTGCTATCCAACAAACTGCTTGCCGAAGGTGACCTTGCTGCCTTGGGCCATATGTGCGCTCTGCACGGAAAATTAGTTCAGCTGTGGACCGCTGGAGAAACTCCGGCAGCAAGCCTGATTGCCACGTTGCGCGGTATGCAATCTGATTTCGGGTTAAGTCCCCACAGCCGGGGTAAGGTTCCACCCGCCGCAGACAATCCATCGGGCAATAGGTTTGCGAGCAACGGCAGGCGGCCACCGGACAATCGGTTTGTTGGCATAGGCCGCAGGCCACCTGATGGCTCGCAGGGCTGATCTATCTGGGGAATTCCAGATTTGCAATCCGGTGGATCTGGACTATAAATGAGTAACTGGCAGGAAGCGCTTATGGCCCCTTCATATTCTGGTCGGGGCTTTTTTTTGTCTCAAAATAGCAGAAGAACGTATCATTATTCTTATGATAGGTAGGAAGATAGGAAAAAATATTTACCAATTATAAGTTATTGATTTATAAAGAATAGTGGCGGAGGGGGAGAGATTCGAACTCTCGGAAGGCTTTCACCTTCGTCGGTTTTCAAGACCGGTGCAATAAACCACTCTGCCACCCCTCCGCATTCAGGGCCGGAATGTTACCTTAATTATATTTTCAGTCAACCGCAGAATGAGCGTTGCCGGGCTTTTCTTTGAAAAGCGTTGATTTTAACCGTTCGCGCTGTATGATTGGGTTCGTAGCAGTTTGAATTTGCTGGAATTCATCCCCATATAGCGCGTAGAACGTAAGAAAATGCTATTTTTCCATCCAGCTTTAGATGATCTACCCAAACCCTATCGGAGGTTTTAGTAACGATGAGTAATTACGAATTAAACGTTGCACATGCAGGCGAATCGGCTGTTGCGGTCAACAAGGTACTTAAAAATACTTATCTGCTGCTTGGTTTAACACTGGCATTCAGCGCGATAATGGCTTCGATGAGCTTCACTGCCCCGCCCATCAATATGTGGGTTTACATTATCGGCCTCTATGGCCTGTTGTTTGCGACACACGCTCTGAAAAACAGCGCATGGGGTCTGGTCACGGTTTTCGCGTTTGCTGGATTGATTGGCTACGGCACCGGACCCCTGATCGGCATGTTGATGTCAAGCAGTGCTGGCAGCTCCGTGGTAATGACAGCTCTGGGCGGAACAGCGTTTATTTTCTTTGGCTTGTCTGGCTATGCGCTGGTATCGAAGAAAGACTTCTCCTTCCTGAACGGCTTCATCTTCGCGGGCTTCCTGGTACTGGTAGCGGCGTTTGTGCTGAATCTGTTTATGCAGATGCCAGCACTGCAATTGGCGATGTCAGTGGGCTTTATGCTGTTTTCCAGCGCGGTCATTCTGATGCAGACCGGAGCCATTGTTAATGGCGGTGAGCGCAACTATATCGTCGCGACCATCACCCTGTATGTGTCTATCTACAATATCTTCATGAGCCTGATCCACCTGTTGACGGCTTTCTCAGGCGATGATTGATATTTAGATTTGTTTGATACTGAAAGCCCTGGCCTCTGGTCGGGGCTTTTTCATTTCAGCAACACGCTTATGGTCACTTAAACAACGTGAAATTCACTATCGTTATTTACTCTGCGCCCTGTTCTTCTCAGTCGGCTACCAGTGCCTGGCAGTTTTGCAGCGCACTGCTTGATGGCGGCCACAGTATCTACCGTTTATTTTTCTATCACGACGGGGTGCACAACAACAGTCAGCTCAGTGTGCCAGCACAGGATGAAATTAATCTTCCGCTGCAGTGGGCGAAACTGATTAAGCGGCATCAGATAGACGCGGTAAGTTGCGTGTCCTCGGCGCTGAAACGTGGGGTGCTGGATGCCATGGAAGCGCAGCGGTATGAGAAGAGCTGCCATAACCTTTCTGACTCTGCCGAGCTTTCCGGACTCGGGCAATTAATTGACGCCTGTATCGCGTCCGATCGCGTTGTGAGTTTTGGAGCCTGATGCCGTGACCCAGATCCCCACTGAAGCCACCACTGAAACCGTCATTGAAAGCACTGCCGTTAAAAAAACGCTGACCTTCATCTCCCGCAAAGCGCCCTACGGTCAGAGCTATGCCAAGGCCTGTCTGGACATGGTGCTGTCCGCCTCGGTTTTTGATCAAAAGGTTAACTATGTGTTTATGGATGACGGCGTCTACCAGCTCTTGAAGCACCAGGCACCGGCTGCGATTCATGCTAAAAACCTGAGCGCGGCATTTCCTGCGCTTGAGCTCTATGATATTGAGCAGGTATTTGTCGATGAGGCTTCACTGCTCGCACGTGACCTGAGCGTCGATTCTTTGTGTCTGCCGACTGCTGTCATCTGCTCCATGGAGCAGATTCAGGCCTTAATCAATAATTCTGACGTGGTATTTAATCTGTGAGCAGCCTGCATACGGTCAACAAATCTTCCAGCAGTGCAGACGTACTCAATTCCTGTCTGCGCACCGCGGTGGCTGGCGATACTGTATTGCTGATCGAAGATGGGGTTTACGCCTGTGGCAGCAGTCAGGCTGATCTGTTGCTGTTCAGTGAGCTTGATCCGGCTGTCAGGCTCTGCGCGTTGCAGGAAGATCTGCAGGCACGTGGAATCGACCTGAGTGGGGGCATGAACGGGCGCATTACCGGCCGCATTGAAGCCATCAGCTATCCACAATTTGTAGAACTTGCCTGTCACCACGCAAGGACAATAAGCTGGTTTTAAACAATGCCCATGAATGCTTCAGACATCCATAATCCCGACGACCCGGCGCTGAATCTGGACAAAGATGGCTATCTGCGCGAACTCAGCGACTGGAATGAGAATGTTGCGGCACAGTTGGCCGCAGCTGCATCCATTGAACTGACACCAGCGCACTGGGAGGTGATCTACCTGCTGCGCAAATTTTATGCCGAGCACACCTTATCGCTGTCAATGCGGCCTTTGGTTAAGCTGGTCGCCCGTGATCTTGGTCCGGACAAAGGCCGCAGCATTTATCTGTTGAAACTGTTTCCTGGTAATCCAGCACTGCTGGCCAGCAAAATTGCCGGACTGCCCCGGCCAGAGAATTGTTTGTAAAATGTTCTGTCTACTTCCAGCACCAACTACTGTGAATAAATAACCTCCGGCGCATCCGTAAATGGCCGAATACCAAACTCTGGATAAATGTCACTGGGAAAATAAAATATGCCGTCCTTAGCGACCAGCGAGATTGTCTTAATTGCTTTCAGATCAACCGTTGGGTCGCCAGGTACTAAGAAAAAATCGGCCAGTTTGCCTTGCTCGATAGAACCTAGTTCCTCGTCCTGACCTAAGTAGCTGGCCATATCAAAGGTTGCCATTTTGAGCACCTCGCCTGGGGTCATGCCTATCTCCTGGTAGAGCTCTAACTCGCGGTGGTAAGTGAACGAACCACCAAGGTCAGTGCCGGGGATGATCACGACCCCTTGGTCTCGCATCTCGCGTACCGTCTCTAATATTTTGGCGTAGCCTTGTCGATAAGCGATGTCGTCCTCAGGCGTTGCGATCTCTGAACGGGCTGTCTTAGCATTGCGCTGCACGCCTACAGGCATATTGTCGATGTAATCCAACATGCCCGGTGCCACCTGGCCATTGCGAGACAGCATAAGATTTTCATGAATCGCAAGAGTTGGGTCCATACCCATGACACGGTCCGCCATGCTCGAAATGTTGAATTGCACGGGTGCGGAATCGATATCGATAGCTGGAAATCGCTTCATAGCAGTCAGCCGCAGCAAGGTGCGGGTATCTTCATCAGGGGCCAATACCCAGCCCAGCATTAGTTGATTAATATGAGTAAGCTCATCGTATCCTGCTGCGATCATGGCATCAGCATTGGAGAATGCGGGCACATGTCCAGCAACGCGCAGGCCGCGCGCGTGCGCCTCGGCGACCATGGCAGGCACCCAATCCGGGTTAATGCTGTTGTAGATTTTTATCTGGTGAAAATTGCCTTGGTCGGCATACCACGTTACTGCATCGAGTGCTTCTTGCTGAGTAGAAACCAGGATGCCGCTATTGGAGTTAAACGGGCTTTTGCCTTCGATAAAACCGCTGCGGCTGATTCGCGGGCCAACCAATCTACCTGACTCGATCTTGGCAATTAAGTCGCTTAGCACTTCATTGTTGTTTCCCATATCGCGGAAACTAGTGACACCAGCCGCGATATTGAGAAGCGCACTGCTTTGCCCAGCGTGGGCATGCATCTCATACATGCCAGCAATCAGTGTGCCGCCCGCACCATCAATAAGTATTTCATTAGCATCTGTACCCTGCGCTACTGCGTCAATTGACGCAATCCGGTTATCTACTGTCAACACCGATGAGTAGTCGGACAGGCTTAAGCTTGCTGGATTAAATACCCTTACGTTATTAATGCGCACAGGTTTATCAAAAACACGCGTCACTTTCTCTTGTATGGTTTCAAACCGACGGGTCCCGTATTCGGCAGACAGATCACGCAAGCGCTTCTCTTCCCCCTCGAAACCAGATCGAATGAGTGCAAAATTTTCACTCATCGAGGCGAATAGCAATCCAGACTCATCGAGTGCAAAGTAACTCGGGTTCAAATCAATTCCGGATAGAGCATAGGTGGTGATTGTAATTGATTTTTCGCCGCTGCCAGTGACATCGAAATTTTCGATTGCCTCAAGTCTGAGCTCACCAGCGGGTAGCACCGCTAAGGCATTATCATCATCAGCCAATAATAACCTTGAGTAAACCCACAAGGCATAAGGGCTGGATTCTTGCGCCACATACAAATTGGCTGCGGCCATATCCGACTCGCTCGAACCGGTGGTGTCTGTCCAGTAGGCTCTACCTTCTTCAACCCGGAACTGCTCTTCTATGATATTGCCAAAGGTTGTCGCGCCCGTAACGCTCCAGCTTTCTGGCACGCCATCATCATTAAATTCAATCACCTCCTTAACCGATGGGCCACGACCATTGTTGCGGTACTCATAGCCAACATGAGTGACATCGCCGTGTTCAACTTCCATCTGCCCAACGCGCGTGCCTGAGATAAATGCGGTGAACGATTCAACGCCGGCAGCTTGCGCAAACTCTGTAACCGCCGACGCAGCTGATTCTGGCTGCTCCTCCGGGCTGCAACTTACGAGTGATAAAGCCGCAATGGCCAGAATAAACAGCGGTTTGGCGGGGTATCGAGGGTTCATTACATTCTCCGTGAGTTGAAGGTTTCTACCTTGGTCGAGGAAAAATCCAAACCGCTCTTGAATAAGGCAAATGGCGGGCCACCGGCTGGTTGATGCGGTTCCATAGCATAACGCTGCAGCCTTATTTTGCCAATGCGCCGGTATCCTGAATCGTCGGCCGCCCCAATCTGAGAATTGTCTGTAAAATATCTCGTCTACTTCTTAAGAAAGTGATCTGGTATTATTTCGCCCCCAACTATGAGGAAGCTGTCCCATGAGTCTCGCCAATCGGGTTCTGGCCGTTAATAATGACCTCCCTATCCGCACCGACAAGCCCGTGCACAGCGGCAAAGTGCGTTCTGTTTACTGGCTGACTGATGCAGACAGCAAGCGTCTGATCAAACAGCGCGGCTACCATGTCGCCGCTGATACACCGCTGGCAATTATGGTGATCAGCGATCGCATCTCAGCGTTTGACTGCATCTGGCACGGTGAAGATGGCATTCAGGGTGTGCCCGGCAAAGGCGCATCACTGAATGCTATTTCTAACCACTGGTTCCGCTTGTTCCGCGAGCATGGTCTGGCTGAAAGTCATATTCTTGAAATCCCGCATCCCTTTGTCTGGATCGTGCAAAAAGCGCGACCTGTCATGATCGAGGCAATCTGTCGTCAATACATAACAGGTTCGATGTGGCGCTCATACAGCAAAGGCGAGCGCGAGTTTTGTGGCATCCGGCTTCCCGATGGTTTGCAGAAAGATCAGAAACTGCCCGAGCTGCTGATAACACCTTCAACCAAAGGCATATTGACCGGCATCCCCGGTGTGCCAGCGGCCGATGATGTCAACATCACGCGCCAAGACATCGAGAATAATTTCGAAGCCTTCAGTTTCCGCAGCCCGGCTGATATCGACTTTTACGAGAAACTGCTCCGTGAAGGTTTCAATCTGATCAGCGGTGCGCTGGCAGAACTGGATCAGATTTTTGTCGATACCAAGTTTGAGTTTGGTTATGTCACTGACCGCAATGGTGCACAAAAACTGATTTACATGGATGAAGTAGGCACACCGGATTCCTCGCGCATCTGGGATGGTCCCTCGTATCGAACCGGCAAGGTAATTGAGAAATCCAAAGAAGAATTCCGGCAATTATTGCTCAACTACTTCCCGGACCCGGATATTCTTTTGAACAAGGATCGTATGCCTGAGCGTCAGGCGCTGGCGCGCGACAATGCCCTGCCCGCTTCTGTGCTGATGCAGGTTTCGGCAACTTACCGCGACATCGCCGAAACCATTACCGGACAGAAAATCGTGCTATCGGATAATCCGAAAGCAGAAATAATCGAGATTCTCAAAAGAGATTTCGATTTAATCGTTTAATAATTTCACAGGTTCTTAATGAAAGATTCAATTACAGATTTACTGCCAGAATTGTGCGACCGCTTCCCTGATCTGATTGAAGTGGCCGATCCCATGTTTATCAATTTTGGTGGACGCGAAGCATTTGGCGGAGAGATCGTTACTGTTAAAGCCTGCGAAGATAATTCGCTGGTAAAGCAGCAACTGGAGCTTCCCGGTTCGGGAAAAGTGCTGGTGGTCGATGGCGCGGGTTCGATGCGTCGATCAATGCTCGGCGACATGCTGGCTGAAACGGCAATCGACAATGGCTGGGAAGGCGTCATCGTGTATGGTTGCATTCGTGATGTGAACGCAATCAGCATGCTTGATTTTGGTGTTCTGGCGCTGGGCGCCATTCCGCTGAAGACTATCCGGCGCGGCGTTGGTGAGCTGAACATTCCAGTGACTTTTGCCGGCGTTACTTTCCACCCTGGACACTATGTCTATGGCGACAATAATGGCCTGATAGTTTCGTCAGAAGATCTCACGCTGCCGGAAATGCATTAGTTTTTAAAAAAGTACCAATCAATCACAAATCAATGAGGATGACACAATGATCGGCTATGTTACGTTTGGCACGAACGATATGGCAAAATCTGCTGCGTTTTATGACCCGCTTCTGGCAGAGGTGGGTGCGAAACGCGCCATGGAAATGGACGGTTTCATCGCCTGGGGTACGTCGGCTGACAGACCCATGCTTGCCATTATCAAGCCCTATGATGGTCAGCCAGCAACGATTGGCAACGGTGTGATGGTAGCACTTGCTGCTGACAGCCCGGCTTCTGTTGATCGGATTTACAACAAGGCGATTGAACTTGGCGCAAAATGTGAAGGTCCGGCAGGCCCACGCGGTCCCACTTTTTACGCAGGTTATTTCCGTGACCTGGATGGCAATAAGCTGGATGTGTTCTGCATGACTGCCGCGTGATTACTGCAAAAAAATCCAGACAGATTAAACTCTGACTCAAGCCTGCTTCTTAAACCATGAATATTGTCGGTGCAGTTTTACCACTCTGCCGACAATAATCAGGGTTGGCGGCTGAACCTTCGCTGCATTTACTTTCTCTGCCATCGTCTCCAGAGTGCCGATTACCACTTTCTGATTCTGTGTAGTGCCCTGCTGAATCAACGCAATTGGCATATCCCTGCTCATTCCATGCGCCATTAATTGCTGGCAGATATTTTCCAGACCGACCAGGCCCATATAAAAAACCACAGTCTGATGCTCGCAAGCCAGTTGATCCCAATCCAGCTCAGCGCTGCCTTCCTTAAGGTGACCGGTGACGAAGCGCACGGACTGCGAATAGTCTCTGTGTGTCAGCGGAATACCGGCATAACAGGCACAGCCGGAAGCTGCCGTTATGCCAGGGATAACCTGAAACGGAATGCCCGCCTCAGCCAGTTGATCAATCTCTTCGCCGCCGCGGCCAAAAATAAACGGGTCGCCGCCTTTAAGGCGCAGCACTTTTTTACCTTCTCTGGCCAGACGCACCAGCATGGCATTGATCTGTTCCTGCGGTACCGTATGATCAGCGCGCTGTTTGCCGACATGAATTTTCTCAGCATCAGGCCGAACCTTTTGCAGGATCTCTTTCGACACCAGACGATCATAAAGTACCACGTCTGCCTCATACATCAGTCGCAGTGCTTTCAGGGTGAGTAGTTCCGGATCACCAGGTCCCGCGCCGACCAGAAATACTTCGCCCTGTACCTGCAGATCTTCAGCGCCCGCCAGCGCCTGATCCAGATACGCCCTGGCTTCATCTTCCTTGCCAGAGAAAACCATCTCCGGCATGGGACCAGAGAGCACGCGCTCCCAGAAGCGCGAACGTTTAGTGAAGTCACTGATCGTCTGTTTCACTTCAGTGCGATAGCCGCGCAGTAACTCAGCCAGGCGACCGTAGCCACCGGGAATAACAGTCTCAAGCTTTTCTTTAAGTTGACGCGTTAAAATGGGCGAGCTGCCACTGCTGGAAATCGCAATGACTACCGGTGAACGATCAACTATGGCGGGTACGATAAAGGTACACAACTCCGGGCGGTCAACAACATTAACCTGCAAACCACGCTTTTTTGCCAATTCAGAGACATGGGCATTCAAGGTTTCATCATCGGTGGCGGCAACGACCAGCAGCACCGCATCCAGATCACTCTCAAGGAAATCGCGCTGCTGCACAATGCCCTGCCCCTGCCTGAGCAGATCCTGCAGCTGCTGGCTTATTTCAGGCGCAACCACCAGCAGCTGTGAACCAGCGCGGTCCAACAACACCGCTTTGCGATAGGCAACCTCACCGCCGCCGACGATCAGGCAGCGCGCGCCTCTGACATTTAGAAATACTGGCAGAAATTCCATGCTCAACTCTTAATCACAGCTTATTTACAGCTTGCTGATGCCACCCATGTAAGGCGCCAGCACAGCAGGTATGGTTATTGAACCGTCGGCGTGCTGATAGTTTTCCATGATGGCTACAAGCGTGCGGCCGATGGCCAGACCTGAGCCATTAAGTGTGTGCAGCAATTCCGGCTTGCCGGTCTCTGGATTACGCCAGCGCGCCTGCATGCGGCGCGCCTGGTAGTCACCAAAGGTGCTGCAGGAAGAAATTTCGCGATAGCAATCCTGCGATGGCAGCCAGACTTCCAGATCTATAGTCCGTGCAGCACTCGCGCCCATATCACCACCACACAACAGCATTGCGCGGTAAGGTAACTCCAGCAGTTGCAGAATCCGCTCGGCGTGGCCGCTCAACTCCTGCAGCGCCTCATCGGAATCTTCAGGACGTACCATCTGTACCAGTTCGACTTTCTCGAACTGATGCTGACGAATCATGCCGCGGGTGTCGCGACCATAGCTGCCCGCTTCACTGCGGAAACAGGGCGTATGACAAACAAATTTCAGTGGCAGCTTTTCTGCCGGAATTATTTCATCTCGCACCAGATTGGTAACCGGCACCTCCGCCGTGGGTATCAGGTAGTACTCATTATCGCCTTCCAGACGAAACAGGTCCTCGGAAAATTTCGGCAACTGACCGGTACCCATCAAGGAATCTCTGTTGACGATGTAAGGTACATAAACCTCTTCGTAGCCATGCTGCACCGTGTGCTGATCAAGCATGAACTGAATGAGCGCGCGATGCAGTCTGGCGATTTTTCCACGCATCACCACAAAGCGTGAGCCGGTCAGTTTAGTGGCAGCAGCAAAATCCAGTGCGGCACCGGAAACTCCTTCTTTTTCGCCAAGCGCCACGTGATCCTGTATCGGAAAGCTAAAAGTGGCGGGCGTGCCCCAGCGATGCAGCTCGACATTTTGTTTCTCGTCACGCCCGGTTGGCACATCCTCCTGGGGTAGATTAGGAATCTGCAGCCAGAGTTCATTAAACTCGTCCTGCACGACAGCGAGGGCTTTTTTGGCCTCTTCCAATGATGAACCCAGTTGACTGACTTCCGCCAGCAAGGGCTCGACATCCTGACCGGCAGCTTTAGTCTGACCAATCAGCTTCGAGCGCACATTGCGTTCATTTTGAAGTTTTTCGGTTTCCTGTTGCAACACTTTGCGCCGGGCGTCCAGCGCATTAATCTGCTCCAGGTTAAGGGTGAAGTTTTTCCTGCCAAGTAAAGCAATGAGCTTTTCAGGTTCGGCACGCAACCATTTTGGATCCAGCATCGTATTTATTCTTCCTGACTAAAAATTTAATATTCCAATATTCTAAAACCAGCACCCTCTCAGCACCCTCCCAGCACTCTGTCAGATTGCTCTCATTCCGATAACCCCAAGCCATGTAAACAAAATGCAGACCAATACGCTGCTCACAATATAAGCTGCGGCCTGCAGAACCTGTCCATGTTGCATCAGCATTAAGGCATCCAGAGAAAACGTGGAGAATGTAGTGAATGCGCCGATGTAACCGACCACTAAAATGGCGCGCCACTCTGCTGAGATAAGCGCTTTCTCCGTTATCAACACAAACAATACGCCGATCAGCAAAGAACCAAGCACATTTACAAGCAGGGTGCCCCAGGGAAACCGGAACTGACCTGGTTTGACTACAGCAAAGCTTTCCACGAAGGAAATCATCCAATAGCGCGAAACCGCACCAAATGCACCACCGATAGCCACTGCCAGATAGTATGCCAGAGTCATCTCCCTGTTGTTTTTAACATACGGGTTTTAAGTATACCGTTTCCGATTGCTGTTCTGGTCACGCTGACGCAGATAATCCAGTTTTTCGCTGATTCTCTGCTCCATGCCATTTTTGCCAGGATAGTAGTAGCGGGTATCTTTTAATTGTTCCGGAAAATAATTTTCTCCGGCTGCGTAGCTTTCCGGTTCGTCATGCGCATAGCGATAACCACTGCCATAGTCCATATTCTTCATCAATGAGGTTGCTGCATTGCGTAAATGCATTGGTACTTCCTGCGAACCGGAGTTTTGAATATCCGCTCTGGCGGCATTGAAGGCATTGTAAACAGCATTGCTCTTTGGAGCGCAGGCCAGATAAATCACCGTGTGTGCCAGCGTCAGCTCACCTTCAGGGCTGCCCAGCCTCTCCATCGTGTCCCATGCTGCCAGGGCCAGCGGCAACGCACGTGGATCGGCATTGCCAATGTCTTCGCTGGCCATGCGCACCAGTCGTCGCGCAATGTAGAGTGGATCGCAGCCACCGTCGAGCATACGCACCGCCCAGTACAGCGCGGCATCCGGGGAGGAACCGCGCACGGCTTTATGCAATGCGGATATCTGTTCGTAAAAGGAATCACCGCCTTTGTCGAAGCGCCGGCTGCTGGTCTGCAGTACCTGCTCCAGCACACTGGTGCTTATTTCGCGAACTCCATCATCACCTTCTTCAGCCAGATCACTGGCGATCTCCAGCAGATTGAGTGCTTTGCGGGCGTCACCATCGGCAGCCCGCGCTAACCTGGCTGCATTTTCCGCTGATATCTGCAGACCACGGCCACCAAGCCCGCGCTCAGTATCAGCAAGTGCTGCGTTAATAGCCGCTTGCAGCGCATCTTCTTCGAGGCTTTTCAGCACATAAACACGGGCGCGTGACAGCAGCGCGTTGTTTAACTCAAAGGAAGGATTCTCAGTGGTGGCGCCGATGAAAATCAGTGTGCCATTCTCGATATGGGGCAGAAACGCGTCCTGCTGACTCTTATTAAATCGATGCACCTCATCAACGAACAGCACGGTTGCCTGACCGTCGCTGCGCTTGCGCATTTGTGCTCGCTCTACGGCTGCACGAATATCCTTCACCCCGGATAGCACTGCTGAGATGCTCTCAAAGTGCGCTCCCCCGGCCTGAGCCAGCAGATGTGCCAGCGTGGTTTTACCTACCCCTGGCGGCCCCCAAAGAATCATTGAATGCGGCTGGGCTTTGCGGATCGCTTCGCGCAGAGGTTTGCCAGGCCCGAGGATATGTTGCTGGCCAATGAATTCATCCAGCGTTAGTGGACGCATCCGCGCGGCCAACGGCTGCGAAGCCAAAGGTGTACGCGCAGCAGCACTCACGCCAGAATCCCTGGTGGCATCCGGGTTGACTGCATCAAAGCTGGTGTCGTCAAAGCTGGTCTGTTTCATTGGCCATCAGTTGGAGACGGTATTATCGATAACTTCGATATCATCCGGCGGGCTGAATACAAATACCTCATCAGCAACCGCTTCATTAACCGTTTGATTGTTAAACTCCCAAAGGGTCCTCTGACCGCTACCACTGATAAGGTGCATTGAATCCAGTTCACCCGCCTCAAAGTAAAGGGTCACCCGCTCGTAGATACTACCTGGATCGAGCGGAACCAGAAAGAATTCCCAATCCCGACCATCAGCGGCAGACTGTGCACTGACGGTATATTCGCTGGCAATTTCCTCAGTGCGTCCACTGAGCAATTGTGCCGCCAGCTCAGAGCGGTCCGGATCCCAGTCATCCACCGTCACCTGCAGCAGGTCAGGTTGATAATTCCACAGCTTATTGCCATCAGTGACGATCAACTCAGGATAAGGCTCCAGAGTTTCCCAGTAGAACCCATGCGGTCGTTTCAAAATGAATTTAATTTCACTCTCTTCGAGTACGCCGCCGGTTGATTCTACAATCAGCTGCCGAACATCCGCCTGAAAAGTGTCGATGCCTTCTAATAATTCCGCCAACCGGGCGACTGCTGCCGAATCGCTACCGGGCTGGTCTGGCGTACCGGGCGCATCGGCTGCTGCCGCACTGACTATCACCGGGCTGAACATCGGAGGGCTGACCATCAGCACGCTGAACACCAGCAGCAGGGCCATCAGCACACTGTAATGGGAAATTTTCATAGAATCGCTCAATTTATGGATCGGGAATAATTTGTGATTCGCACAAACTTTAACGAGGTGGCGGTGCAATCACTTCTCTGCTGCCATTAGTACCCATGCCGGAAACTACCCCGGCAGCTTCCATCGCATCAATCATCCTGGCCGCGCGGTTGTAGCCGATGCGCAATTTGCGCTGTACCGCAGATATCGAAGCCTTGCGGGTTTCAGTAACGAAGGCGACCGCCTCATCATACAAGGCATCATCTGTCTCAGCATCATCAGCGTCGAAACCACTGCCACCGCCCATGCCCATGTCACGTTCTTCTGCGCCCTGGGTAATCTCATCGATATAGACCGGCTCGCCACGAGATTTCCAGTCAGCGACTACGCGATGGACTTCCTCATCACTGACGAAGGCACCATGTACACGAGTGGCCACTCCTCCGCCAGGCGGTAGAAACAGCATATCACCGTTACCCAGCAATTGTTCGGCTCCGCCTTCACCCAGAATAGTGCGCGAGTCCACCTTCGACTGCACCATAAAGGACAGACGGGTTGGAATATTAGCCTTGATCAAACCCGTCAGCACGTCGACCGAAGGCCGCTGAGTTGCCAGAATCAGGTGAATACCAGCGGCCCGCGCTTTCTGCGCAATCCGTGCTATCAGCTCCTCTACTTTCTTGCCCACCACCATCATCATGTCGGCCAGTTCGTCAACGACGACCACAATCTGCGGCAATTGCTCAAGATTCGGAGCCTGCTGATCGTCCTGCAAAGCCATCGGGTCCGGACGCCAGACCGGGTCGACAATGGGCATGCCCGCTTTGTTAGCATCCAGCACTTTCTTGTTATAGCTGGCCAGATTGCGCACTCCCAGCGCTGATAATAATTTATAACGCCGCTCCATCTCCGCCACACACCAGCGCAGACCGTTAGCGGCATCTTTCATATCAGTGATGACCGGCGTGAGCAGATGCGGAATACCATCGTACACCGACAATTCCAGCATTTTTGGATCGATCATGATCATGCGGATCTGTTGTGGCGTGGCTTTGAACAGCAGACTAAGGATCATCGCATTAATACCGACAGATTTACCTGAACCGGTGGTACCGGCCACCAGCAGATGCGGCATCTTACCCAGATCCACAATCACCGGATTGCCGACGATATCGTGTCCCAGCGCCATACTTAATGAGGACTGCGCCTTGTCAAATTCAGGAGACGCCAGCACCTGGCTGAGCATGATCATCTCGCGATGTGCATTAGGAATCTCTATGCCGATAACCGTCTTACCAGGAATGACTTCAACCACCCGCACGCTGACCAGCGCCAGGGATCTGGCCAGGTCGCGGCCCAGGCCACTGATCCGGCTGGCCTTAATACCGGGCGCAGGCTGCACTTCAAAACGGGTAATTACCGGTCCGGGATTTACCGCAGTCACTTCAATTTCAATACCGAAATCCTTCAGCTTAAGCTCCAGCAATTTGGACATCGCCGCCAGCGACTCATGGGAATAACCTTTACTACTGCCGGATTTTGGTGCATCAAGCAGACTGATCGCAGGCAGATCGCCCGGTGCAGGAGCGATAAACAGTTTGCCCTGACGCTCCTTCTCTACCCGCTCGCTGCGTACCGGAGCTGTGATTACCGGCTCAATTCTGGGCGGTGTGCGTTTTTTCTCTTTCTCAATATGAATATCCAAAGAACGTTTACGACTTTCCACAACGTGACGCGCACTCTTTTGCTGACGCCTGCTTTCCAGCCAGCGCCTTAGCTTATCCAGCATTTGATTGAGATAATGCAGTGTCCAGTAGCCGGTTCGATCAATCACCCGCAGCCATGAAATATGGAAGATTATTGTCAGACCAAACAGAAATATAGCGATGTACAGCAGCGTGCTGCCGAATACTGCCAGCACCGGCAGGGTTAGCTTAACCATCAGCGAACCGGTCAGACCGCCAGCGCCGGCAAGTCCGGAAGCACCCGAGCTCATTTTAAAGTGCAGGGTAGCCAGCGCGCAGATACCGATTGCCAGCAGAATGACTCCGCCCGTCTTTATCCCAAAAATCCGCCAGGAAAAGGTTTCAGTTTTATCCTGTTCTCGAAACAGCGACACAATCTTCAACGCCAGCGCCACCGGAAATAGAAAGGCGAAATAGCCGAACAGATGCAGCAACACGTCCGCCAGCCAGGCACCGATATTACCGACAGCATTCTCTACTGAGGAACTGTCACCGGTGGTGAAGAAGCCAGGGTCGTCTGACGAGTAAGTTAACAGCGCAACCAGTAAAAATACCCCTACGAGGAAAGAGACAATCAGAGTCCCTTCTCGCAGCAGTCGTTGTGAGACAGAATTTAACTGCTGTTCTGTCGCATTGCGTTTATTAGCTGTATTTTTCAAATTTTTCAATCGCCTGCGCTTATGAGTTAGCTTATTTTCTCAGAATATTTGGCGCTATCATAATCAATTTTTGGTGTCGCTGACATAAGGAATTTAAGTCTCGTGTTAATATCCCGCTTTAAATCGGTGATGTCAGCCACAATATGCATTTAATCACTAAAAATCAGACTGGAATTTAGCTTCTATGAAAGAAACGCAGCACCACAGACTTATTATTCTTGGCTCGGGACCCGCCGGTTACAGCGCCGCCGTATACGCCGCTCGTGCAAATCTCCATCCGGTGGTTATCACCGGTATGGTCGAGGGCGGTCAACTGACTACCACTACTGATGTCGATAACTGGCCAGGTGATGTCGAAGGACTGCAGGGACCCGCTCTGATGGTGCGCATGCGGGCACATGCCGAGCGCTTTGATACTAAGGTGCTGTTTGACCATATCAATAAGGTTGATTTGCTGCAGCAGCCGTTTACCTTATGGGGCGATTCAGCCGTTTACACCTGTGATGCGCTGATTATTGCTACCGGCGCCTCTGCCCAGTATCTGGGGCTGGAATCCGAGACCGCATTTATGGGCAAAGGCGTCAGTGCCTGCGCAACCTGTGACGGCTTCTTCTATCGCAATAAGCCGGTTGCGGTAATCGGTGGCGGCAATACCGCCGTCGAAGAGGCGCTCTATCTGTCCAACATTGCCTCACATGTCACGCTGGTGCATAGACGTGACACTTTGCGTGCTGAGAAAATTCTACAGGACAAATTGTTTGCAAAAGTCGTCGCCGGTAATATCACCCTGGAATGGCACCATCAATTGAACGAAGTGCTTGGCGATGCGATGGGCGTAACCGGTATCGAGATAGCGCATACCGATACCGGCACAAAACGCACTTTAGCGGTAGATGGCGTGTTTATCGCGATCGGGCATAAACCCAATTCAGAAATTTTCAATGGCCAGCTGGATATGCACGAGGGCTATATCAAAATTCAAAGCGGTATCAGCGGGGATGCGACGCGTACCAGCATTCCTGGCGTATTTGCTGCCGGTGATATTGCCGACCATGTCTATCGACAGGCGATTACTTCCGCCGGGTTTGGCTGCATGGCAGCTCTGGATGCTGAAAAATTCCTGGATCTCTAGCCTGGCTTAGCGCTACGGATACCAAATTTCCGCCGGTGAACGATGCCCTGCCGGAACCCAACGGCTTGCTGGCGGTCGGTGGCGATCTGCGCCCCGAACGCCTGCTCAAGGCTTATTCCTGCGGCATCTTTCCCTGGTATGAAGAGGGGCAGCCGATACTGTGGTGGTCGCCTGATCCGCGCATGTGTCTGCGCCCAGAACAGGTAATCATCTCCCGCAGCCTGCGCAAATTGATCCGCAAACAGCACTTTCAGATAACGATGGATTGCGCCTTCAGCGCTGTGATCCACTTATGCGCACAGACCCGCGCTATTGATCCTGGCACCTGGATAAGCCCGGAAATGCAGGCGGCTTATTGCGAGCTGCATCGGCTTGGTTTTGCGCATTCAGTTGAAGTCTGGGAAAACGATAAGCTGGTGGGCGGTCTTTACGGCGTTGCGCTGGGGCAGCTATTTTTTGGTGAATCCATGTTCAGCCTGCAAAGTAATACCTCAAAAATTGCCTTTGCGTTCCTGTGTCGGCAACTGCAGAACTGGAATTTCCAATTGATCGACTGCCAGATGCCTACAGAACACTTATTCAGCCTGGGCGCGGCTGAGATGTCACGCGCACAGTTTCGGATGCGCCTGCTTAGCTACCATGATAAAGAAGCCAGGATAGGAGCGTGGTCGCTGGAGCCCGGTCTGTTGCTGCCGTAATAGCTTTTGCTAACTCTGTGGAAATAGGGCAAAATGCGCGCACTGTTTTTCCAGTACTTTCCCGGAACTCTTGTAAGCAATCGATTCGGTAAAATAAAGTAATTATCTTCGAGACAATTTTTTTAAAAAGGCTTTTCCTTAATGGCAAAAGAAGATCAGATTGAGATGGATGGCGAAGTGGTTGATACCCTTCCCAACACCATGTTTCGCGTCAAACTGGAGAATGGACACATCGTTACTGCACATATCTCCGGCAAGATGCGCAAGAACTACATACGCATCCTCACCGGAGACCAGGTTAAAGTGGAGTTAACTCCTTACGATCTGAGCAAAGGCAGGATCACCTACCGAGCCCGTTGAACTGACGGGCTGCCTGCTCAGCCTGGCTCGCTGCTCAACTCCTTGCCCTGCTTACCCGCGGCCCGGCCGGCTACCTCAAGTTTGACCTCATCGTTTTCAATCGATACTGTCACCTCGCCACCATCGGCCAGATCACCGAACAGGATTGCCTCGGCCAGCGACTTCTTCAGCTTTTCCTGAATCAGTCGTGCCATTGGCCTGGCCCCCATAGCCTCGTTATAGCCATGCTTAACAAACCAGTCGCGGGCTGAATCATCAACCTGCAGAGTCACCTTTTTGCTGTCCAATTGAACCTGCAGTTCAACCAGGAATTTATCAACCACAGTGCGTACTGTCTGTGGCGTAAGCGATCCGAACTGCACAATCGCATCAAGACGGTTGCGAAATTCGGGACTGAAGGCACGACGAATAATCTCCATTCCGTCTGTCGAGTGATCCTGCATGGTAAATCCGATCGAGGATCGTGACATTTCCTGAGCACCGGCATTGGTCGTCATAATCAGGATCACATTACGAAAATCTGCCTTGCGCCCATTGTTGTCGGTCAAGGTGCCATGATCCATGACTTGCAACAGGATATTAAAGATATCCGGGTGCGCTTTCTCGACCTCGTCGAGCAGCAACACACAATGCGGATTCTTCGCAATTGCTTCGGTCATCAGCCCACCCTGATCAAAACCGACATAACCTGGGGGCGCGCCAATCAGACGCGACACCGTGTGACGCTCCATATATTCGGACATGTCAAAACGCAGTAACTCAATGCCCATGATTTTAGCAAGCTGACGGCTTACCTCGGTTTTACCCACGCCGGTAGGTCCGGCAAACAAGTAGGAGCCGATGGGCTTGGCTGGATCGCCCAGGCCTGCACGCGAGAGCTTGATCGCCGAAGCCAGAGTTTCAATGGCTTTATCCTGACCAAACACCACCATCTTGAGATTACCCTCAAGGCCACGCAGGGCTTCTACATCGGATGTGGTGACGTGTTGAGCTGGTATTCTGGCTATCGCCGCAACCACTTTTTCCATATCAACTGCCTGGATCAGTTTCTTGCGCTTGCTGATTGGCTGCAGCCTCTGAAACGCGCCAGCTTCGTCGATAACATCAATGGCCTTATCAGGCATGAAGCGATCGTTTATGTAACGGCCAGCCAGCTCTGAAGCCGCACGCAAGGCACTGTCGCTGTAGCGCAGATCATGGTGCTCTTCGAAGCGCGACTTCAGACCCTTAAGAATCTTATAGGTGGTTTCGACATCTGGTTCTTCCACGTCAATTTTCTGGAAACGTCGTGATAAGGCGCGATCCTTCTCGAAAATGCCACGATATTCCTGGTAGGTAGTCGAACCAATGCAGCGCATATCGCCGCCACTCAGAATCGGTTTAAGCAAATTGGACGCATCCATAACGCCCCCCGAAGCGGCACCAGCGCCGATAATGGTATGAATCTCGTCGATGAACAGTATCGCTCCGGGATTCTTCTTCAATTCAGCCAGCAGGGTTTTGAAGCGTTTTTCGAAATCACCACGATACTTGGTACCAGCCAGCAGCGAGCCAAGATCGAGCGCATAGATAACTGTGCCCCGCAGGATCTCCGGCACCTGATCCTCAACGATTAAGCGCGCAAGACCTTCAACCACAGCAGTTTTACCAACGCCTGATTCACCCACCAGCAATGGATTGTTTTTACGGCGACGCGACAGCACCTGGATAACGCGCATTACCTCTTTCTCTCGGCCAATCAATGGATCAATTTTACCCTGCATGGCCAGATGATTGAGATTAGTGGCAAAACTTTCCAGCGCACTGGCATTGCGATCGAGGGTTTCTTCTTCAGTGTCGTGGCCCGGTGCAGGATTGCTGTCCTGCATATGGTCCTGACCAGCGACTTTAGAGATGCCGTGACTGATGTAATTGACCACATCAATGCGGGCGATACTCTGCTGCCTGAGCAGATAAATTGCCTGGCTGTCCTGTTCGCTGAAGATAGCCACCAATACATTGGCACCGGTAACTTCGCGCTTGCCTGAAGATTGCACATGAAATACTGCACGCTGCAAGACTCTCTGGAAGCCCAGCGTAGGCTGAGTTTCCCGATCAAGATCTTCAGCAGGAATCAAAGGCGTGGTGGCATCAACGAATTCCTGCAGCTCGCCCCGCAGCCTGCTCAGATCTGCGCCACACGCTTTGAGGACGCCCGAGGCGAGATCGTTGTCAAGCAATGCGAGCAGCAGGTGCTCGACAGTCATATACTCATGTCGCTTTTTCAGCGCCGCTGCAAAAGCAATATTTAAGGTGATTTCGAGATCTTTACTCAACATAGATTTGCCTTTTTTCCCGCCGATGAATCGGCTTCAAGTAAAGTATTCAGCCGTTACCGCATTTACCGGTCTGCCTCTACATTGCACATCAGTGGCTGTTCGCAATCGCGCGAATAGTCGTTTACCTGCAGCGCTTTGGTTTCCGCTACATCCCTGCTGAAGACACCACATACTGCTTTGCCCTCAGTATGGACCTTGAGCATTATCTGTGTCGCTTTCTCTAGATTGAGAGCGAAGAAAGTCGTTAAAACTTCCACCACAAACTCCATAGGCGTGTAATCGTCATTCAGCAACACAACTTTATACAGCGGAGGTTGATCCAGTTTTGGCCGCACACCCGCTGTTGCCAGATCACTGTTATCCCCCGCATCAGGGTCTCCATGCGCTCGCACCTGCAGTCTTGTGCGTTGATTTACTGTTAAAGAAAATTTGAACTGCCGTGACACCTGAATACATTCCTCGTAGTACTGGCCGGTTAAACAGCCAACGAAAAACCTGGCCTTGAAAAACGGATTTGGAAATTGAATTCAAACCGTTTTGTGGCAAAAGCCTGGCCTGAATTTGCAAATTCCAGCCTTGTACAGCGCCGGCTCTTTGCTTTGATTATGGTTTCCATAATACGCCTGAAAACCAGCCAGACGAATAAAAATATATGGATTTAATTAAATTACCTGCATGGAAGTTGATTTCACCCTTGAAATAGTTGCAGAATGTTGCAAATCGTCAAAGTTTGAGAAAAAAAAACATATTGACTTCTGGCGATGGAACCGATAAACAAACCACGAATCCTGAGTGGATAAAAATTAGAACAAAACGTTCCAGGGAGTATCGCGATGAATACCGGGCAAGTTAAATGGTTTAACAATGCAAAAGGGTTTGGTTTTATTCTTCCTGACAATGGCGGCGGCGATCTTTTCGCGCACTACTCCGCAATTGGCATGGAAGGCTACAAAACGTTAAAGGCTGGCCAGCCAGTCACTTTTGAAACTATCGAGGGTCCGAAAGGACTTCATGCCACCAACATCAGACCGCTGCACGAAGAAATCACCGCCGACGCGGTTGGATAAAAAAGCAGCAACTGACGATAAAAAAACGGGATTGTCCGATTCCTTAAAGAACCGGCAATCCCGTTTTGTCTTTCAATTGCGATATCACATCCGCGAAAAATTACATATGAGCAATAACTTCATCACCAAATTCGGAACACTTCTTCAATGTAGCACCGGTCATCAGTCTTTCGAAATCATAAGTTACGGTTCTGGCTGAGATAGCCCCTTCCATGCCTTTGAGAATCAAATCCGCCGCCTCATTCCAGCCCAGATGACGCAACATCATCTCGGCGGACAGGATCAACGAACCAGGATTAACTTTATCCTGACCCGCATACTTCGGCGCGGTACCGTGAGTTGCTTCAAACAGCGCAACCTCATCACCAATATTTGCACCAGGGGCGATACCGATACCACCAACCTGAGCAGCCAGTGCATCAGACAGATAGTCGCCGTTCAGATTCAGCGTTGCAATTACTGAATACTCATCCGGACGCAGCAGAATCTGCTGCAGCATCGCGTCAGCAATCACATCTTTGATGACGATTTCTTTGCCAGTAACGGGATTCTTAAATGAGTGCCATGGGCCACCATCAAGTGGTTTGGCGCCAAATTCTTCAACGGCCAGTTCATAACCCCAGTCCTTGAAGGCACCTTCGGTGAACTTCATGATATTGCCTTTGTGTACCAGAGTTACCGACGGGCAATCCTGATCAACGGCGTATTTCAATGCTGCGCGCACTAAACGCTTGGTACCGGCTTCTGATACCGGCTTGATGCCAATACCACAATTTTCCGCGAAACGGATCTTGGTAACACCCATTTCATTCTGCAGAAAATCGATAACCTTTTTGACTTCTGGTGAGCCTGCTTTCCATTCTATACCGGCATAAATGTCTTCGGAATTTTCGCGGAAAATTACCATATTGGTTTTGCCAGGCTCCTTGACTGGCGAAGGCACACCTTCAAACCACTTCACCGGGCGCTGACAGGTATACAGATCAAGCTCCTGACGCAGAGCCACATTCAATGAACGGAAGCCTCCGCCTACGGGGGTAGTCAATGGGCCTTTGATGCCTACGACAAACTCTTTAAGTGCGCTAAGCGTTTCCGCCGGGAACCAGTCACCGTCGTAGGTTTCTGCTGCTTTTTCGCCAGCGTACACTTCCATCCATTTAATCGCTTTCTGCTTACCAAAACACTTTTCAACAGCAGCATCTACCACCTTGATCATTACTGGTGTTATGTCTACTCCAATACCATCACCTTCAATAAAAGGGATGATCGGTTTGTCAGGTACGTTGAGCGATGCGTCGGCATTGATAGTAATTCTGTCACCATCCGTTGGAACCGAAACATGTAGATATCCCATTGCATACTCCACTGAATTTGATTTTATGAATGAAAAAACGGCGGCAAGTATACCAGCTCAAACTTTTAAACTGGACTGCTTTCTTAAGTAATTTCGCATAAACTGCCGCGCATGCCTGATCTTATACTCTTTAACAAGCCTTATAATGTGTTGTCTCAGTTTACTGATGAGAGTGACCGCCCCACTCTGGCCAGCTATATTAAGGAACCGGGATTCTACCCGGCAGGACGACTTGACCAGGACTCTGAGGGCCTGTTAATTCTTACCAACTGCGGGATTACCCAGCAGCGCATCAGCGACCCGCGCTATAAAATGGGCAAGGGGTACTGGGCTCAGCTTGAAGGCCTGGTCACTGAAGAGGCTTTGGCACAGCTGCGCCGAGGTGTGCTGCTCAAGGATGGGATGACCCGGCCCGCGCAGGCGCGGCAGTTGCCTGAGCCTGAAGTGTGGCCACGCATCCCGCCGATTCGTGAACGTAAACTTATTCCGACCAGTTGGATAGAGCTGACTATCTATGAGGGCCGCAACCGCCAGGTAAGACGGATGACTGCTGCGCTTGGCTTCCCGACTCTAAGGTTGATTCGTCGTCAAATCAGTGACTGGCAGCTGGGGGAGCTGCAGCCGGGTGAGTGGCGCAAGGTGAGGCTGGATCCTTAATCAGACCTGCCAGCGCGAGGCGGCTTCCTTGTCAGAATCACGACTCTCAATCCAGTCAGCGCCAGTGCTGGTGCGCTGTTTCTTCCAGAACGGTGCCTGGGTTTTCAAATAGTCCATGATGAACTCAGCCGCGGCAAAGGCATCGCCGCGGTGAGCACTGGCTACACCGACAAAAACAATCTGATCCCCAGCATACAGTTCCCCAACCCGATGAATGACTTTGCAGCTGAGTATCTGCCAGCGATCACGCGCTTTGTTCACTATGTCCTGCAAGGCTTTTTCAGTCATGCCAGGATAATGCTCAAGGTAAAGGCAAAGCACTTTGTTCTCCGAGTCATCACTTGCATCCGCGTGATAGAACTCGCGCACCAGCCCGGTGAACGTTGTCACTGCACCGACATTGGCAGCCAGACGCCGTAATTCTGCGTACTCTGCACCGACGTCGAAATCCTTAGTCTGTACCGAAATAGTTTGATCGGAAATAGTTTGCGCTGTAGTCGTTTGCGCTGAAGACGTTTGCGCTGTAGTCGCCGCCGGAGCCTGTTCGCCCATCTTCAACCTCCGGTCATCGGCGGAAAGAAAGCCACTTCTTCATGGCCCTGCAAGACATGACTGCGATCGACGATGGTTTGATCGACGGCAACCAGCACCTGAGCCTGGTCCTGAAGGACCAGCCAGTCCGCAGACCGATCAATGATCAGATGAGTAATCAGCCCTCTGACATCACTTATTCCTGCGGGCAGCTGCAGATCCTCGCTGGCAAACCCCAGGGTTTCGCGCAGGCTTGCAAAGTAATTAATGGTCAACATATGAATTTCCACTGTCGAATCTGTCTGCTACTCAAGACCGTGGTCCGGTCTGAAACGTTCTCGTGCATTAAGGCTGAGGCACCTTATAAGGCATGTTCGCGACGATAATCACCGGACTTACCACCGGTTTTTTCCTGCAGGCGAATGGACTCTATCACCATACCCTTGTCCACCGCCTTGCACATATCGTAGATAGTCAGCGCAGCAACAGACGCGGCAGTCAGCGCCTCCATTTCCACGCCAGTCTGCCCGTCCAGTTTGCACAAGGTATCGATAATCACTTTGCTGTCAGCTACATCCAGTTCAATCTCAACCTGCACCGAACTGAGCATCAGTGGATGACACAGTGGGATCAGATCAGCACATTTCTTGGCTGCCTGGATACCCGCGATGCGCGCCACCGCAATTACATCCCCTTTTTTATGCCCTCCCTCAGCAATCATCTGCAAGGTAGCAGGCTGCATGGAAACTATCGCTCTCGCTCTGGCAACACGATGGGTGACGGCTTTGCCACCCACATCTACCATCTGCGCCTTGCCCTGTGCATCCAAATGCGTCAATCCGCTCATCGCTCAATCCTGTCGTCTTCATCTGTTAATGCCCGGCATTATCCACCTTCCCACCGGGGATGTGTAGCAACTGGAGTATTTGTCAGCAAAATACGGTAGCATTGCGGCTTCGAATTAAACAGCTGTCAGCGCAGACTTTTTACGGGATTGTTGCCTTCGCGGCACCTTTCGACCAGGCCCTTTACCCATGCAGTGGCACCCTCATAACACAGTGGCAACCTTGATTGAGCGAGATAATCGTTTTTTGATGGTCGAAGAAATCATCAATGGCCGCCTTGTCTACAATCAACCCGCTGGACATCTTGAGGAAGGCGAAACACTCGCGCAGGCAGCGCTGCGGGAAACCCTGGAAGAAACCGCCTGGCAGGTAGAACTGATCTCCTTATTGGGCATTTACCAGAACACCTCTCCGGAGACTGGAATCTGTTATATCCGCACCTGCTACATCGCCCAGGCGCGTCAGCAGCTGAAGGACAGCCCTCTGGACACAGGCATTGTGCGGGCATTGTGGATGAGCAAAGCCGAGATTGAAGCTAAGAAGGATCAATTACGCAGTCCCATGGTGCTAACTGTCATCAATGATTATCTGGCTGGACAGCACTTTCCTCTGCACGCCATTAAACACGTCGAATCCTGAATCCAGATGACCGCTCCCCTGTCTACAACAGCAATACAAACCAGCAAAGTTATTGTCGGCATGTCTGGCGGCGTCGACTCGTCGGTTGCCGCATTGTTGCTGCTGGAGCAGGGTCATCAGGTCGAAGGTCTATTCATGAAGAACTGGGATGAGGATGATGACACTGAATACTGCACCGCTAAAGCGGACCTGGCAGATGCTGAATCAGTCTGCAAGAACCTGGGCATAAAGCTGCATACTGCCAATTTTGCGGCCGAATACTGGGACAATGTGTTCGAACATTTTATTGCGGAGTACTCTGCTGGCCGAACTCCGAACCCGGATATTCTGTGCAATCGCGAAATCAAATTCCGCGCCTTTCTGGACTATGCCACTGAGCTTGGCGCAGACTTTATTGCCACCGGACATTATGTTCGTAAAGCTGTCATTAAGGGCAGAACCTGTCTGCTCAAAGGCCTGGATACCAACAAGGATCAGAGCTACTTCCTCAGCGCTGTCAATGAAGAAAGCCTGCAGCGCAGCCTGTTCCCGGTGGGCGAGCTCGAAAAAGACCAGGTGCGCGAGATAGCAGCAAAGCATGGCTTTATCACGCACAATAAAAAAGACAGCACCGGCATCTGCTTCATTGGTGAGCGTAAGTTCAAGGATTTTCTACAGCGATATATTCCAACGCAACCTGGTGTGATAGAAACTACCAGCGGGGAAGTAGTCGGTGAACATCATGGCCTGATGTACCATACCTATGGTCAGCGTCAGGGTCTGGGTATTGGCGGTCTGCAGCAACACGAACAGTCACCCTGGTATGTAGTTGCTAAAGATATACAGCGCAATGTCTTAATCGTGGCTCAGGGTAATGATAGTCCCTGGCTGTTTTCGTCCAGCCTGCTGGCCGCCCAGTTGGCGTGGATTAATCATGAGGCTCCAGCGCTGCCGCTGCGCTGCACAGCGAAAATTCGTTATCGGCAAAATGACCAGCAGTGCCTTGTAGAAATTGCCGATACTCCCGCAACGGTGCGTGTGAGTTTCGACAACCCGCAGCGGGCGGTGACTCCGGGTCAACAAATCGTATTTTATCAGGATGATATTTGCCTGGGAGGAGCTGTGATTGAACAATACTTCCGTTGAGTTCAGTAAGTGGGAATATCGAAACATCGCGCTGGCAGCAACGGCACAATGTGCGCTGCTGGTTCACGAACTGGCCACCAAAGGTGATGCCGATCCACGCCAGTTACGCGCCTGTGTTGATCCTCTGCTGGTGCTGGACCCGAAGTCAAATGCGGATGTCTACCCCAGTGTGGCAGCCTTCAGTACCGGTTTGAATGCGTTACAGCAGGCATTCAGCGGCGCTAACACCCAACAGTTTCCCGAAGCTGTACGTTATATGCTGGGCATGACGGTATTACAGCAGAAAATTTCCAGAATGCCTGGTTTACAGGCAAAGATACGCAAGGGTCTGCAGGCTGCGCAGCCACTTGCTACCGGCTTCACTGATGATGTTGCAACAACCGGAATTGCAGCAGACTTTCCCTATGCCGAGACCGCCAGACTCTATCAGAACACCATCAGTACGCTTAGCTACCGTATTCATGTCGCCGGCAATCCCGAGCATCTGCGCAATCAGTTGGTCGCTGATAAGATTCGTACGCTGCTATTGGCCGGTATCCGCTCGGCAGTGCTGTGGCAACAACTGGGTGGTCGCCGCTGGCATCTGCTGTTTTATCGCAAGCAGATTCGAGAATCCATAGCGCAGATACGCCGGGCGCTGATGACTGTAAATACCGACCGAACACATTAAGCACAAAAAGGAACCGAGTGGCTATGAACAATACCGCCAGCAAGCAGTTGCAACTGAGCAGCCTTACCGCGATCTCTCCGGTTGATGGCCGCTACCGCAACAAAGTGGAATCACTGAGCGCCTGGTTCAGCGAGTTTGCACTGATCCGTTACCGCGTCATCGTAGAAATACGCTGGCTGCAACAACTGGCCGCCCATCCACAGATCAAAGAAGCACCGGCTATCAGCACAGCAGGTAATGAGTTGCTGGAAAGCATTCTGGATAATTTTTCAGAAACTGATGCCCTCAGAGTTAAAGAAATAGAAGCGACTACTAATCACGATGTCAAAGCAGTCGAGTACTTCATCAAAGAGAAAATCGATCAGCACCCGGACCTGCAGCAACAACTGGAATTTGTGCATTTTGCCTGCACCTCTGAAGACATTAATAATCT
>JBDNGQ010000216.1:0-2179 GCA_041689205.1 Pseudohongiellaceae bacterium | reverse complement strand
CTGATTTCTGATTTCTGATTTCTGGTTTCTGGTTTCTGATTTCTGATTTCTGATTAACTTATTCCACAGGATGATGAATTTAGCAATTCAACACGACATTTTTGTTACATGCATATCAACAATCTGACTTCATCAGAATGTCATACAAAGCCTTCTGCCAACTGGATCCAGCTGCTTATGACCTGATCATCATCGTGTTTGAACCTTTATCCTGAACTGGCTGTCAGCAGGATCTGCATGATAGCGCCGGCAATGGACAAGCCGTTCATTCAGAGCGTGTGGGCAACTGTTAATGCGTCGCGGGTTTAATTTGGATTGTCAAGAAACTGAAATAATACAGTCGCATTACCGCAACATTCTCGCTTTAGGATGGGCCAGACAAACGATCAGCACCCAAATAATTTACAGAAAGTACTTAACCTCTCAGGAGATGAAAATGAACTACAAGGTAAACAAATTGGCTTCTGCCATCGCTGCCGCAACACTGGGCTTCAGCTCACTGACTGTTTTAGCTGCTCCAGAGCCTGCCCTGACTCCGATAAGCTTGAACGGCTCGCCCACAACAGCAACTTTCTCCGGTGGAGCAAGCACCGATGGCGGTAATAGTTTCGAGACCCTCTTTCCTGCGGCCGCTTCATTTGATGTCGTTGGAACTATTAACGTAGCCACTGCCGATGTAGGCAAACCGGGCTCAATTGTAATCGTGGTTGCGGTTCCTGGTCTGGGTGAGTTTCAAATGCTGTCGGGCGGATTCTTTCTCCCCTGGTATGGCGATGCCTCTACTTTGATTCCTTTTGCTCAGAAATCCCTGCCTGCGCAGCAAAAATTGACGATATTCAATGATCTGGTTGGTCAGTACTCAAACCTGCAAGGTCTGGATTTCTATGTTTATATGGGCTACTACACCAATAGCCTGAATGATCTGGTCTATACCGATATGCCAATTAACTTCAGCATCGCAAACACTCCCATTGTTCAGCCCAATGCGCCTTGCCCCAGCACAACAACAACCGCTGCCGCTAAATTTGAGAATAAAACAGTATGTGTTCTTCGTGGCGTAATCACTGCGGATACCCATCTTACTGCCAACAATGTTTATCTGCTTGATGGCGGTGTATTTATCGGAAACGATAACACTAACAAGTCCACATTGAGTATTGATGCCGGCACAAAAATCATCGCGCCAACCGGCCTGAACTTCCTGGTAATCAATCGTGGTTCAAAAATCCAGGCCAATGGCACTTCTGCAGCGCCAATTGTATTCACTTATGACGACGAAGCTAATGCCACCGTCAGCACTACCGGTAAATGGGGTGGCATCATCATCAACGGCAATGCACCAGTCAATGGCTGTGCAGTCGGCACGGTGCTTTGTGAGCTTGAAGGTGAAGGATCCACAGGAAAATATGGTGGCAATCAGCCAACAGACAACAGCGGTGTGTTGAACTACGTGATTGTGAAATATCCGGGACAGAACATCACTCCAACCAACGAGCTGAATGGCATCGCCTTCCAAGGCGTGGGCAGCGGTACAGTAGTCACTAACGTACAGGTTCACGGCAGCTCTGACGATGCCATAGAATTCTTCGGCGGTACTGTCAATGCTAAGAATCTGGTGTTGACCAACAACGAAGATGATTCCTTCGACTGGACGTTTGGATGGAACGGCAAAGTGCAAAACGTGATCATTTCCCAGCGTACCGGTTTCGGCGATCGCGGTATCGAAGCAGACAATAATGAATTTAACTTTGACTCCCTGCCAAGATCCAGGCCCACATTGGCTAACTTCACCATGATTGGCAAAGGCGCCAGTGGACGTGGTATGGAGTTGCGTCGGGGTACCGGCGCTAACATCTCAAACTTTGTGGTCACCGGCTTCAACAACTACTGTCTGGATATTAACGACAATGCGACCTTCCTGAACGGCGGCTCCTCCGCGACCAGTCTCACCGGTCAGTTAACCATGTCCAATTCAAGACTGAACTGCGCAATAACCTTTGCTGAATCTGGCACAGATCCGTGGTCAATCGCAGCATGGTTTGCTGGTCAGGCTGGCAATACTACAGGCAGCGTGGATTTGACAGGTTTCATCAATGGCCCTGTGCTGAATGCCCTGCCAGCAGCGACCTTTACTGACTCGTTCTTTAATCAGGTCGATCACATTGGCGCGATCAAGAAT
>JBDNGQ010000215.1:0-5239 GCA_041689205.1 Pseudohongiellaceae bacterium | reverse complement strand
CCGATATCGACCTTGGCGTCGGCACTATTGAATTAGTAGCCAGACGGGACAGCACCGGTGCCGTTGACCTGAACTCCGGGGTCGGAGAAACTGTAATCAGAGGTGCCAGCAGTAATGAGCGGCGCAGCGCCCTGGTCAGCAGTGAATCCAGTGCACATGGCGACGGAGCACACATGCTCAAAGCTAATGTGGGCGTCGGTGAGGTTTCGGTTCAACTTAATTAGCGGGTCTCTCAGGTTCAGATAATAAGTGTTTACGCATATCTTCAGCTTTCCGCCACTATCTGATGCCCAGGCAAGCAGACTGATACTGGGATCAATGCCAGGCAAGGTTTCGCTGGCCGCGAATCAGTACTATGCGCATCCACGCAATTATTTCTGGCGAATGATGGAAGCAGTATTTGGCGTAGATGCAAATCTGCCCTATGAGCAGCGTTGCCAACAATTGCTGGAGAGCCGGGTGGCGCTGTGGGATGTATTGAAAACCTGCACCCGCTCCAGCAGTCTGGACTCAGACATCGTCAGCTCATCAATCATTCCGAATGATTTCCAGCATTTTCTGCACGCTCATCCTGATATCCAGACTATTTATTTTAACGGCGCCAAGGCTGAACAGGTTTTTTGCAGCCATGTTCTGCCGACACTGTCTGACGACCAGGCGCTCATTCAGCTGTACAGATTACCCTCGACCAGTCCAGCCAACGCGTCTGTTGGCTGGACTCAAAAACTCCAGCAATGGCAAGCCATCACCCGTTAACAGGCATAAGCGTGCGCTTTCTTATCGTGTCCGCGGCTGACTCGCAAGTGGCTGACTGTCTTCCGCTAGACTGTAGCGAAATACATACTGTACGTTCTCAACCGCAACAGGCTGGCCATTGACGACTCTGGGTTTAAAGGTGAATTGTGCGGTAGCTCTGCGGGCACTGGCATCAAATATCTCTGCCGGAACAGCATCCACGATGCTGATGGATTCGACAGGAACGGTGCCGGCCGAGCTCACGGTAAATTTAACCTGTACCCAGCCTTCAATTTTTTGCTCCGCTGCGGCGGTCGGATATTGTGGGGTTACCGTTACCAGCGGCAACATCTCGCCGTCCTCAATTGCGAGCGATAGTGCACCCTGCGCTGACGCCAGTTGTGTAATGCCAGCCGCGCCAAGGATAGCGGTGGATATCAACAGAAAAAATACTGCAGCTCTGCTCAGTTCATTGGGCACTTTCATGGTGTTCTCCTTAAGTATGCGATTAATTCGAAATGACAGGGTGTTCTGGTCCAGCATGGTTTGTGCCAGCGCAGGCTGACGCGTCAGACTGCGATGAGCACAGGCTTTGGCTATCAGCAACAGATTTTGCGCGTATTCAGTATCACTGCGACCACAGCGCACAACTTCTGCGTCACAACTGTTCTCACTTTCTTCTTTGAGTTTTTGCAGCGCAACCCACACCAACGGGTTAGGCCAGTAAACGGCAGTTAAAAGACAGGCAGCTATCAGACTCAGCCAGTCAAACCTGCGGATATGGCAGAGTTCATGGGTCAGCACATCCGCAACAATTGGCGCAGACCAGGTTCTGGCCTGCACGGGCAGAACAATCTGAGGCCGCAGTAAACCAAAAGACACCGGAGAATTAACCTGATTGCTGTAGCGCAGAATAACCCTGCGCCTTACACCAAGCTGCTGGCGAATCTTCTGTAATTGATCAACCTGTTCAGAATTATCAACAATTTCTGAATTGCTGCGGATTCTTCCAAGCCGCATCAGTGCCATCACGGTGCGAGTGCTTAGCAACACAGCGGGCAATAGATACAGGCCGAGTAACAATAATCCCCAGTTCATGCCGCCCGTGCTCAACTGCTGGACTGGCAGCACGGTAAAACTCAGCAAGGCAAGTGGTGGAGAATACTGTGGCGCAGAGACATTTATCAGCATTGGCAACAGGGGCATAAGTGCAAGACAGGCCAGCGCATTCAGCCAAAGCAAATGTCTGCTGCTACTGTTCAGCCGGTTTCTGAACAAGACATCCAATACGAAAAAAATCGCTAATATCGCCAACGATTTAATCAACAGATCGAAGATAAAAATCAATGCAGGTGTTTCATTCAGCAGGTTGGTGAGTAATACGGAGTGATTCATTTTGAATTCCCCTCGTCTATTAGAAAAGTTCTTATATGTTTGATTTCTGTTGTTTTTTCTTTGCTTTAATCAATTGATCCAGTCGCTCTAACTCAGTATCAGTCAGATCATTGATCGACATATCCAGCAAGGAGTTAACCGCGAGTAAAGGTGAGTCGCTGAAAAAGGTTCTCACCAGATTGGAGAGCGCGGAATGAGACGCTGTCTCGCGCTCAACCAGCGGAAAGTAGACGTATTTAAGGCCGCTCTCACGATGATCTACATGCCCCTTTTCCACCAGTTTCCCCAGTAGTGTGCGCACGGAAGAGTAGCCAGGCGCATCTTCCATATTTTCCATCACCTCTTTAGCACTGGCGCTGCCCAAGCGATAAAGTACGTCCATAATCTGCCGTTCTCTGCGGCTGAGTTGATCAGTGCTGCTCATTTAATATTTCCTTTTAATCACCAATTCGCTGCATTTTTTACGACCGTGTTACAGCATATGCGAATCAATTAACACAATGCTAATAATTTAGCACCTGTAATTTTTATGTCAACATTATTTTGAAAAGAAACTGCTGGACTTGGCAAAAAAGGAAACCTGTTGTTGATAGACACTCAGCATTTCGAGGTGTTTATGGCGTCCCGTGCGATTTGGAAAGGTCAGTTGCGCCTTTCCCTGGCATCTATCGGCGTAGAATTGCATTCCGCGCAAAAGTCTGGCGAGAAAATCTCTTTTCGCCAGATTCATGAACTTGGCGGCAAGCCCATCTATTATGAAAAATCCGTAGCGGGTATCGGACCGGTAGAGTCCTCTGAAATCGTAAAAGGCTATGAGTACGAAAAAATAATTTTGTGCTGCTTGATCCGGACGAGCTTGAGTCAATCAAACTGGAAAGCAAAAAACCTTTGAACTGGTTCAGTTTGTTGGCGCCTCTGCAATATCACTGCTGTATTTTGACAAACCCTATTATCTGGTCCCCACCGATGAACTGGCTGAGGATGCCTATCGTGTGGTGAGCGATGCCCTGCGCCGGTGGCAGCGCCGGTGAGCTGGGCCGAACTGGATAAGCTCAACTCTGCTGATGGTTTTACGGTCAGGAATAGGCAGCAGCGTCTGCGTAAACCCTGTCCCTGCCTGGCTGCGCTGGCAAGGCCACAAACCCTGGGCAGCGCTGTGCTAACCCGATTACAACTGCTCGTCAATCGTCCATCTTAAATCAGCTTTATGTACGCTATCGCATAGAGACTGCTAACCGGCGACAACTATATTGAAGCTCAACGTTTCTGGCCAGAACGGTGAGAAGCCTGTCATTTAACATCCTCATAATACTGAGAGGACTTTTTTAGCTTTTTCAATTCTTTTTTCAGCTTTTTCAGTTTTTTCGACACCAGGCCCCTGAAACTCTTTCTCTGTTATTTCCTGTTGAGATCATTATGGCAACCACAATCGGTAATGAAGACAATCTGGACACCCTGCTACGGCATCTGGTCGAGCTTGATTATGACGCGATAGAAGCTTATGAAGCTGCCGTCCAGCGCCTCGATAATCCTGCGTATAAACAAACCCTGGAACGATTTTGTCAGGATCACATCAACCATACGCTAAATCTGAGTCAGGTTCTGCGTGCGCGCGGTGAAACGCCTCCTGATGGCCCTTCCGCGAAACGGATTCTGACCAAAGGCAAAGTCATATTGGCTGACCTGATGGGCGACAAAGCCATTCTTAAAGCCATGCTTTCCAATGAAGTGGATACCAACACCGCCTATGACCGCGCCACCAGCAATATGTCGGTGCCACCTGAAACCCTGGAAGTGCTGCTACTCAATCATGCAGACGAACAGAAACATAAACGCTGGCTGGAAAGTGCGCTACAGCAGATAAGTGAAACTGAGTCGAAGACCACCTCCGGCAATGAGCCTCCCCGCTCCCGTGCAGGCCGTCGCGGCGAGCATCCACCGCCCTCGTAACCAGTGTTTGCAGGTCGCCACTAAGGACAGCGTCTTCAATAACATCAGCGAGAACACCAACCCAATCACAAGACCTGCCCAGGAACAGTTATGAAGCGTTCAGATATGCAAGCGCAGCCGCCACAACATCAGCATCGTCAACCCGGATTTACTGCAGAGATGTACCCGGCACCTCAGGACCGGATGGAGGATTATAAAGCGGCCGGTAAACTTGAGGGCAAAGTTGCGATTGTTACGGGTGGTGACAGCGGCATTGGGCGTGCTGTTGCAATCGGCTTTGCGATGGAGGGCGCTGATGTTGCGATTGTGTACCTGAACGAGGACAGCGATGCAGAAACAACCTGTGAGTGTGTGCAATACCAGGGCCGCCGCTGTCTGCTTATCAAAGGTGATCTCGGCGATCAGAAATTCTGCAACAATGTCGTCGCAAAAACTGTCAGCAAGCTCGGGAAACTCGACATTCTGGTCAATAATGCGGGCGAGCAGCATGTACAGAATGAACTCGCTGACATCTCTTCAGAGCAGTTGCAGCGCACCTTTCGCACCAATATCTTTTCGATGTTTTATATGACGCAGGCAGCGCTGAAACATATGCATGGGGATGCCAGCATCATCAATACTACCTCTGTGACGGCCTACAAGGATAAGCAGCAACTGATCGACTACGCTGCCACCAAAGGCGCGATTGTCGCGTTTACACGCTCGCTTTCGCAGCAACTGGCAAGCCGGAATATCCGCGTTAATGCCGTGGCACCAGGTCCGATCTGGACACCGTTGATTCCAGCCAGCTTCTCGGCTGAAGAGGTTGAGGAGTTCGGCAGGTCTTCACCACTCGGTCGCCCGGGCCAGCCAGATGAGGTGGCACCGAGCTATATATTTCTTGCCTCCAGCGATGCTTCTTATATGACGGGCCAGGTGTTACATCCCAATGGCGGGACTATTGTTAACGGCTGATTGGTGCGCAACGGGCGATTATTCTGTTAAGGACTGATTAATTGTCAGCCGCTAAGTATGCTAAGGAGCCTCTGAATAACTCTATGACCACTCTGGCCTTCAGCCGATTTCGCTGGCAAGGCGAACTTGCGCCGGCATGCGTCCGCCTGTCAAGCAAGGGCAACGCAGCCAGCGGGATCGGCTGAAGGCCCCTTCGGGCGGGCGT
>JBDNGQ010000214.1:0-8983 GCA_041689205.1 Pseudohongiellaceae bacterium | reverse complement strand
CCAAACTTAGAATACGCTATGAATGCTGCGGCCTTGAAAAATGTAAACCATATGCCACTGAATGCCGAGTCGCTGTGCGAGTTAATAGCTGACAGAATTCGACAGGTAACCATAGACGCTCCTAAACCGCTGCGCCACGTGTCTGTGGAGCACTTGAGTTCAAAGGGCAAAAAAATTCGGGGTAGATTGGCATTTCAGTCGGCATCAATGTTCGGTGCTGATTTCGATAAAGCAATCAGCTGGGCTGCCGCTGTCGAGCTTGTCCATAACGCGTCGCTGGTGCACGACGACCTCTGCGACGAGGATTCTTTGCGCAGAGGAAATCAAACGGTTTTCAAAAAATACGGCGCTGCAATCGCGGTCTGTTTAGGCGATTACTATATCGCAGCTGGGTTTAGACTCGCCGCACTGGCCGGGCCGCAAACCATAAACTTGTTCAGCGACTGCGTTATCACATCAGTCGGTGGCCAAGCCAGTGAATTTTTTGCCGTCGGCTATCCGTCCTGGTCACAGTACAGCGATATCGCTGTCCGAAAAACAGCGCCTCTTCTGTCCTTGTCAATGTCGGGGGCCGCCGCGATAACCGGCTATGCTATCCATCAAAACAGCGTCGAGCGGTATTTTTCCCATTCAGCTATCTGTTTCCAGATAATTAATGACCTTCACAATTTTAATGAAACCTTTGGGACAGACACGCTGTGTTCTGATCTGGCTAAGGGCCGTCCTAACGCCGTACTCGCCTGTTTCAGTGCCACGCTTGCGGCACCTGTGAAAACGCTGTTCGATCGCTGGAATGATCAAACCCGGTCGGGGGGGCGGTTACCCGATGCGAGAGAAACGCAGGAATGGTGGAGGTGTGTGCAACAATCGGACGCTTATAGACAAGCATTGCAACAGTTGACCTTTCATTTCAATGCAGCTGATAACGCCCTGTCGCGGCTAGCACCACAAATACAGGACATTTTGAGTGACTTTCAACAATGGCTGGCGCGTGAAGTAAACAATGTCCATCGTTGTGTCCCTGCTGGCAGGGAGACGAATCGTTGACCCATAGCATTGTTGTTGGCGCTGGATTTGGAGGAATTGCGACCGCTTTGCGATGCAGGGCGCTCGGGCACAATGTGACATTGCTGGATCGACTGGATCGATTAGGCGGCAGAGCACAGGTCTTTGAAAAAGAGGGCTTCAGGCATGATGCTGGGCCCACGGTCATAACCGCCCCCTTTTTGTTTGCGGAGTTGTTTGAACTGTTTGATAAGCGCATGGAGGACTATGCCACGTTGGTCCCTCTCGATACCTGGTACGAATTCTACTTCAATGACAAACGCACATTTACCTACAAAGGCGACATATCGCACACTTTGCAGGAAATTGCGCGATTTGATAAAGGTGACGTTGCGGGCTACCAGGCGCTGCTCAAGTTGTCCGAAAAAATATTCAATCTGGGGTTCGACAAACTGTCCAGTCAACCGTTTACCCGAATATCTTCGATGTTGGAACAGGCACCTGCCCTGATTCGATTACAGAGTTACCGTACGGTCTATGGACTCGTGAGCAAGTTCATTAAAAACGAGCATTTGCGCAAGATATTTTCGGTTCATCCGTTACTTGTCGGTGGGAATCCTTATACCACCACATCGATTTACACGCTGATACACTACCTGGAGAGAAAATGGGGCATCCACTTTTGTATGGGTGGAACCGGCGCCCTGGTCGATGCTTTAGAGAAATTGATGCTTGAGGAGGGGGTTGTCATCAGGCTCAATAGTGATGTTGACCAGATCTTGATTGATCAAGGGCGTGCTTGTGCAGTTGCGCTCAACGGCGGAGAGCTTATCGAAGCTGACAACGTTATATTCAACGGTGATGCTCCGCACGCCTATCGATCCCTGCTGCCTTCCAATTTGAAACGGCAATTGATCCGCAGACCCGATGCTGCGACACAGTATTCCATGGGGCTTTATGTTCTGTACTTTGGTACCCGAAGAACCTATCAGGATATCGCTCATCACACAATTTGGTTGGGCCCACGACACAAAGAATTATTGGCTGATATCTTCGATCGACATATTATCCCCGAGGATTTCTCTCTCTACCTTCATAGGCCAACGGCTACAGACCCAAGTTTTGCACCGCCGGGGTGCGATAGTTTCTATGTTCTGTGCCCAGTTTCCAACCTGCTTTCCGGGACTGACTGGCAGCTCGAAGGACCCAAACTCCGCGAACGCATCGTAAAGGCCTTGAGCGACACTATTCTGCCAAGGCTCGACGAGTGTATTTGCGCAGAATTCTGGATGACTCCAGATGACTTCAAGACTCGATACCGGTCTGAGCATGGAGCCGGCTTTTCGATAGCGCCAACTCTCACGCAATCAGCCTATTTTCGCTATCACAATCGTGATCCTGATATACCCAATCTCTATTTTACCGGTGCGGGCACTCACCCGGGCGCTGGATTACCCGGTGTGCTCTCATCTGCAAAGGTAGTGGAGAATTTATTGAATGGTGCTACGACGTAAAAGACAACATTGATGAGTAAGCAGACAGTTTCATCAGCACTCAGGCAAGAGGCGCTAAACACCCTCGCAACGCACGGTAAAACATTTTACTGGGCAGCGTTTTTTCTGGGCAAAGATCGTGCGGCGTTGGCGGCTTTACTTTATACGTCCTGCCGGCAGTTGGATGATATTGCAGACGAGCCCGGCAAAGGCAACGAATTGAGGCGATGTGTGCTTGAGCAGATTAAATCAGAAATTGCACAATCGGCTCCAACACAGTGTCATCAGGTATCCGCAGCGTGGCGGCAACTTATCCAGTTGGGCGTTGATGCCGAAGCCGTATCCATGTTGATAGAGGGCCTCATTCAGGACACGCATCTTGTTTTTTTTCGTCAGCAGCGCGACCTGGATCGGTACTGTTACCGCGTAGCTGGCACTGTCGGGATTATGATGTGTGCTGTATTGGGTGTGCGCAATCGCGAAGCTATCCCCTACGCGATTGATCTTGGAATTGCCATGCAGCTAACCAATATCTGCCGAGATGTGCTCGAAGATGCTTCGCTAGGCAGGCGCTATCTGCCGATTGATGTGCCTGTAGAAATGCTTCGTACTGCGCAGCACGAGTCACGCCATGAAGTCGTTGAGGCTATTGACGCCCAACTGGTGCGGGCTGAACAGTTTTATAAGTCCGCTCTGTCAGGTTTAATCTATCTTCCTCGTGGCAGCCGAGTCGCTATTTACCTGGCCGCCATTTTATACCGCGCAATCGGCCATAAACTGCGCGCCAGGCAATATGCCTGGTGGAAGGGTAGAGTCATTGTGTCGGGAGCCCAAAAGCTGCTGATTACGCTCGGCGCATTGCCCGCCATGATTCGCTTATGCACAGCAAGTAAACTTAAGCCTGACTCGGCGCACAGTAGAGCCCTGCACCGGTATTTGGAGGGCATGGCATATGCCGATGACCAGGCCCACTGACATCGTAATCCTGGGCGCGGGGTTGGCGGGCTTGATGTTGGCGTCTAAGCTTGTCAGCCGCAGTGCCGGCATCGGAGTGACCCTGGTCGGTCCCAAAGATTGTCGCAATCAGCGCATCAGTTTCTGGGCGGATTCCAAGGAGCCTGCCACTTGCTCGCCGTTCTTGATGCACAGTTGGCAATCCTGGAGTTTCCATCATGCAAATTCTGGTTTTGTCAGCCAGCGCGCCAGCTGTAAAAGCTACGTGTCGCTGGATGCGAAGATGTACAAAGAACAGTTGGAAAAGCAGTTAAATCAAAGTCGATGTCAGCGCATACAAACCCTTGTTACCAACATTCAAGTCAACCCCGCAAACTACGATATCCATCTGGAATCCGAAACGTTAACCGCAGCAACTGTCGTCGATACCCGTCCGCCCCGGATACCCGAGACCACATTAAAGCAACAGTTTTGGGGTGCCACCATCGATCTGTCGCGGGCGCATGGAATATCGACACCTATTCTGATGGACTTTGATGTAAAGCAGATCGCTCGCGGCGGCATTACGTTCATTTATGTTCTCCCGTTATCTTCAAGTCAGCTGTTAGTAGAGGCGACTACTTTCAGCACGCAAGGGCAGCCAGAAAAGGCCTACCGAGACTGCGTGGGTCAGTGGGTAAAAGATAATCTCAGCATGGAACTAAGCTCTGATGACACACAAAGTGAGGCAGGAACACTGCCCATGGGGCCAGTTATACCAATTGAACCAAATTTGACAAATTGTGGATTGGCCGGCGGAGCTGCGCGGGCATCCACCGGATACGCATTCGTCGGGACTGAGCGGCAGACAGATCAGATCGTTAGCCAGGTACTTTCAGGCGTTTACCCACACACGCAATCGCCATACTCGGCAAGAGCTAACTGGATGGATGAGATATTTCTGCTGGTGGCAAAACAACAACCAGAGCGACTCATCGAATTATTTATGGCGATGGCTCAACGTTTGAGCGGAGACGATTTCGCTCATTTTCTGAGTGATACTGGAGGATGGGGGCCATGTTGGCGAACCGTTGCTGTGGCGCCTAAAATGCCTTTCATGCGAGCTGCCGCGCAGAGCTTGTCAGGTCGAAAATGGAGATAACACATATCTTGCTACCGCTGCTGTTAATGACATTACTTGGTGTTCCCCACGGAGCATTGGATGGTTATGTCATTAGATCAGTGGGTCGAAACACTATGGAATCGATCATTCTATTTGGGCTTTACGCGGTCATTGCATTGGCGAGCATAGGTATTTGGATTCGCTTTCCGACGGTTTCCATGCTCAGTTTTTTAGTCATCAGTGCTGTGCACTTTGGACGTTCTGATATTGTCGATACGCATTACAAGCAACCGGTATTGGCGATAGTAGCCCGCGGGGGTCTTTGGGCAGTTGGCCTTCCCACTATCCACTGGCAAACCACAGCGGTATTTTTTGATTACCTGCGAACAGACTTAAAGTTGGTGCAGATTGCGCTGTTCTGCGCGTTTGTTCCTTGGGCTATTGCTAGCCTGACACACCTTATCATCGAATTCCGACATCGCAACCGACGAGTCTGTATAGAATGGCTGCTTGGTTTTTTGCTTGTCATTTGCTTTCCTCCGCTGTGGGCACTTTGTCTCTACTTTTGCGGTTGGCATGCTCGGCGGCATATGTTCAGGGTGTTTTTTTCAGCGCAAAACACGCGTCACGCAGTCAGGGATATGCTTCTGTTTACCTTAGCAACGTTATGCATTGCTGGCGCGGTCTATTTCTTTTACGCACGCCACATTGACCTGACGCCCGCCGCAATTATGATGTTTTTTGTTGGTCTCTTCGCATTGACAGTACCGCACATGGTGCTAATTGATTGGTACTTCCCTCATCAACACCGGCATTGGCGGGTTAACGTATGACTTCTAAACATATCAGTGACCGGAAACGCGAGCATCTCGCCATCGCGGGCACTCCAGGCGTGCAAATGACAGTGGCTAATGGCCTGGCCGATGTCCGTTTTGAGCCTTGCTCGTTGCCGGAAATTGATCTGGAACAGGTCGATACCACGGTCAGTTTTCTTGGGAAAACATTGTCGCAACCTCTTATGATTGCCTCGATGAGTGGCGGCACCAAAGAGTCTCAGAGGCTTAATGAACGCCTTGCCGTGGCTGCCGAGAGTGCAAATATTGCATTGGCGCTCGGCTCGATGCGCATCGCTTTGGAGCGCCCCCAGCAACGAAAAGCGTTCAGGCTGCGGGCATTAGCTCCAACTATTCCTATTCTGGCAAATATCGGTGGCGCTCAACTTCGTGAGCCCGGTGGCATAAGCGGCGCCCTTAACTGCGTGGAAATTGCGGAGGCCGATGCGCTGGTGGTGCATTTAAATCCACTCCAGGAAGCGCTGCAGCCGCACGGGGATACCCGCTGGAGCGGAATAAAGATGGCAATCGCTGAGTTAGTCAAGTTATGTCCGGTCCCTGTTATCGTAAAAGAGGTGGGTCATGGTATCGGGCCTGCCACTGCCAAAGCTCTGCTTGAGATTGGTGTTCAATTTATTGATGTAGCTGGTGCAGGGGGCACCAGTTGGGCAGCGATTGAAACCCAGAGGGCGACTGCGCCGTCCGCTCAGAATCTGGGCCGGCCTTTTCATAATTTTGGTATTACCCTGAGCGAGGCTCTCATCGCACTCAGCACCGACCCATCGATTAATCGGTCTTTATTTATAATCGCTTCGGGTGGCATACGCTCTGGTCTTGATGTGGCAAAAGCCTTGCGTTTAGGAGGAAATCTTGCGTCCGCCGCAGTGCCGTTCCTGACGGCAGCTCGATCTGATGAGTGTGCGCTGTCAGATCTTATTTCGCAGTGGCATCAACAACTCAAAATCTGTTGCTTCATTACGGGCAGCCCAGATATCAACGCCTTGAAATCAGCCCCACTCATTAATATCCGCCCATAAACAAGCGGTTTCGCCGGTTCGAAAGCCGCCTCGCCTGGGTGTTAACCCGGGAGTATGATGATTCATCATACCGTTGAGGGTAGCTGTCATGAGTCAGACAAAAATCGCCATAACCATTGAGGAAGGCGTTCTCGCCAAGGTCGATGCCTTGGTGAGGCGGAAGGTATTTAGCAATCGTAGCCGCGCCATTCAGGAGGCTGTGCTGGAGAAGCTGGAGCGGCTTGAACGTAATCGCCTGGCGGAGGAGTGTGCCAGGCTGGATCCTGCCTTTGAGAAGGCTATGGCTGACGAAGGATTGTCTGAGGAGCTGGAAGGATGGCCAAAATACTGAGAGGCGAGATTCGCTGGGCTGATCTCAATCCCAAGATAGGGCGAGAGCAATCGGGCGATACTGAAACAGACTGGCTCGATAGCGCAATACAGTTTAATCAACCAATAAAGGAAGAAAGATCTATGCTGAGATTTATCGTCGGAGCAGTTGCGATAGTGGTCGGATTGGCGGGGTGTGCGCCCAGCGACACGGGCGAGCCACCTCAAGACGCAGCCGCGCTGGAGGAGGCGCTGGAGGACATCAGAGCAGGATGGGAAGAAGGTGACGGTCGTCCGTTCTATACGCATTTTCTTGACTGGGAAGGCGCCCGTTACTTCGAAGGCGGTGGAGAGAATGTGGGGCTGCAGGATCTGGTTGAAAACCATGTCGAGCCCGAGGCTGAATTAGGCCTCCGCCTGGGCTTTTCTAACATACAGACGCACTTTGAGGGAGACTTCGCCTGGGCCGTTGTGGACACAGACATTCAGTTGCGAACAGCAGATGGCCGAGACATCCACAACCGAGGTCACGGAACCTATCTGTTCCGGTGGATGGATGAGGCTTGGAAAATTGTCCACACCCAGTCTTCCAGTTCGCCGGTTCGAATGGTCGATGGGGCAAATTAGGGGCCACCGAAAACCAGTTAAAATCGGTTGTTCAGGCTGGAATAAACCTCAGTGCCGCACCATTGTTGCACCAACGATCACCTGTGGGTGGCGGTCCATCATCAAACAGATGTCCCTGGTGACCACCGCATTTCACGCAGTGATATTCGGTACGCGGTAGTATCAGTTTGTAATCAGGCTGGGTTTCCAGGTGGTTGGGGATGGCGGTAATAAAGCTCGGCCAACCCGTACCACTCATGAACATCATCTTAGAGGTAAACAAGGGCAGATCGCAGCCTTTGCATACAAACACCCCAGGTCGTGTCTCGGCATTCAAAGGGCTGCTATTGGGCCGTTCAGTACCTGCTTCCCGCAGAATATTGAATGCCTGATCATCCAGACGCTCACGCCATTCCACTTCGCTCAACTCCAGCGGGTCAGTGGAGGTGGCAACCTTCGCATCAGCTGGCAACAGCGATTTCCAGTCATCCTGAAGAGACTGAATGCGGGGGTCCATCGTTTTCGCACTGCCTTCGTCCTCAGCCATCAAATAATGAACTGAGGCCGCCACCGGTAACGCGGCAAGCACCCCAGCCCCTATCAATATCTGTCTTCGTTTCATGGTTGTATTGTACCGTTCGCGAGTTAAATGAATTCAGACTACACAATAGATACCGACCGGTTTTTTTTACACAACCTTACAGTGACTTGACTAAAGACTTTTGGGCTTTCGACACAGAAGTGGGCGAGGCAGTTCTTGCGGAACAGCTCAAAGATATTCGCCCATGGAGTGAGGCGAATGCACAGTCTGGACAGCGCGCATAACAGGCTGTATGTGCTCGTGCGCTAGCCGTTGCGGTGTCGTTGTTCAACGTCCAAGTGGTTGTTCTGCCCTCAGCCGGTAGCGCTGCAGCCTGCTGCGGCTGTCGGGCAGGGTCATTGCAATCAGACCTTGTTGCAGGGCTGGTTGCAAGTAGCGTTGACTGAAGGATTTGCGGTCAGTCAGGCCCAGCTTTGTCATGATCTCGTCCCGGCTCATCTCGCCTTTCAGTGTCCGCAGCAGCGTGGCGACTTGGGGGGTGACATGCGGGGTGACATGTGGGGTGGCCTGCACAGTGCGAATACGACTGATGCGCCGCAGGTGCAAGGAGCGCGATTGCTCTTCCAGCACCGACAGGCGCCCAACAGCTTCCGCAATCTGTGTGCACAGGTTGAGGATGGTTGGGGTCAGGGTGAAGGGCGGCTGATGATCCATATTTAAAAACTTACGCTGTCCTAGTGGAAACTGTCCATCAGTTGGCTGCCTCGTCTCTGACCAGGCCGGAAAGCTTCTTTCGGTCAGACTTCAGCAGCCGTAGCGGGTGTTCGCGACCACGCTGGCATTGTTCAGCTGCGATGGCTGCTTGATATCGTTGCAAGACATATAAGGAAAGTGCCTGACGCATCGAAAGCTGAAGGCGACCTTCCAGTATGGAGCAGTCTCATTTGCGCATAGCCTATGTGCATATCTAATAATAGGCAAGGCACATAACAAGGAATAATGAAACAGGTTCGAGCTCGATTTCACAGACGTTTCCCCTTCAGGCGCAAAGATTAATCATTGGTCCAGAACACGTATAAACTCCCCAACAACCCGGTATCGGT
>JBDNGQ010000213.1:0-7373 GCA_041689205.1 Pseudohongiellaceae bacterium | reverse complement strand
CCTGGCATTATTGCCGCAGAATCGCCCAATCCCATCGTTAATCACTTGGTGGTTATGCCGGATATTGAGAAACGGTTGGAGGCTTTTGTCCGCCTTGGACACGGCATTATCGTCTTTCCTGGCGGGGTAGGAACGCTCGAAGAGATTCTGTTCCTGCTTGGCACGTTGATGGACGAAATGAACAGCGGAGTTTATCTGCCATTGATATTCACCGAACCAGCAGGCAGCGGCGGATATTTTCGCAAGATAGATCGCTTTCTGGTCACTACTCTTGGCGAGCAGGTCCGCAATTTTTATCAGATTATTGAAGCCGATGCCTGTGAGGTCGCCCGGTTAATGAAGGATGGTATTAAACGGGTGTCGGCTCATCGTCGGAAAACCAGCGATGCCTATTACTATAACTGGACACTGGCAATTGCAGATGAGATGAAGCGGCCATTCGAAGTGAATCATAAAAGCATGGCCTTGTTGCAGCTGCATCCTGGGTTATCGCCCGCACAACTGGCCATCAACCTGCGCCGCGTGTTTTCGGGCATAGTCGCTGGCAATGTAAAAGACAAAGGCGTGAAGATGATCCGTGAGTACGGTCCGTTTGAATTGAACGGCAGTGTCGCGATCATGCAGGCGATGGACGCGCTGCTGGCGGATTTCGTCACGGAAGGGCGCATGAAACTTGCGGGAGCGAAGTACAACCCCTGTTACACTATCAGGCCTTCAGGCTGATGGTGGAAAACAGACGGGTTTGAATAGTTGACTGATTTACTCGGATAACTGATAATTCGAGGCCCTGAAGCCATAACCAGGCAGCAGCATTGAGCTGGTTGGCCAAAAACGAGGTAGCCCCATGAGCGCACAAGTCGAGAACCTGATCAGAAAAGAATACTCTGCAGGTTTTCATTCTGCCATTGAGTCCAATACCCTGGCTCCTGGTCTGGATGAGGATACTGTTCGATTTATTTCGACCACTAAAGGTGAACCGGAATGGATGCTGGAATGGCGTTTAAAAGCTTTCCGCGCCTGGCAGCAAATGACCGAACCCACCTGGGCACACGTGCATTTTCCCAAGATCGATTTTCAGTCGATTTCTTACTACAGCGCACCTAAAAGTATGGCCGACAAGCCACAGAGCCTGGATGAAGTGGATCCGGAACTGCTGGCAATGTATGAAAAACTGGGCATCCCCTTGCACGAGCAGGCCACGCTGGCCGGTGTAGCGGTTGATGCAGTGTTCGATTCCGTCTCCGTTGTAACAACCTATCGTGCCAAACTGGAAGAGGCGGGTGTAATTTTCTGCCCGATCAGCGAGGCCGTGCATAAATACCCGGAGTTGATTAAAAAATATATCGGCTCGGTGGTGCCGCAGCGCGATAACTATTATGCCGCATTAAACTGTGCGGTGTTTTCTGATGGTTCCTTTGTGTATATCCCCAAAGGTGTCCGCTGTCCCATGGAGCTGTCTACCTATTTCCGCATTAACGAACTCAATACCGGGCAATTTGAAAGAACCTTGATTGTTGCCGATGAAGGCTCCTATGTCAGTTATCTGGAAGGTTGCACTGCGCCGATGCGCGATGAAAATCAACTGCACGCTGCGGTAGTAGAACTGATTGCATTGGACGATGCGCAGATAAAATACTCGACGGTTCAGAACTGGTATCCGGGGGACAAGGAAGGCAAAGGCGGTATTTATAATTTTGTGACTAAACGGGGCGTATGTCATAAGAATGCCCGCATTTCATGGACGCAGGTGGAAACCGGTTCAGCGATTACCTGGAAATACCCCAGCTGCATCCTCAAAGGTGATAACAGTGTTGGTGAGTTTTATTCGGTCGCCCTGACGAATAATTTTCAGCAGGCTGATACCGGCACTAAAATGATTCATCTTGGTAAAAACACCCGCTCAACCATTATTGCCAAAGGTATTGCGGCGGGTCGCAGTCAAAGTGCTTATCGAGGTCTGGTGAGGATTAATCCGGCTGCAGAGGGAGCTCGCAATTACACACAATGCGATTCTCTGTTAATCGGTGACCGCTGTGGCGCCCATACCTTCCCGTACATTGAGAACCGCAATGCATCGGCGGTCGTAGAACATGAGGCGACCACCTCCAAGGTCAGTGATGATCAGTTGTTCCTGTGCCAGCAACGTGGTCTGGATGCAGAGAAAGCCGTGTCGATGATTGTTAATGGCTTCTGCCGCGAGGTGTTCAAAGAGTTGCCGATGGAGTTTGCTGTGGAAGCAGGCAAGTTACTTGAAGTCAGTCTGGAAGGCTCGGTGGGTTAAGCCGATTCTGCTTTAAAGTCGAATCTACAAATTTTGGAAACAGGAACCCGATATGCTGGAAGTACGCGATCTTATCGCTCGAGTGGAAGACAAACAGATCCTTAATGGTTTGAGCCTGCAGGTTAAGCCTGGCGAGGTGCATGCCATCATGGGTCCGAATGGTTCAGGGAAAAGCACCTTTGGTAATGTACTCACAGGGCGCAGCGGTTTTGAGGTGGTATCGGGTTCAGCTGTGCTTAATGGCAAAAATCTATTAGAGATGCCGGTTGAAGAGCGCGCCCGTGAAGGTCTGTTCCTGGCTTTTCAGTATCCCGTAGAGATACCGGGTGTCACTAATATGGAGTTTCTGAAGGCTTCAGTTGATGCGCGGCGTAAGCATATGGGTAAGCCAGAACTGTCCTCTTTTGACTTCATGAAGCTGGCGCGCGAAACCAGTAAAAATGTCAGTCTCGATGCTGCTTTCTTAAAACGCGGTGTCAACGAAGGCTTTTCCGGTGGCGAGAAAAAGCGCAACGAGATCATGCAGATGATGTTGCTGGAGCCGAGCCTTTGTATTCTTGATGAGACTGACTCTGGTCTGGATATTGATGCGCTGCAGGTGGTCGCGAGCGGTGTTAATGCGATGCGCAATGGCCAACGCAGTTTCATCGTGATCACCCATTATCAGCGCTTGCTCGACTATATAGTTCCTGATTATGTGCATGTATTAGCCGGCGGGCGCATTGTAAAATCCGGCGGCAAAGAACTGGCAGAAGAACTGGAAGCAAAAGGTTACGGCTGGCTTGAGCCAGGTTCGTCACAAGAGGTTGCTTGAGCCATGACTGATTTCCAGCAACAGGCGCTGCAGCTTGCCTCAGCCCAGCATGGGCCGGATTGGCTGCAAGGTTTGCGCAATGAAGGCGCAAAACAATGGCAGAAGGTCACATGGCCAACTCGAAAGAATGAGCTGTGGAAATACACCTCGCTGCAGTCTCTGCAAAAACAAACTTTTACGCAATGGGCGCAACAGGATTCTGACTGGCAGGACCAGGTTAAACTGGTGAATTTGGATGCAACCCGTCTGGTATTTGTTAATGGTGTATTCGATGCGGCCGCTTCAACGGAGCTGCCTGACGGGGTAACGCTGTTTTCTCAGGCCGACAATATAGCTCACTCGGTTATTGCCGATAAGCTGGGCAGTATTCTGAATACTGAGCGTCATTTATTTGCCAGTCTGAGCAATGCCTGGGCGGCGGAAGGCGTGTTGGTCAATATTCCAGCAAACATCGTGCTGGAAAAACCGGTTTATATCGTGCACGTATCAACCCCGCAGAACGAGCCGAGTGTGGCCAGTCACCGCATACTTGTGGTGCTCGGTGACAATGCCAGCGCAGAGGTGATTGAGCATTATGTCTCTACGCCGGACTCTCAGAATGGATTCGTCAACGCATTGACTGAAATTGATGTCGGACACAATGCTGAGCTGCGCCATACCCGCATCAGCCTGGAGCAGGAAGACCTGCTGCATATCGGCGGCGTGCATGTGAATCTGCACCGTGATGCCCGTTTGCTTGGGTTCACCCTTGCGGAGGGCAGTAAGCTCAAACGTATTGATTACCAGGTGAATCATCGCGGGCGGGGCGCGGAGCTGCGGCTCAATGGTGTCTATCTGGCGCGCAACCAGCAGTTGGTGGACTATCACGCCAATGTGGAACATTGCGTATCGCATTGCACCACTCATGAAGTATTTCGCGGCATCATCGGCGATTCAGCGCATGCCGTATTTAATGGACGGATTCATATCCATCCGGATGCGCAGAAAACGCTGGCCGAACTCAGTAACCGTAATCTGCTCACCTCGAATAAGGCAGAGATAGATACCAAGCCGGAGCTGGAAATCTATGCGGATGATGTGAAATGTGCGCATGGCGCCACCATCTCTCAGCTTGATGCCACAGCAATGTACTATCTGCAGAGCCGCGGTATTTCTGAACAGCAGGCCAGGGTGATGCTGAGTTTTGGATTTATCAATGAACTGCTTCAGGAGATCCATCAACCGGAAGTGCAGGAAGCCTTGCGCACTCATCTGACTGATTTGTTTGCCCAAAGCAGCAGCCTGGTTGCTGCCGCAGCATCTCCTGAGCCGGCAGGGGAGTGATAATGAACACGACTGCCACAAAAGTTCCAGCGACCGATCACAGGGAGTTTGATGCCGAACGCATTCGTCAGGATTTCCCGATTCTGCAGCAGCAGGTTAATGGACATCCACTGGTTTATCTGGATAACGCTGCCACCACGCAAAAGCCTGAGGCAGTGATAGATGCGATCAGTAATTACTACCGTCACGATAACAGTAATGTGCATCGTGGCGCTCATAGTCTGAGCGATCGGGCCACCGCTCAATTTGAAGATGCGCGTGAGAAAGTGGCAAAGTTTATCAATGCACCTGCTCCCGCACAGATTATCTGGACGCGAGGCACAACGGAAGGCATTAACCTGGTAGCAAGTTGCTGGGGCCGCAGCTATTTAAAGGCCGGAGATCGCATTCTGGTAACTGCGATGGAGCACCATTCCAATATAGTGCCCTGGCAGATGGCGGCGCAGCTTGCAGGAGCTGCGGTTGAAGCAATTCCGGTAGATGCTACTGGCACTATCGATATGACAGCCTTTGCTGACCTGCTTGATGAGCGCGTGCGGATGGTGGCGGTGGGCCATGTATCCAATGCGTTCGGAACCATCAATCCAGTAGCCGATATCATTCGCCTTGCTCGTCAGGCCGGCGCTCTGGTATTGATTGATGGCGCTCAGGCAATCGGCCACTGGCCCGTGGATGTGCAGGCGCTGGATTGTGATTTTTATGTATTCTCCGCACACAAATTATTTGGTCCAACCGGGATAGGCGTGTTGTACGGAAAACGTGAATTACTGGAAGCAATGCCACCTTATCAGGGCGGTGGTGAGATGATTGAGTCAGTCAGCTTTGAAGGTACCACGTACAATCAATTGCCGTACAAATTTGAAGCTGGCACCCCGGATATTGCCGGTGCGATTGGTCTGGGTGCTGCCATCGACTACTTGAACAGTATTGATCGCGAGGCTGCCGCACAACACGAACATGCTTTATTGACTTATGCTGAAGAAAAAGCGCGTGCTGTACCCGGGCTTCGCCTGATAGGTACTGCAACGGAGAAAGCCGGCGTGATGAGTTTTCTTCTGGAAGGCGCACATCCATCAGATCTGGGTATGCTGCTGGATCAGCAGGGTGTAGCCGTGCGTACCGGACATCATTGTGCTCAGCCAATCATGGATCATTATGGGATTCCCGGCACTGTGCGGGCCAGCTTCAGTTTATACAATACCTTTGAGGATGTGGACCGATTGTTTGCTGCATTGGCAAAGGCGAGAGAATTTTTATAAGTATTCTTAAACGTGCATTGATCGTGCATTGATAGTGCATTGACAATACTCCGACAGTACTCCGACAGTAAAGAGGGTAAAAGCATGACCGTCGAGTCGTTTGACCCGAGTGTAGATACAGTAAAAGTAAGCACTGCAGCAGTGGATCACTTCCGCAGACAGCTGCTCAATCATAAAGAAGCCAAAGCAGTCCGTCTCAGTGTGAAAAAGAGCGGTTGTACGGGTTATATGTATGTGGTCGACCTGGTCCCTGAACTCAATCCTGATGATCTGCGTTTGAAACTTGGAGACGATGTCAATCTGATGATTGCCAGAGACAGTATCTCTGTGGTCAGTGGCACGCGCATAGATCTGGTTCAGGAGGGTGTAAACCGACAACTGCGCTTCCTTAACCCTAATGCGAAAGACCATTGCGGTTGTGGCGAAAGCTTCAGCGTGAACTAGCCGATGAATAAAATCTCAGGCAGATACAAATAATGGAAAGACGAATGGTTCTGGCGCAGGCGGATTGTCCGGCGCGGAGAGTGCCGGATGGCACCCCTGTAATAATTCCCAAAGACACCTTTGTCAGCATCACTCAGGCATTGGGCGGCAACTATACGGTGGTATGTAATGGCCAGATGCTGCGCGTGGATGGCACCGATGCCGGAATTCTAGGTCTGGAGACAGAGAATCTGAGCTTTCCTGAAGCGGAAAGTGATCAGATCAATGAAGATCAGGTATGGCAGGCGCTGCGTACAGTTTTTGATCCTGAGATTCCGGTTGATCTGGTCAGTCTCGGACTCATTTACAAGGTGTCAGTCGATCAGGCAGCAAAGACAGTAAATATTGAAATGACGCTGACCGCGCCCAGTTGTGGCATGGGACCGGTGCTGGTCGGTGATGTGGAATATCGGGTGCGCAAAGTACCGAATGTAGAGCGGGTAAAAGTTGAGCTGGTATTTGATCCGCCCTGGAGCCGTGAGCGCATGAGCGAGGAAGCACAACTTGAAACAGGTATGTTTTTTTGACAGCCATGAATCGCATGAACAAATTCGGCACTGAAATTACTTCTGGTGAAATCATTGAAGCTTTATCTTTCTTTGATTCCTGGGAAGACCGCTATCGGTACATTATTGATCTGGGCAAGGAAATTCCTGAGCTTGCTGCAGAGCATCGGAGAGAAGAGAATTTAATTCGCGGTTGTCAGAGTCAGGTATGGCTGATCTGGTCAAAGCAGGATGATAGGCTGTTCTTTAAAGTCGACAGTGACGCATTCATCGTTAAAGGGTTGCTCGGCGTAGTGCTGGCAGCCTACAACGGCAAAACGGCACAGCAGATAATCAATTTTGACATCACTGCTTATTTCGACGCGCTGGACCTGCTGAAACATTTGAGTCCAACGCGGGGCAGTGGATTGCAGGCGATGGTGAAACGTATTCAGCATATTGGAGCGCAACAATCAGCTGCACCGCGTTAAGCGCCTGCTTGTAACTTGCCCGCCAGTAATTTGTTCGCAGTAAATTAAAACTCAGCGCGCCAGCAGCCACTCGATAAATTCACGTTCAGCCTGAGCTTTTTGTTCGGGTTTCATCGTAGCTGCGATTTCCTGCTGCACGGTTTCTGCCCCATCAAATTCATTCTCGCGCGCTACGTTCGCCCAGAAATGCGCTTTCACATAATCTTGTTCTATACCGGTGCCATCGCGGTACATGGT
>JBDNGQ010000212.1:0-34289 GCA_041689205.1 Pseudohongiellaceae bacterium | reverse complement strand
CTGGCATCGTTGCTCGTAGGTCAGTTGCTTGTAGCTACTCATTTCACATATCTCTGGCCGGAGAAAAAGGAAAGAGCCTACAGGTAACTGGCCACTTTTCCTATCGCGGTAGAGTTATGCACTTCAGGGTTGAATCCGCCCCAGTTAGCTGAACCCAATTCCTTAAACTATTTTTTGAGCTTTGATTGCATGGCCAATATCTATCTCGTTGTCGATGATCTCGAACTTTGGACACATGATTTACCTGCTGATGCTGTGATCAGCTTCGATACCTATCTGCATGAACATCCCATTAAAGGCCAGAAAAAAACCCGCATCATCAATCTGTGCGACCCGGGCCGCTACCTGAGTAAAGGCTATTACTGCTCGCTGCTCGCCGAAGCGCGTGGCCATAAAGTGCTGCCGCCGGTAAATACTTTGACCGATCTCAGCAGCCAGCAGCTCTATCTGCTTAATCTAGGCAATATGCTGGCACAGCTTAACAAAGAAGGTCTGGTGGACTCCTCCGGCAGTATCAGTTTTAAAATTTACTTTGGGCGTACCGCTGTGCCAGAACTTAAACTGCTGGCGCGGCGATTGTTCGAACGCTTTCCCTGTCCGGTGCTGGCAGTTACCCTGCGCTGGCAGCAGTCCTGGCAGATCGATTCGATTAATGCAGCCGCTTACGCCTCGTTGAATGACACCGAAATGGCAGAATTCATTGCTGCTCTGGAAAGGTTCACTCAGAGTCTGTGGCGTAGCCCCCGTAGCAGCAAAGCCAGCCGGTGGGACATGGCTATTCTGGTTAATCCGACAGAAAAACTGCCGCCCAGCGATTCAATGGCGCTGAAAAAAATGGCGCGGGCGGCGACCAAAGTTGGTTTTCATGTGGAGTTTATTCAGGCTAAAGACTATGCCCGGCTGGGTGAATTCGACGCCTTGTTTATCCGCGAAACCACGGCGATTGATCACCATACTTATCATTTTTCACGCAAAGCTGAACTGGAGGGTCTGGTGGTGATGGATGATCCGACCTCCATTCTGCGCTGTTGCAATAAGGTCTTTCTACACGATGCGTTCAGCTACAGCGGCGTGCCCACCTTGAAAACTAAAATCGTATCCAACGACGGCCAGGCGGATATCGAAGAGATTGAGCAGATGTTTGGCTATCCGGTGGTGCTGAAGATTCCACATGGCGCCTTCTCAGTGGGCGTGGTGAAGGCTGAGAACCGCGCGGAATTGACCGTGATGCTGACTGATCTGCTCAGCAAGTCGGCATTGATACTGGCTCAGGAATATCTGTACACCGAGTATGACTGGCGCATCGGTATTTTGAACAACCGCCCGCTGTTTGCCTGTCGTTATTTTATGGCCAAGGGGCACTGGCAGATTTATGACCATGGTGATGGCCGCATATCTCCGGGAGGCTGGGAAACTTTACCGACCTATGAGGTGCCCCGAGCAGTACTGGATGCCTCTTTGAAAGCTGCGCGCATAATTGGCGATGGCTTTTATGGAATTGATCTGAAACAACAGGGCAGCAAAGTCTATGTGATTGAGGTAAACGATAATCCCAGTCTTGAACATGAGGTGGAAGATGCGTTTATTGGTGATGAGTTGTATATGCAGATTATGAGTGAGTTTGCCCGGCGTCTGGAGAATCGCGGCCGCGAATAATCACTGCGGTGCGCAACTTGCTCTGACCAAACTGTGACATGCGGCTGAAATCCGCGCGTGCAATCGGCAGATCCTCGCAGTCGAGTCCGGTTTGCTCCTCCAGCGATGGATCGGGGTCATTAACATACAGGCACTCATTATCAATTGCAGTCACGGTCACCCAGTGCGGGGCCTTCTTACGATCGAGACGGTAGCTGCTGATCATCACCACAACGACAGCGCCCTGGTTGATGTAATCTTCAATATTCTGCTGGCTGACATCGGCATGATGCACCGCAATTCCTTGCTCATGCGCCTGCTCAACAAACTGCTGGTGGACCAGAGAGAGCACGTGTTTTTTCTCGGCACTGCGCACCCCTTCAAGAAACAGGGGGCCTTTTTGATTAGTAAACACCTCGGCATTAAAACCGCGGCGCTGCGCGGCCAGAGCGAGACCGATGGGATGGCAGCCGCCATGCCCTGAGGTCATGTAGATAGTGGTCGCCTCGCGCCAGATATCCAGTTCGAGCTCCTGCGTGGCTTTGATTTCTGGGTCGAGCGTAGCCATTGCCATCATCAATGAGGCCGGTCCGCAGGTGAACCCGGTGGTCTGCTGATACCAGGGAATAGCATGAGCGCTTTTGCTGAGCGGGGCATAGCGGATTAGTTTCTGCATGCGCAGCGCGTCGCGATGATCTGCGTAATAATCATGCAGGGTGCCAAATGCGACGTAGCCAACTGATTGGTACATTTGAATCGCAGACAGATTGTCCTGCGCTACTTCCAGACGCATGAACAGGCGCCCCCTGTTAGCTGCTGCACTTTCCAGCTCCAGCAATAACTGCCGTCCGATTCCGCGACCCCGGGATTCCGCTGCCACCGCCAGTGAATACAGACGCGCCAGTCTGGTCTTGCCGTGAAACAGCACCAGACCATAGCCCAGCAGGCTGCCGTCAATCTCTGCCACCAGAAATTCCCGATTGCGTGCGTGAATCCAGTGTCGCAAACGCCGTCGGCTTAATCTGTCGGTCTCGAAGCTGGCATGCTCAAGATTCCGCAACGCTTCCAGGTCATCTTCATTAACCGGACGGATGATTGCTTGTTTATCATTCATAGGAGGCCTCGCACAGATAGTCTCAGAATGCATGCCTCAGACAGAACGGGCAGCATAGCAGTTTGTGGTATAAAAGCCATTTTGCCGACGTCCCTGACAGGCGGGCGTGTTAGAGTGCGCTCGAAGTTCAATGCCTGGTTCATGGTTTCATTGATGAAAATGTGCATTGTTCGAGTGTTTGCTGGAGCCGTTAATTGCTGTGGTTTACCTTGTTGGTCTCAGTAAGGAATAAGACGTCATGAGGAAGTTGTTGCTGCTCGGTGGCGGGCATGCCCATCTGTTTGTACTGAAAAAGCTCGCTGAGCAGCACAATAATGGGTTGCAGGTGACGCTGGTAAGCCCTTCACGCTGGCAGATTTATTCAGGTATGCTGCCGGGGTGGATGGCCGGACATTACCAACTGGAAGATTGTCGTGTTGATCTGCTGGCACTGGCTGAGGCTGCTGGTGCCCGTTTCCTCGAGTCAGCAGCAACTGGGCTGGATGCTGGTGCACGCAAGGTGCAACTGGCTGATGGCAGCAGTCTCGACTACGATCTTTTGTCGATGGATGTTGGCAGCGAAACCCGCGCGCCGATACTGACAGCAGCGGGCACGCGGTTGATTACTATCAAGCCACTGGCTGATTTTATCGAAGCCTGGCCGCCCCTGCTCAAACAAATCCATGCACGCTCCGACTACCATCTGCTGATTGCGGGCGGTGGTGCTGCCGGCGTGGAGCTGGCGCTGTCCGCCAGATATGCACTTCGAAATGCTGCAAAAGGTGTACGTGTCACCCTGGTAAGCGGTTCGTCCGGGCTGCTCAATGGTCACGCTGCCGGAGTAAAGAAGCGCGTGTCACGTATACTTGCTGAGGCGCAGGTCAGTGTGGTCACGCAGAATATCAGCAGCGGGCAGGGTAGTGGTGGTGAGGTGGGTATCAATAGTGAGCCGGGTGCCGTTGGTGAGCAGGGTATCTTTGTCGAGCAGGATATCAGCGGTGAACAAAAAAGTGTGCTGCTCGAAGATTGCACGCTATTGCCGACGGACTGCGTTATCGCAGCCACAGGTGCCAGTGCTCCCACATGGTTGAGTGGTTCAGGTCTGCGGCTGAATGATGCCGGTTTCGTGCTGGTTGATGCCTGCCACCGCAGCATTGCGCATCCTGAGGTTTTTGCTGCCGGCGATATCTGTGCGCGCACGGACGTGGAGATTTCGCGGTCCGGGGTGCATGCGGTTCGCGTCGGTCCTGTACTGGCCGATAATCTGCTGGCTGCCAGTAAAGGCGAACAATTGAAGGCGTATCGGCCACAGCGTCGGGTGCTGTACCTGCTGGCTTGCGGGGAGCGCCACGCCGTCGCTTCCTGGGATGGCTTAAGCGCCGAGGGAGCCTGGGTCTGGCGCTGGAAGGATAGAATTGACCGGACCTTTATTAGTAGATTTACCGTACAGCGCGGAGGGGGAGAATGATTGCTGCTTTAGCCAGCGTGTTTGGTCTGGCGCTAATCGACAGCATTAATCCGTCGGCGCTGCTGGTGACTTTGATTCTGCTGGCGGGCCCATCGGCAGGCCGAAGGATACTGATCTACATAAGCACCATCTTTATCGTCTCTCTGACTTTGGGGATTGTGTTAATGCTAGGGCTAGACCTGCTGTTAAAAAATATGCGTGGACTCATCGACAGTTCTGTGGTGTATACAGTGCAGCTTGCAACTGGTGCGCTTATGCTTCTGTATGCTTTGACTGCATCGAGTAAAAATACCGCTTCGACTCCCGCATTGCCAAAACAGTATTCTACCGCTGCGTTGATTCTGTTGGGTATGGCTGTCACCTTAATGGAAGCACCAACAGCCATTCCGTATCTGGCCGCTATTGGTATTTTGATCAGCTCAGAATTGAGCATCCTGCAGTGGCTGCCGGTATTGATTATTTACAATGTTATTTTTATTACGCCGCCCTTACTACTGCTGCTAATGCAGACACTGCTCGGTGATCGCATTAAAGCCCGCTTGAACAGCTTTCAGCAGTGGCTGACCGGCTCTGCCAGAGAAGGCTTTCTGTGGATTATTGGTATCGTGGGTTTTCTTCTATTGCAAGATGCCTTGGGGAATTTCCAGTTTTTTGGTTTGTTAGAAGGATAAAAAAAAATGTCTGAACAGAGAAATTCAGCACCTTTCATTCTGGAATATGGTCATTGGACCTCGCCGCTCAGTGCCGAGAAGGTTTTTCAGGCCAGCGAAGCTGTCAGCTATATGAGGCCCTGCAATAATGGCGTGTTTTTCCTGCTCAGCATGCCGCAGGAAAGCAACAGCATGGCGCTGATGCATCGGTCCAGCGATGGTCGGCAAACCCGTGTTTCACCCGCCGGAATCAATGTGCGCTCGCGCGTTCATGAGTATGGCGGGCTGCCTTATGCCTTCACGGATGACAGCGTTTTTTATTGCAATTTCCGTGATCAGGCCGTGCTGAAGCAGTCTTTCGATCAGCATGGTCTTGAAGCAGGCCCAACTTTGGTGCTGAGTCCTGGCAATGCCATTAAGTCGGAGCTGCTGCGATATGCAGACTTTGTGGTTGACCGGAAGCGGAATCGGCTTATCTGTGTGCGTGAGGATTACCGCCTGAATGATAAAGAACCCGCCAATACCCTGGTGGCCATTGATATGGATAAAGGCGGTGAAGGGGAAGTGCTGTTTGCGGACAGTGATTTTGTTGCCTCGCCAGTGGTCTCTGCTGATGGTGAGTTGCTGGCCTTTCAAACCTGGTCGCATCCATCAATGCCCTGGGATGATACGCAGATCCGCATCGCCGATCTGGATGACAGTGGCAGGCTGTCCAATTTGCGCCAGGTTCTTCGTGGTGAGAACGAACAGGGCCAGGTTGAACAGGGCCAGGGAGAACAGGGCCAGGTTGAAAAGAGCCAGGTTGAACAGGGTCAGGGAGAACAGGGTCAGGGAGAACAGGGACAGGTTGAGCAGGATCAGGCTGAACAGTGCGGCTCTGGCTCTGGCTCGCTGGTGCAGCCCCTGTTCAATGCCGAAGGCGAGCTGTATTTCATCGCTGACTGGAACGACTGGTGGAACCTGTACCGCGTGTCCGCGGAATCTCTGCAGCAGGATTGCCGGGCGCAGGCAGTGCGGCCAATGGCAGCAGAATTCTGCGGTGCGCAGTGGCAACTCGGGCAGCACAACTACGATTTTTGCGACGAGCACACTCTGCTGGTCAGTTTCACCAAAAGCGGTTTCTGGGATTTGGCGCTGCTCGACATCAATTCCGGGGAACTGACCACGCTGCAATCGGGTCTTGGCATGCTGGAAAATGTCTATTGCCAGGCCGGCAAGGCGGTTTTCTCTGCCGCATCTCCTCGCTCTGCGGCATCTATTCAAAGCATCAATCTGCAGCAAAAATCGGCATGCGAAACGCTATTCACCTGCAGTCGCTCTGATGGTCTGAATGACGAAGATATTTCAATGCCGGAGCACATCGGCTATCAATCTGAGGGCAAGGTGGCGTATGGCATTTTTTATCCACCGCGCAATACCGCCTGCATTGCTCCGGAAGGAACGCTGCCACCTTTGCTGGTGCTGGTGCATGGCGGTCCTACCGGATGCGCCAGAGTGGGATTTAATCCAGCGCTGCAATTCTGGACTTCACGCGGCTTTGCCGTGCTGGATGTCAATCATCGCGGCAGCACCGGTTATGGCCGCAGATTCAGGCAGAGTCTTTATGAAAACTGGGGCGTCGCCGATGTAGCTGATGTTGATAATGCAGTGCGTCATCTTATAGCCAAGGGCCGGGTCGCACCCGATAAAGCCGCTATCCGCGGTGGCAGCGCTGGCGGTTATGTCGTACTCGCTGCGCTGGTGCACAGTGATTTATTCAGTGCCGGAGCCAGCTATTACGGCATCAGCGATCTGGAACTGCTGGCTTCTGATACTCATAAATTTGAATCGCGTTATCTGGATCAGTTGATCGGGCCTTATCCTGCTGCAAAACATATTTATCAGCAGCGCTCACCGATTAATCATATCGACAGCATCAAGGCTGCAGTGTTGTTATTGCAGGGGATGGAAGATAAGGTGGTGCCACCGAATCAGGCAGAAATGATCTATAAAAAATTGCATGAGAAGAATCCTGCCACTCGTTATCTGAGTTTTGCTGATGAAGGTCATGGCTTTCGAAACCCACCGAATCAGATTGCAGCATTAAGCACGGAGCTGGCGTTTTATCAGGACAATCTCTGGTAAAGTTAAGGATAACTCCATGGTCACTCTGGTCTTCAGGCGGTTGGTCTGAAATCGCTACACAGCCTCCAGCGCTTCCCGCACGGTCGGATAGCGCCATTGGAAGCCTGCGTGCTGCAGGCGTTCAGGCAGTGCCCTGGTGCTGCCCAGCATAAGTTCAGCGCGTTCCCCCAGCACTAATTTCAATGCCCAGCGTGGTGGTGTCAACCATACTGGGCGATGCAGCGTGCTGCCCAGCGTTTCTGCCAGTTGCTTATAGCGCACAGGGTCTGGTGCCGTCAGATTGTACGGACCCTGGCAATCTGAGCAATTGAGCAGGAAGATCACCGCGTTCACCCAGTCCTGCACATGTATCCAGCTGTACCAGAACTGACCGTCCGCAAGTGAACCTCCCAGGCCTGCTTTAAACGCTGGCAGCAGGGGTTTCAGCAGGCCGCCTCTGCCCAATACCAGACCGGTGCGCAGTTGCACAGTGCGCATGCTGTGCGCTGCCGGTTTACTGGCATCCTCCCAGTTGGCGACCATATGGGCCGCCCAATCGGTGCCAGCTGCATTTTCTTCGTTCAGTATCTGTTCGCCCTGATTGCCGTAATAGCCCACTGCCGAGCCAGATAGAAAAACCCTGGGCGGCTGCTTTTGTGCGGCCAGCCATTTCACCAGATCATTGGTCAGATTAATCCGGCTTTTCCACAAGGACTGTTTGCGCTGTTCGGTCCAGGGTCGAGAGAACAGATTGGCACCGGCTAAATTGACCACGGCATCAATCGGGGATTTTATATCGACGTAGGAGCCCACCCATTCTGCCGGCGTGTCAGCATGACGCTTCGCCTGCTTTTTAGAGTCGCGGCTGCGAATGATCAGGCTGTGTCCCTGTCGATGCAATTCTGCGGCCAATGCCTGACCCAGAAAACCGCTGCCACCTGTAATGAGTATCTTCATGTTAACGTGGCTCCACGATGGGGAAATTGTTCTGTGGCTCTTCGATCAGCTGCAGAAATTCCAGCAATTTCTGCGGATTACCCTGCACCTGAATAGCACCGCTGGCCAGTGCGGCAGGAAAACTGCTTTCTCCGGTCAAGGTGGTGTTAAGTGTGGCACGGCTCAGGATAACCGTGGCATCAGCCGTTTCGGCTTGTACATCAGGAAGCCAGGTAAGTGCTGAGTTCTGCAGAGTGACACGGAAATTTTCTGCACTGTCGGTAAAGCGCCAGTTCATCACTATACGCTTACCAGCGGCCGCCGGACCATTCAACCGGACACTGATCAAATCAAAAAACATGCCGGTCTCCAGCGCCTGTAACAGATCTGCCCGCATTGCCGGTGCACTTCCAGAGGCAGGAGGGCCATTACGCAGCTCCTGAGCCCCCATCAAATAGGCGCCGCGCCAGGTGCCCGCTTCAGCCTGATAGCCCAACTGCTCCAGCGCATCGGCACCCAGTTCCCGCGCATTCTGATTATCCGGGAATGCGTAAACTGCCTCACGCATCACCGAAGCGACCCAGCGGTATTCACCATTGGCAAAATCGGTTCTGGCACGATTGATCACCTGATCGACACCGCCCATATAGTCGATGGTTTTGCGGGCATACTCACGCGGTGGCAGCGGGTCCAGATTGGCCGGATTAGCATCGTACCAACCCATATAGCGCTGATAGATAGCGCGTGAGTTATGTTTCAGAGTGCCGTAGTAGCCACGTGCACTCCATTCCTGTTGCAGGGATTCGGGCATGCGCAGAGTCTCTGCGATATCGCCTGGCAGGTAGCCCAGATTTATTAAGCGCACTGATTGATCGTGGATGAATTTATACATATCGCGTTGCACCTGGAGAAAGTGCCTGGTGTCTTCTGTGCCCCAGACCGGCCAGTGATGCTGAGCGATTAAAATGTCGCTGCGATCGCCGAAACGCAGCAGCACCTCATCAATGCGGCGTGACCACAGCGCTGCATCGCGAACCGAAGCGCCACGAATGGTATAGACATTGTGCATGTGCTGAGAGGTGATTTCGGCCGTGTTCAGCACGCGGAACTGCGGCAGATAGAACATAAACTCGGAATCCGCTTCGGTCCCATTGGCCAGATGAAACTCAAACTGCACGCCATCGATAGTAACGTTTTCGTTGCCGGCTATAGTGTCAGTAGGAGGCAGCAGAGATACCGGAGCCCGCGGCAGCCCCTTGCCCAGACCTGAATCGACATGGGCTCGCTCGCCACGTGGCAGCAGTGTGCCGAACTGATAAGTAGCACGGCGGCCCATCGCATTGCCAGCAATCACGTTCTCAGCTATCGCATTGGCCATGAAATTGGCAGGGGCATAGATCTTAACTCTGCCCGCCGCAACATCAGCCTCATCAGCAACACCGCGTACGCCGCCAAAATGATCGGTGTGGCTGTGTGTATAAAGTACCGCTACTACCGGTTTCTGACCGCGGTGCTCGCGGTACAGCGCCAGTCCTGCAGCGCTGGTCGCTGGGCTGTACAGCGGGTCAATAATGATCAGGCCGGTTTCGCCTTCGATGATGGTCATATTGCCCAGATCCATGCCGCGGATCTGGTAGATGCCTTCAAGCACCTCAAACAGGCCATGAATGTTATTTAATTGCGCCTGTCGCCAAAGGCTTGGATTCACCGAAGGGGGCACTTCCTGCTGTTCGAGAAACGCAAAGGGAGCCATGCTCCAGGCGATGTTGCCCTGGGCATCCAGCACAGTAGCATCGGGCAGGGCGGCAATAAAACCACGCCGGGCATCATCAAAACTTCTTCGGTCGCTGAATGGCAGCGTCGCCAGCACCGCTTGCTGGGCCTGCACAGTGGCGGGTTGTGCTGGTTTAGCTTGTGCTGCCAGGGGGGTGCTGTTGATTAACAGGGCAAACGACAGGCTGAAGGCGATGGGGCCGGCTCTCATTTAAAATCTGCTCCTTTCAGTGATAGGTAGACAAAGACGGTGCAGCTTGTCATATCCGGCAGGAAAATGCATTTGAGAAAATGCTTCAGGCAATCAAGTTGAGGTCTAACTATGAATAAAAAAAGCCCGCAGCTGCGGGCTCTGGAAAAATCTTTACAAGTGAAAAGCAAGTGGTTGCTTCTACAAGCGTCTGCCCTGGATTACTCGTACCAGAATAACAATTACTGCCAGCACCAGTAACACATGGATAAAGCCACCGACAGTAGTGGAGGAAACCAACCCCAGTACCCAGAGGATTAATAAAATAACCGCAATTGTTTCCAACATAGCCGCATCTCCTGTTGTGAATCTGGAACTTGTTTGTCCTATTTCAGGATAGATGCCCTGCTGGAAAGGTGTCTGTACGGTACAGCACTATCAGTTTGAGGACAGTGCGTTTGTTCTGCTAAAAAGTCAGCGTGCATGCCAGATACAAATCAAAGCACAAAAAAAAAGGACCAACGCGCGGGACGGCACGGTGATCCTTCAGCAAAAACTGCTGAAATTCTTGGAATTAGAACGTCAGATCTTGTGCATTGACCTGTTTCACGCCGCGAACATTTCTGGCCAGCTCGATGGCCAATTCCTGGCCAGATTCATTATTCACCTTGCCACTCAGGGTTACCACGCCGTCATCGGTATGCACATTAATGGCGGTGCCACTCACATTTGTGGAGTACAGCAGGGTGGATTTAACTTTGGTCGTGATCCAAGCGTCTGAAATTGCATCACCGGCATCATCAGCCGCATTACGAAGCTCGGCTGACCGGTTGTCGGCAGTCTTGCCATCAGCCCTTTGATCAGTATCGGTTTGAAGACCTGTATCGGCTTGAAGCTGCAGATTGTTAACTACGGCAACTACCCCCATGGTATTTTGCGCCAGCATGCCTGCCAGATCTTTAGTCGCCTGGGTGTTGGCAGTCCCTTCCAGGGTGACGTGACCTCGCCGTGTTTCAACAGTGGTCGCGATACCATCGGTGTGCCGACTCCAGAGCAGCTTGGATTTCACTGCTGTGGTTATGCCGGCATCCTCAATCACCTCAGCAAAGCTGCGTTCAGCGGCCTCATCGCGTTGCGCCGTTTCAAAATCAGCTCGCACTTCAATTTCGTTGTTAATAGTTCGAATTCCTTCCACGCCGAGCGCGATCTCTTCGGCCAGTTCACGGTTGATCGCTTCTGGCACCACACCAGTTAACAGCGCCGTACCATCTCTGACGATGACCTGAATATCGCTCTGACGCAGATAAGGACTCAGTTTGTAAGTTGTTGCAATCTGAGTTTCTTGTCTCGCATCCGTCACTTGTTGAGATTCATTGTCCGCAGCGAACACGCCAGCCATGGAAATGATTGCTATCAGGATAAGCAAAACCACGCCAGAGCTTGTTACGAGAATGACATTCCGCGAGAACGCGTTGCGCCTGTTTTCATAAAGAATCATGATTTTCTCCGTAGCTCTGGCGGGCGTTAATCTCAATGCTTGATTTTAGTGAGGAAATCATCAGCCTGTTTTTTAGCTTCGTCTTTGGCAATGCCGTACTTCTCCTGAATTTTGCCAGCCAGCTTTTCTGACTTACCTTCAGTCTGCATCAATTCGTCTTCAGTCAGTTTGCCCCATTGTACTTTGGCCGCACCAACATTCTGCTTCCACTTGCCTTTAGCTTGATCAGATGAAAAAAGACCCATCACATACCTCCGCAAATTAACCAAAAATAAAACATGGTAGGAAGATTACATTGCCAGCGCGGCAGTGGAACGTCCGTGCGCTTTCGAACATAGGGAAAGATCAGTGGCGAAGTTGGCCGGAGCTATCCGGGCTCACGGCTGGAGTCGGGGATGGTGGAGTTACCGCATGCTCACCTGCGGCTCGCTGCCGCCTGGCGGTGGATCTGGCCGGTTTCTGTTTTACTTTGTCCATATAGTCATCAACCCGAGACAGCAGGGCGGCAGTTGCAGTGCCCAGGGTTATAGTAGTTTTAATACGATCGAGCATACTCTTCGGCTCAACTTTCTTCTGCTGTTGGCTGTCGGCTTTTGATTGTTCATTTTCCTGCGCTTTGGCGGATTTTTTTGAAGACGAGCGCGGAGCCAATATGCGGTCCAGAATAAATCCAATACCGAAAGCTGTCAGCAGGCTTCCCGGCGCTGACAGCTTATCGTGAAAGTTGCGCTTTGACCTTTTGATGCGATCACTTACCGTGCTCTGTAATTCTTCAAGGTGTTGGCTTGATGAAGTGCGGCGAAGCCTGATCCGCTCTTCCAGTTCGCTGATCTGCTTGTCCAGGCTTGAGGATTTTTCTGAGCTCATGATTCCTCCCTGCGGCTACTGGTTTGGGATTTCAAGCTGCGTACGGTTGCAGGGTAGAGTAGGTACTTACTTTTCTTCCGGATCACCAGTGCGCTGATTCCGGCTCCCACGAGGTTTAATACCACGACCAGCAATATTGCCAGACTCGCCGCCAGTCCAAGCGCGATTAAAAACAACACGATGGCGGCCATAATGCCCAGCCATGCAGTGGCCAGCAGCAGTCCCACTACCAGCCCCCAGACCAGCATAGCGACCAGACTCAGCGCCGCTCTTTGAGTTTCCAGTGCTACCAGTTCGAACTGATCATGCAGAAGGTGGCTGAGGTCATTCCACAATGTTCTGACTCGCTCCATAGTGCCAGTGGCTGCCCGCGAAGACTTGCGCACAGGTTCTGCAGACAATGTGTCCGTAGACTTGCGGGGCACGCCCTCTTCGGGCGCAGTTCTGACTGGATCTGGCATGGGCTACCTCCTCAGGCTCCTTAGGCTAACTCTTGCGCAGCAACAGGCTCAATATAAAGCCAGCACCAACGGCGATACCCAGCGCTGTTATTGGTTTCTGATGGGTATAATCACGGATGTTCTCAAGCAGCTCTGCCTGTGAGTCCATAAACTCTTCGCTTCTTCGCTCCAGCCGATCAGCCGCATGACTGGCTGCTCCGGCCAGATTATCCGTTGCCGAATGCACTTTGGATGCTACCTGATCCACTGCAGGATGAACTTTTCCTGTCACTGTATCTATTGCTTCATGCGCACTGCGCTGCGTTTCATTAATGTTTCGCCTGGCCTGGTCTGCCTGATGACCAGTGGTTCCACTTGTGCCGTTAGTATCATTTGGGTTTTGCATGATTACCTCTCATTGCGATTGCGTCGCGAACGATTAATCCAGAAGTTAGAAAACATAAGGAGCAAACCGAGCATAGCACAACCACGGTTGCTGATGTCCGTGCGCCAACTAACGGACAATTGGAGTGGTAATTTTCTTATTGTGGTTATACCTGACTTCATTTTTGATTCTTCTGGGTGCCGCTATCAATGCGGAAATAGAACACCAGACTGCAGAGGATACCACCATAGGGAAGTCGAAACCGATGGGTGAGCGTAATGCCTATGTGGCAGATCACTTAGGCCGGGAATCAAACCAGGAGTCGAACTAAGGCAGCCGGCTCAACCAGGTCGACTGGCGAACCGGGCATGTCAAGATGCTTAGAACGCGGTGTCACCGCGGCGGGTAGTTTCAGATTGAGAATAGGGCTTCGTGCCATAATACTCATGAATCTCCTTTTCCCAGGTCATATCGGCCATGTCTGGCCATCTGTCCTTGTTGAACCCAGGCGCATTCTCAAGTTGGTCTTTATCGACGTTCAGTTCGAAGCGCTTATCGTGCGTATTTAGCTTCAATGCAGTCCATGGCACCGCGAACAGCTTCTCACCCATTCCGAAGACGCCCCCAAACGTAAGTACCGCGTAGGCAATGCGACCGGTTTGCATATCCAGCATGATCTCCTTGATGCTGCCAAGATCATCGCTGTTCATATTGGCGACGTCGTTACCAATAAGAGTGTTGGCACCCATGAGCCCTGGACCCGGTCCAACATTGTCGCCGGTGGATTTGTACATGCCATAGGTGTCACGATTTTCATAGTTCATACGGATCTCCCGATAAAGATAGATGGTTAAATGATTGCAGTGCCTTAATGACGGAGCGTCTGCAAGAGGCCTCACGTATTTAAGAGATCCGCTCTGAATTAGTCTGTGCGAAGTCAAACACACAGTTTTTACCTGGCGCTTTCCGGGTACGTCACAAAACCAGCGGGACGTGTGAAAGCGCACAGAGGTCAGAGTAGCTACGATGCATGATGAAATTCACAGGAAAGCTTTATTTTCCGTAATCACAATACGGATGCTGTTGCTTTAGTTCTGCAGCTAAATATGCGTTCTGACCTGAGACATTAACTAAGAGAGGATGACCTATGCCACGCACTCATACCAATTCATCTACCAACAAATCCAACAGAGAAACCGCGCCTCCCACCGATGACGCTATCAGTATGCTCGTCAGTGAGCATCGCGAAGTAGAAAGAGGTTTCGAGGAATTCGAGAATCTTGGCGATGGCAGTACGACACAGAAAAAGAAGCTGGCTGACAAGATTTGTCAGCAGCTTGAGAAACACATGGCTATTGAAGAGAAAATATTCTATCCAACTTTAAAAAAAGAGTTGAAAGGCAGCGAAGAAATGGTTAACGAGGCCATTGTCGAGCACAGCAGCGCCAAGGAATTGATGAAGCAGATACAGGCCATGAAAGGTGATGAGAAGCTGTTTGACAGTAAGGTGCATGTGCTCAAAGAATTGATTGAGCACCATGTTGAGGAAGAGGAAGAAGAAATGTTCCCCAAAGCCAAAAAGTCTTCGCTTGATCTGGAAGCGCTCGGGCAACAGATGAGCGAATTAAAGCAGAAACTTTAGCAGCTTTGCGGTTCTCGAAAGGCCAGCAGGGAAGGGCTGTACCTGAATGACTATCTGCGCAGCTCACCCAGTTATACCGGAGACTGTTGCCGCCCGCTGCCAGTGTCATCGCGTGGCGGCAGCTCTCCATCAGCAAAGCGCTGCGGATGCTTCTGGCAGTGCATCTGGCTTGGATTTGTTGAGTCAGAACATTTCTACTTCATCCATCCATTTTTTGAAAATTAATTTAGTTATCGCAGAATTATGTTCCAGAAAGGGCGAAGTCTGATCGCCTGTTTCACCGCCTGACTATTCCTTTAACGATCAGACTATTCCCTGCGACCCGCCTCAGGAGTTTAAGCCGATGACTTTAGCCCCAGGTAATAATTCTTTTTATGCAAATAAATATCCTGCAGCCGCTGTTCTCACCGTCGAGAACGCGATGGCATCTCCACGCATTGCGATTGAGTCAGTACAACCTGTCATTGAAGCGGGACGTTTCGCAGCTAAGGCAATAGCAGGTAAACCGGTAACGGTCAGTGCAGTAATATTTGCCGATGGACATGATCAGCTGGGCGGTCAACTGCTCTGGCGCGAGATGGCTGAACAGAGCTGGCAAAAGGTTGCACTCGATAATCCTGGCAATGATCACTGGCAGGCGGAGTTTACTCCGCAGCAGTGTGGACGCGTCGAGTTTGCGATCGAAGCGTGGATAGATCCGTATGCCAGTTATTGTGATGAGCTGAAGAAGAAATTTGAAGCCGGCATCAACATCGATCTGGAGTTGCAGGAAGGCGCCGGTCTGCTCAATGAAGCTGCCAGCGCAGAAGCGCATAATGCCGAAATAAGCCGACTGCAGGAGACGCTGAGAGATCTGCTGCAGCGTCTGAATGCGATACAGTCGGTGGACGATAAAGTCACGCTGCTGCTGGCACCCGAAACCTTTCATGCGGTGCTGAATATCGAAGCGCATCCGCACCGGCTGCGCAGTATCTCTTACCCCGTTGATGTGGACCGACGTGCTGCGGAATACTCCAGCTGGTACGAACTTTTTCCGCGCTCAGAAACTGATGATCCGCAGCGACATGGCACCTTTTTGGATGTCATCAAGCGCATTCCTGAAATCGCCGCGATGGGATTCGATGTCTTGTATTTTCCGCCGATACATCCCATTGGTCGCACGCATCGCAAAGGCCGCAATAATGCTTTGCAGGCAGCGCCGGAAGATCCTGGCAGTCCCTATGCGATAGGCGGTCCCGAAGGCGGACACGAAGCGTTTCATCCCGAGTTGGGTGATGCTGATGATTTTCAGCAACTGGTCAGCGCCGCCCGGGCACACAAGATCGAGATAGCGCTGGATTTTGCCATTCAGTGCTCGCCGGATCATCATTGGCTGGAAGAGCATCCCGGCTGGTTCAGCTGGCGGCCGGACGGCACCATCCGTTATGCGGAAAATCCGCCCAAAAAATACGAAGATATCGTCAACGTCAATTTTTATGCAGCCGACGCGCTGCCGTCTCTGTGGCTGGCTCTGCGCGATGTGATTCTTGACTGGGTAGAGCGCGGGGTAACACTGTTTCGGGTGGATAATCCTCATACTAAGGCTATGCCTTTCTGGGAATGGTTGATTGCCGATATTCGCACCGTTCATCCGCAGATTATTTTTCTGGCAGAAGCTTTCACGCGACCAGCAATGATGGCGCGACTGGGCAAACTGGGCTTCAGTCAGAGCTATACCTATTTCACCTGGCGTAATACCAAAGAGGAGTTGCAGAGTTATTTCACTGAACTTAATCAGCGCCCATGGCGCGATTGTTATCGGCCCAATTTCTTTGTGAATACCCCGGATATCAATCCGTATTTTCTACATGAATCCGGGCGCGCTGGTTTTCTAATCCGGGCCGCGCTGGCGGCCATGGGTTCAGGTTCCTGGGGTATGTACTCCGGCTTTGAGCTGTGTGAAGCAGCGCAGGTACCAGGCAAAGAGGAATATATAGACTCGGAAAAATACCAGATTAAACCGCGAAATTATCATGCGCCTGGCAATATTGTGGCAGAGATTACTCATCTGAACCGAATCCGCCGCAACAACCCGGCACTGCAGACACATTTGGGATTCCAGGCCTACAAGGCCTTTAATGATCAGATACTTTATTTCGGCAAACGCACGGCTGATCTCGCTAATTTTATTTTGATTGCGATCAATCTGGATCCCCACCGTGCTCAGGAAGCCAGATTTGAATTACCGATCTGGGAGTTCGGGCTGCCTGATTATGCAGTAATGAGGGGTGAAGATCTGATTACCGGCCATACCTGGAACTGGTATGGCAAGGATCAGTGGATGCGCCTCGAGCCCTGGCACCTGCCTTTCGGTATCTGGCGACTGCAGCCTGAACAGCAGTAAAAAACATCAGCAGAAAAAACATCGGCAGAAACAACAGCTAAAAAACCAGTTCAAACAAGCAAAGTCGGTTAAACGAGACCGGGAAACTAAAGCCCAAAAAAGCGAGAGAATGATGCCTCGAAAGAACCGCAATGCAGCCTTTATCAATGACCCGTTCTGGTATAAAGATGCAGTTATCTACCAGGTGCATGTGAAATCATTTTTCGACTCGAATAATGACGGAATTGGAGATTTCCCCGGGCTTATTCAGAGGCTCGATTATATTGCCGAACTAGGTGTCAACACGATCTGGCTGCTGCCGTTCTACCCCTCACCGCGCCGCGATGATGGCTATGATATTGCCAATTATCTCGCTGTACATACTGACTACGGCACCATGGCTGATGCCCGGCGCTTTATTGCCGAGGCGCATAAACGCGATCTGCGGGTAATTACCGAACTGGTCATCAACCACACCTCTGATCAACATCCCTGGTTTCAACGCGCCCGGCGGGCGAAAAAAGGATCCGCAGCACGTAATTACTATGTCTGGTCGGACGATGATCAGAAATACAGTGGCACCCGCATTATTTTTCTGGATACCGAGAAATCCAACTGGACCTGGGATCCGGTAGCCGGTCAGTATTTCTGGCATCGGTTTTATTCCCATCAGCCCGACTTGAATTTTGATAATCCGCAGGTGCTCAAAGAAGTGTTGTCGGTGATGCGCTTCTGGCTGGACCTGGGTATCGATGGTCTGCGCCTGGATGCGATTCCGTATTTGATTGAACGCGACGGCACCAATAATGAGAACCTGCCGGAAACCCACGTGGTTTTGAAGAAAATCCGCGCCGAACTGGATAGGGTGTATCCCGACAGAATGTTGTTGGCGGAAGCCAATCAATGGCCCGAAGATACCCAGCTGTATTTTGGCGGCAATGCGCAGGGCGAAGGCGATGAGTGCCATATGGCATTTCATTTTCCGCTGATGCCAAGAATGTTCATGGCGCTGGCCCAGGAGGACCGCTTTCCCATTACTGATATTCTTCGACAGACTCCCGAAATCCCACCAAATTGTCAGTGGGCAATTTTCCTGCGTAATCATGATGAACTGACCCTTGAGATGGTTACCGACAAGGAGCGCGATTATCTGTGGAACTATTATGCGTCGGATCGCCGTGCACGCATTAACCTGGGCATTCGCCGACGCCTTGCGCCACTGGTTGAAAGAGACCGTCGTCGCATAGAACTGCTGACCAGTCTGCTGCTGTCGATGCCGGGCACGCCGACCCTGTACTACGGTGACGAGCTGGGTATGGGCGATAATATTTTCATCGGCGACCGCGATGGGGTTCGCACGCCGATGCAGTGGTCGACCGACCGTAATGGTGGATTTTCACGCGGTGATCCCGCCAGTCTGGTGCTGCCACCGATTCAGGATCCCCTTTATGGCTTCCAGACCATTAATGTTGAAGCCCAGTCCAGTGATACCCATTCGCTGCTCAACTGGTACCGACGCATGTTGAATGTACGCAAACAGCAGCAGGCTTTCGGACGCGGTACTCTGAAAATGCTGGCCCCGCCAAATCGACGTATTCTTGCTTATCTGCGCGAGTACACCGGAGAGAATGCTGAGACCACCACTATCCTGTGCGTTGCCAATGTGTCGCGGGCGGCCCAGGCGGTTGAGCTGGATCTGAACTGGCTGGCAGGTAAAGTTCCGGTAGAGATGCTCGGTGGCAGTGCGTTTCCACCGATTGGTCAGTTGCACTATGTGCTGACTCTGCCGCCTTATGGTTTCTACTGGTTTCTGCTGGCTGAGCAGACGCAAATGCCCAGCTGGCACATCGAACCGCCCGAGCGCATGCCGGAAATGGCGACGCTGGTGCTGAAGCGCAGTCTGCAGGAGCTGTTGAACGAGCCGCTGCGACGGATTCTGGAAACTGAAACGCTGCCCGCCTGGCTGCCCAAACGTCGCTGGTTCGCCGGTGACGGCGCCGGACTTAAGGCGAGAGTCATGTACGCACTGCCCTTTGCTGGAGGTGATCACGACAGCCATCCGGTGCTGCTCAGTGAGATTGAGGTGCGTATTGGCGACAAGGTTGATTATTACCAGCTGCCGCTGGGCTACATCAATGAAGACGAACCTGGGGTGCTGTCGCTGCAGCTGGCGATGGCCAGAGTAAGACGTGGACGCCAGGTCGGCTACTTAACCGATGGTTTCACGGTGGAAGAGTTTGTGCGTACGGTGTTAACAAACCTGCGCTCTGACCGCCGTATCGACACCGATGCCGGGGTGGTGGAATTCTCCGGCAGCGCACTGCTCACGGACATGGATATCAGCACTGATCTGGGAGTAAGCTATGTTTCTGCCGAGCAATCCAACAGTTCTGTGATAGCTGGTGAAAAAGTGATGCTTAAATTGATCCGCCATGTGCAAAGTGGTATACACCCCGAACTGGAAATGGGCGCCTTCCTGACCCGGCAGGGCTTCAGTCATTGTGCTGCAATGCTCGGAGAAGTGCATCGGGTGAGTCCCGAAGGTGAAGTGTTCGCATTGATGGTGGTGCAGAGCTATCTGGACAATCAAGGCGATGCCTGGGAATGGACGCAGGTGATTCTGGCTCGGGCGGTGCGCGATCAACTGGCCGGCGGTCTGTCTCAGCTGGAGAGCCAGTTCAATGCACTTTTTGATCTGGAGAATTTTGCCAGCCTGCTGGGGCAGCGTCTTGGTGAAATGCACGTGGCACTTTCGAATCCTGGCGATAATGCGGACTTTGCAGTGGAGCACACCGGACCCGCTGAAGCGCAAGCATGGTCGCAGAGTATCCAACAGCAGTTCAATGCGGCATTGGATGCCCTGCAGACGCAGCGCAGTGAGCTCGATGAGAGCGGCAATGCGGTGCTTGATAAATTGCAGCAGCGTTGTGGCAGCATTGTGTCTCATATAGACGATCTAGCGCATCAGACCATCGGAGGGCTGCGCATCCGGGTGCATGGCGACCTGCATCTGGGCCAGGTGCTGGTGGTGCTTGGTGATGCCTATATAATCGATTTCGAAGGCGAACCCGCCCGTTCGCTGGAGGAACGCCGAGCTAAACACAGCCCCTATAAGGACGTTAGTGGGGTATTGCGGTCCATCGATTATGCGATGGCGATGGCGCAGCGCACGGCCCAAAGCACAGACAGTTCTGAGAAGGCGAATGAAGCCCGTCAGGAAATAGTGCAGCGTTACCGGGCATCATCACGGCAGGCGTTTTTGAGCGCCTACCGCAGCGCCACCGCCGGAATAGCGCACGCGTGGCAGCATCCTGAGGGTGACGCCGCTGCAGTAGTCTTGTTCAGTATTGAAAAAGCGGCCTACGAAATTATTTATGAAATCGAGCACCGTCCACGCTGGATCAGCGTTCCGCTGGAAGGCCTGGCGGAGCTGGTTGAAACGCTTCCGGGGAAACACCAACCATGAGCAGTCACCAAGCCCGCGATCTGAATTTAACCATCAGCGATGCGGATGCGCAGGCGCTGGTGCGCGCAGAGCATGCCAATCCATTTTCCATACTGGGCCCTCATGCTGACGCAGAGGGGCTGGTAGTACGCAGCTATCAGCCTGATGCCCTGGAGCTTGAGCTGATCGATTCGAATACAGGTGAAACCCTGCAGCGATTGCAGCAGCCGCAGATTCCCGGTTTGTTTGTCGGCCGGCTGGCGCAAGGGCAGGATTATCTGCTGCGTATTCGCTGGGCCAGTGGCATCCAGGAAACAGAGGATCCTTACAGCTTCGGTCCGCTGTTGGGCGACATGGATATGTACCTGTTTTCCGAAGGCAACCACCGCGACCTTGCTCACTGTCTGGGTGCTCAGGTGCTGACGGTGGCAGTCGTTAGCGGTGTGCGCTTTGCCGTGTGGGCACCCAATGCGCGGCGGGTCTCTATTGTTGGCCACTTCAACAGCTGGGATGGCCGCAGACATCCGATGCGGCTGCGTTATCCCGCTGGCATATGGGAGCTTTTTGTTCCGCGTCTGCAACCCGGAGAGATCTACAAATACGAAATCCTGGGCCCGCATGGCGTGCTGCCATTGCGCGCCGACCCGATGGCCTTGCGCACCGAAGCGCCGCCCGCCACTGGCTCGGTGGTAGCAGAGCCGTTGAACCATCAGTGGCAGGATCATGAGTGGATAGAGCAACGCCCGCAGCGTCAGCAACGCAGTGCCGCCATGACCATCTATGAATTGCATGCCGGCTCCTGGCAGCGTGAAGATGGTGATGGCCGCATGTACAACTGGTCGGAACTGAGCGAGCGACTGATCCCTTATGTCACAGAGCTTGGCTTTACACATATTGAACTGATGCCAATCATGGAGCACCCGTTTGGTGGCTCATGGGGCTATCAGGTGTTATCGCAGTTTGCACCCTCAGCCCGCTTTGGCAGTCCCGCCGAATTCGCGGCCTTTGTTGATGCCTGTCACGGTGCCGGGCTCGGCGTGATTCTCGATTGGGTGCCAGGTCATTTCCCCACCGATGCGCATGGTCTGAGTCATTTTGATGGCACCGCGCTGTATGAATACGAGCATCCTTTTGAAGGCTTTCATCAGGACTGGGATACCGCTATCTACAATCTTGGGCGCATAGAGGTTCATGGTTTTATGCTGGCCTCGGCATTGCACTGGCTGCGTCAGTTTCATGTGGATGCGTTGCGGGTGGATGCCGTGGCCTCGATGCTGTACCGCGATTATTCACGCAAACAGGACGAGTGGATTCCCAATAAATACGGCGGCAGAGAGAATCTTGAGGTGATCGATTTTCTGCGTCATTTGAACGATGTGGTGAAAATGGAGGTACCGGGGGCGCTGGTTATCGCAGAGGAGTCGACTGCGTTTCCGGGAGTCAGTCATCCGACTCAGGAGGGCGGTCTGGGTTTTGACTACAAATGGAATATGGGCTGGATGCACGATACCTTGAAGTACATCAGTGAAGATTCGGTCAACCGCCGTTACCACCATCACCAGCTCACCTTTGGTCTGCTGTACGCCTTCACTGAAAATTTTATTTTGCCGATTTCACACGATGAAGTGGTGCATGGCAAGCGGTCCCTGCTCGACAAAATGCCCGGTGATCGCTGGCAGAAATTTGCCAATCTGCGCCTGTATCTGAGTTTCATGTGGACTCATCCCGGCAAGAAATTATTGTTTATGGGCTGCGAATTTGGCTCCTGGCGGGAATGGAATCATGACCGCGAGCTGGACTGGTATCTGCTGCGCTACAGTGACCATCAAGGCGTGCAGAAACTGCTCAAAGATCTTAATTATCTGTATCGGCAGGAAGCGGCCTTGCATCAATGGGACGAACGCAGCAACGGCTTTCAGTGGCTGATCGGGGACGATCCGGGCAACAGCGTTTATGCCTGGCTGCGGTTTGGCGAAAGCGCAGCGCCTGTGCTGGTGGTGCATAATTTCACGCCAGTCCCGCGCAGCAGTTATCGAATCGGGGTGCCGAAGCCAGGAGCGTGGATCGTGCTGCTGAACAGTGATGCCGAGCAATATGCCGGTTCCAATGCCGGCAGTGGCGCTGGCACTGGAAGCCATCAGGAAGCCCAAAGTCAGGCTGGGGGAACGCTGATTGAGCTTGCTACCCAAGATGAAGGGGCTCATGGTCAGCCGGTATCGCTGGTGCTGGATCTACCGCCCTTAGGCTGTCTTATCCTGCGACCCTTGTCAGACAAGGAGGTCTGATAGCCACTCAGGCAGGCTCTTCTTTGGCCGGTTGGCTTATTTTTGCGTGTCGCTCCAGCAGTACATAGAAGATCAGCGCAAACACCAGCGGCAGCAAAAAATACACTGCCCGGTACACAATCAGTGTGGCCAGCAGCACACTCGGAGCAAACTGATGTTGCAGCAGGGCCAGAAAGATCGCTTCCAGTACGCCCAGACCTGCCGGAATATGAGTGATTACTCCGGCAATTGAGCTTACCAGCAGCACCCCGAGCACAGAGGGGTAAAAGGCCTGCTCAGGCAGCAGCACATAAATCAGTGCGGCCATTAACGACCAGTTGACTGCACCCAGCAGCCCCTGCAGCAGTGCGAATTGCAGCGAAGGCAGAATAATTTCATGGTCCCGCCACTGCCATGATCGCCGCTTGGAAAAGCGACAGGCCAGCAGATAGGCGAATGATACCGCCAGCAGCGCAAAGCCGATCAACTGCAGCGCAGGAACTCCAATCTGCCAGTTGGCAGGCAGATCCATCAGGCGCAGGGAAAACACGGTTCCAGCCAGCAGCATATAGCCCAGCCAGTTGCTGATCAGGCTGATGGTCAGAATGCGCGTGATTGTGGATATGTCGAGCCCGGCGCGTGAATACAGCCGGTAGCGCAGGGCCAGGCTGCCTACCCAGGCACCAAAATTCAGATTGAACGCATACACGGTGAAAGCCAGTGGATACACCTGCCGCAGCGGTAGCTGATGGCCGGTATAGATGCGGCCCAGCACATCATAGCTGCTGAACACAAAGTAGCTGAGTGCTGAAATTGCAATAGCAGTAGCCAGCATGGTACTGCTGTAACCGCGCAGTGCCAGACTCACCTCTGCCCAGTCTACATTGCGGATTACCGTGAACAGCAATCCCGCAATCAAAATGAAAAACACCAGTGTGGCAATCTGCTTCAGGCGTTTGAACTTCGCGTTTGAACGAGGTTTCGTCATTCAGCGCTTCTCCTTGTTGTGGCGTAAGACTGTGCTGCCGGGACTGTTTCTACCGGGCTTGCTTGTGCCGGAGCTGTTTCCTCCGGGATTGTTTCTGCCGGGGCATCATCGGCGCTGAGCGTCTGCACTATTTGTGTGTGCGCTGGCAGCCAGCCGACAATCGCCGGGAAATGGCGTAAAAAGTGGAAGCTTAGAAAGATCAGCGGCGCCCACCAATAGCTCCGGGCTGGAACACGCGGAGGAACTTGACGACATTCGGTTTTGATCAAGTCCATCAGGTGCTCATGCAGTTGCTGGTTAAAGGTCGGGTCGCGAATTATCAGATTAGCCTCCAGGTTCAATGACATGCTCAGGGGGTCAAGATTGCTGGAGCCGACAGTACTCCATTCGCTGTCGACCAGTGCCACCTTGCCATGCAGCGGTCGCGGATGATATTCCCAGATGGCGATACCTTCGCGCAGCAGGTAATTGTAGAGCAGGGAAGTAAACATCTGCACCCAGATCATATCGGGCTTCCCCTGCATAATCAGGGTCACCTGCACGCCTCTTCGTGCGGCGTTACGAAGTTCTCTTAAGATTCGATAACCGGGGAAGAAGTAGGCATTAGCGATCACCAGACGATAGCTTGCTGAGCGGATGCCGCGGATGTACTGCTCTTCAATATCGGTGGGGTGCGTTTCATTATCGCGGATTGCCAGTAGCACGTGGGCCTTACCGACTAAACGAGTGACCGGCCTCAGCGAGGGCAGCGCGGTGATAGCCGAGGTATGCTTAAGCAGGGCAAGACAGGCTCTGTGAATATCGGCGACGATTGGACCACGCACCTGCACCGCATAATCCTGCTTGCTGACTGCGCCATTGATCGCAAGATGGTCAGCTCCAAAATTAATTCCACCAAGAAAAGCCACCTCGCCATCAACCACCACAATCTTGCGATGCAGGCGCCGGAACATATTGGTACGCATGCCAAGCAGCCGTGGTCTGGGATCGAATACCTGCATATGGATGCCCGCTTCAGTGAGTTCAGCGATATAGCTGTTGTTCAGGTTTGCCGTTCCATAACCATCCACGGTGACTGCAACGCGGGCACCATTTGCAACAGCCTGCAACAAGGCTGCCTTCAGTTCCAGACCGACCACATCCGCAAAGACAATAAAGGTTTCGACCAGCACTTCCTTCCGGGCGGCACGGATACTTTCAAACACCCGTGGGAAGAATTGTTCGCCATTAATCAGCAGCTCTGCACTGTTGCCTTCCTGCCATGGGAACTTCATAAGCGCACCTCGACAATCAGGGGCGCATGATCTGATAAATGTGACCACGGGCGCCGGTGCAGAACTTCCGGGGAATGAGTAGTGGCATTACGCACATAAATCCGGTCCAGGCACAGCAGCGGCCAGCGCGCGGGAAAGCTCTTCGCCGGCACGCCATTGGCATGCACAAAGGCTTCCTGCAGATTGCAGCCGGCCAGCAGCTGATCGGCGCGCAGACGCCAGTCGTTGAAATCGCCTGCTACGATGACGGGATCGCGTGCCGGCAAGGTGCCCAGCAGCGCATTCAACAACTGCAATTGCTTACGGCGGTGTGTGTCCAGCAGCCCGAGATGCACACAGATGGCATGAACTTCGGGCTGACCGGGAACATCAAGAACCGAGTGCAACAGCCCGCGCTGCTCGTGCGTTGTGGCAACGGAAATATCGAGATTGTGATGACGCAGAATCGGGAATTTGGACATCAAGGCATTGCCATGGTCGCCATCCGGGTAAACCGCATTGCGGCCGTAGGCGAAATCCGGCCACATGGTGTCGGCCAAATATTCGTACTGGGGTGTTGCCTGCCATTCTGGATAACGCTCGGCATGGCCTTGATGAGCACCAATGACTTCCTGCATAAACACCAGGTCGGCAGACAAGGTGGTCACCGCCGCGCGCAGTTCCGGCAGAATGTAGCGCCGGTTGAAGAAGGTAAAGCCCTTGTGCAGGTTGGCCGTCATGACGCGCAGCGAACGCACAGTCGGTAGCCGGTCGTTGACCCTCCGAACGGGTGTATCAGTTTCTGTCATTGCCATGGTTTTTTGCCCAAGGATAGTCTGGAACGTTAATTGCGGGTGGATCGCTGGCAGGAAACGATTCCTCTATGGCTTCGTCGAGATGGCTTTCCATACTGGCGTCGGCCGAGGGATTCAGCTTTACTTTAATCCAGCCATCTGCATCAATACCAACCGCATCAATGGCCCGGTCAACACCGATTCCTCCGGTCAGGCGGCGGATAGTCTCGATCGGATCCTCTTTGTCGAAATTGATCGTCTCAGCGCCCTGCTGACAGGCCATGGCCAGACGGTCTTCAAGACAATCAATCGCAAAAATTCTGGCAGCCCCGAACAGTTTTGCACTGGCAATAGCAAATTGACCGACCGGCCCACAACCGAATACCGCAACGGTGTCACCCTCGTCGATCTCTGCCATTTCCGCGCCAAAATAACCGGTCGGAAATACGTCAGAAAGCAGAATTGCCTGATCATCAGTGACCGCATCAGGCAGTTTAATCAAGCCGATATTGGCATAGGGTATGCGCGCTTTGTCGGCCTGTAGACCATCAAAGGATCCGGCGCTTTCCGGCCCACCGAAAAACGCGGTGCCGGCACTTTTGCCATTGGGGTTTGCTTCATCGCATTGAGAGTAATAACCGGCACGACAATAGGAACAATTGCCGCAGGCGATTGTGGAGGCAATCACCACCCGATCCCCCGGTTTAAGATTGCGCACATCCTCGCCCAGCTGTTCAACAATTCCAACGCCCTCATGACCAAGGATCGTGCCTTTCTTCATGCCGCCGACGGTGCCGCGCAGGAAATGCAGATCAGTGCCGCAAATAGCGCTGGCAGTTATCCGTACGATGGCGTCCGTGGAGGCCTGTAGTTCAGGTTCCGGCACATCGTCCAGGCGAATGTCGCCCTGGTCATAAAATACGACTGCTTTCATAGCCCTTCTCCTGATCAAGGATTATTTAAAACCAGACTTTCGCTGATGCAGTCTGGACTCTTCGGTGCAACCATTTGCTGATCCTTTGCTACGGGATTTCCGGGTAAACCTTGTTCGCGCTTTCGGTACAGCTGTTGATCGCCTGACCGGTCAAATATTGTTTTGATGCTGCAACTCAAACAACAACAGGGAGTGACTGGTCACAGCGAACTCTGAACCAAAGCTATGGTATTCAGTCTTGCGGTGTTCCGGGCGATTGGTATCGACCAGGGTAATCCAGCCCGCTCCGTGGGCGACTTCCGGCATCGAAAAATTGACCACGTCATGATGGGCATTGGTCACCAGCAGCAGGGTGATGTCTCCGCTGTTGCGGCGAATTCCAGTCGGGCGCGCGCGGCCATCAAGCAGCATACCCATGCAGCGCGCATTGCCATCGTGCCAGTTGTCTTCAGTCATCTCGCTACCGGCAGGCGAGAGCCAGGTGACATCCTTAACGCCCAGCTCTTCGTCATACAGGCCTACCAGGAATCGGCCGCGACGCAGCAGCGGATAATTGCGCCGCAGACTGATCAGGCGACGTGTGAAATTGAGCAGAGCATGACCTTCCTCATCAAGGTTCCAGTTGATCCAGCCCAGCTCATTATCCTGGCAATAGACATTGTTATTACCCAGTTGGGTGCGTCCGAATTCATCACCGCCCAGCAGCATGGGCGTGCCCTGGGAAAAAATCAGCGTCGCCAGCATATTGCGCATCTGTCGCAAGCGCAGCTCTCGAATTACCGGATCATCCGTGGGTCCTTCAAAACCATGATTAGAAGAAAGATTATTGTTATGACCATCCTGACCATCTTCCCCATTGGCTTCATTATGTTTTTGCTCATAACTGACCACATCCCGCAGCGTGAAACCATCGTGAGCGGTGATGAAATTAATTGAGGAATTTGGCCGTCGACCGCGTTGATTAAAGTGATCACCTGACGCGGTCAGACGCCTGGCCAGGTCAGGCAGTTGTGCTTCATCGCCGCGCCAGTAAGCTCGAACATTGTCGCGGTAAAGATCATTCCACTCGGCCCAGCCGGGCGGAAAACCGCCCACCTGATAGCCGCCCGGACCAATATCCCAGGGTTCCGCAATCAGTTTTACTTTGCTCAGTACAGGGTCCTGACGGCAGGACACCAGAAAGCTGTGGCGGTCGTCAAAACCGCCATGATCTCTGGCGAGGATGGTGGCCAGATCAAAGCGAAAGCCATCAACACGCATCTCAGTAGCCCAGTATCGCAGAGAGTCGGTAACCATCTGCAGAACACAGGGGTGGCCAAGGTCAAGCATATTGCCGGTGCCTGAATCATTGGTGTAATAACGCTTATTGTCAGCCTGCAATCGGTAGTAGCTGGAATTGTCGATACCACGCATGGACAAAGTGGGGCCGAGCTCATTACCTTCAGCCGTATGGTTGTAAACGACATCGAGGATGACTTCGAGTCCGCTATGGTGCAGGTGTGCGACCATTTCCTTGAATTCGTTGATTTTGCCTCTGGACAGATAGTCAGTATGGGGAGCAAAGAAAGCGATACTGTTATAGCCCCAGTAATTGCTCAGGCCTTTTTCCAGCAGATGCTGTTCATGCACAAAAGCGTGTATCGGCAGCAACTCGATACTGCTGATGCCCAAAGACTGGATGTGCTGCAGCAACTCATTATTCTTCAAGCCGGAAAACGTTCCGCGCAGAGCTTCGGGCACTGCGGGGTGGCGCATGCTGACTCCGCGCAGATTGATTTCGTAGATAATGGTTTTGTCCCAGGGAATCCTGAGGTTTTGCTGCTGTCCCCAGGTAAATGCCGGATCGATGACCCGGGCTTTGGGAACGAACGCAGCGCTGTCGCGTTCATCAAAACTCAGATCGGCATCAGGATGCCCGATGGTGTAACCGAATAATTCATCAGCCCATTTCAGGCTACCGACCAGTTGTTTGGCATAGGGATCAATCAGCAGCTTGTTGGGATTGAAACGATGGCCCGCTTCGGGTTCGTAAGGCCCGTGGACGCGATAGCCATAAACCGTGTCGGGACGGGCATCGGGCAGGTAACCGTGCCAGATCTCATCAGTATATTCAGGCAGCGCTATCCGTTCGAGTTCGACCAGACCCTTGTCATCAAAGAGACACAGCTCAACCCTGCTGGCATGTGCGGAAAATATCGCAAAGTTCACACCCAGGCCATCCCAGGTTGCACCCAGCGGATAAGGGCGACCTTCGGAGACTCGTGACACTTGTTTAAAGCGGGTACTGCCGCGTTGCCGGGCCATGGGAGCAACCTCTGGGTGTTAGTGTTTTACGATTTCTGTAGCCGTGGGTTGGAGATTGCTTGCTTGCATGGGCGGCGCTTCTCTTGGTCGGGTTACCCGCCGCCGGGTATGAGTGCCGATAATCGGTCGAGGCAGTGTGTGCGTGCCGACCGCGGCAAGTCGCCGGGCCATCTCCCAGTGCCGCGCATCCTCACCCTGAGGCCGGCCTTCCGACTCCCATATCTGATACGCAAATTCACGGATCCGTTTTTCGTCGTTACTCATTGCAAATTCTCCTGTTAAATACGGGTTCGAACAGAGCAGGTTGACCGGGAAATCAGCGAGCAGTTCAGACACAAGCACGCCGCCTTCAAAGGGACGGATACTGCCGTTGGTGAACACACTCTTGAGTGATTTTTGCTGACCTGAATCCGGCAGTTGCACGCGGGTGTCTGCCCAGTGCTGTGGCGGAATATGCGGAATCTGCTGGGCACCAAGCAGTGGCACACAATGCAGTGCGGCGACCACAACGACATATTCATTCTGGTAACAACGGGCAAAGGCGATCAACCGGTCGGCATGTTTGCCAGCTATCTGCAGGGGCAGGTAGTCGCCCTGTTTGAACAGCTGTGGCTGCGCTCGGCGCAGCGTAAGAACGCGCTGGATCAAGGCCTGTTTGATGCGGCCATCACGCCAGTTATCGAGTAACTCCTGCCGCTCCGACAGTGCGGACAAGGTGCTCACACGCTGATCGAAGTCGACCGGCCTGCGGTTGTCCGGATCGACCAGATTGAAATCCCAGAACTCATCACCCTGATACAGATCAGGAACGCCCGGTACGGTCATGCGCAGCAGACACTGGTTGAGACTGTTGATGGCACCTGCGGGAGCGATTGATGCGGCCGCCGCAGCCAGTGAGCTGCGTAGTTCCTCCGCTTTTTTCGACGTCAGCAGAGCCGTGAGAAATTCCCGGCAGGCGGTTTCATAGGGAATGTTCGGCGCACTCCAGCTGCTTTTTAGTTTGGCTTCGCGCAATGCTTTTTCCTGCCACAGGGTCAGCCGCTGCAGATAATCCTGCATGGCTTCGGCTTTTAGTTCAGCCTGAATATGCAGATCCTGCTTAGTCAAATCCTGTTTTTCTATATCCTGCTTGCTTAAATCCTGCTTGCTTAATTCAAGGGGCCAGCTGCCGAGCAGGGTCTGATACAGAATGATTTCATCGGCTGGTGCAGGCGCCAGCTCATCATCAAGCAGTTGCCGCAGCGGTGTGGCAAGAACCAGCCAGTGCCGCAGATTGTCGGCATACCAGTCGGCGCGCTCACTGATCACCGCGAGCCGGGCGCGCACATCTTCGCCCCGTTTATTGTCGTGGGTTGCGGTGGTCAGCAGATTGTCGGGGAAGCGCTGCAGGCGTTGAAGACACTGCTGATGAAAGGCGTGGGTGCTCGCAGAGAAATGCTGCGGATCAAACCCGACATCACAGCGCGACAGCAGCACCGCTGAGCGATAAAAGGCGGTATCCTCCACGGCCTTGGCGGCGGCAGGCGAGGTCAGTTGCTGGAAGCGGGCCAGAACTTTTCTGCGCAGATCGCGTTCTCCACCACGGGCCAGATCCTTTAATGCACCGCCGCCCAACCAGCAATTCAGCTGTTCCAGAATAGGCCAGTCAGCTTCAGATAAAGCCTGACGTGCTCCGTCCATCGCCTGAGTAAAGATACTCTCATCGCTTGCAGCACGGCCACAGGCACCGGCATAAGTCCGGTAGACAGGAAAACGCGCAACCAATTCAGTGACAGCGCGGCGAATTGAACCCAGGGTAAGGTCTCGGGTTTCCAGATTCTCGCGCGCCAGTTGCAGGGAGCCAGTTGAAACTGTTTCCAGGTCGGCAGCCAGTGAACTGGTCAGCACCAGCCTGCGTGCCTCATAGACTTCTTCAATAAAGTCAGCAGGGCGGCCACTCAGTTCACTCCATAGTGCCTTCAAGGGCTGCTGCCCGTGCGGGTCATGCTGCAGAGCTGACACCTGGTTCATGAATTCATAACCGGTGGTGCCATTAACGCCCCAGTTCTCAGCTAACTGTTCATCAGTGGCAAGAATTTTTTCGACGAAAATCGGAAAGCGTTTATCGGACATCTGCATCGGCCGCTGCAGCAGACTGTTGATGCGCCTGCGCAGTTTTCGGCAATAGCTGCGCGGATCAGCGAGGCCGTCGATATGATCAATTCGGAGACCATCGATCCAGCCTCTTGCAATTAGTTCGAAAATTTTGGCGTGCGCGGCTTCAAACACGCGTGGGATTTCAACGCGCAGTCCGCCCAGTTCATTGATGTCGAAGAAACGTCGCCAGTTGATATCATCAGCAGCAGTGCGCCAGCTGGCAAGGCGATAATGCTGGTGCTCCAGCAACTGATGCAGATTTCCCCGACCATCATCAGTGTCCTGATTGAACTCGTTCAGCGCCTGATCTATGGCGGCACGAATCTCTGAGTGCTGCGCTTGTTCGGCCAGTACATGGCGCAGTCTTTTAGCGGCATGCCACGTGTCGGCACTGGTATTAAGAGCCTCGAAACTGCGTGCCAGTTCAGACAGAGCAGGATTGTTGGCAGCTCGCAGCACTGCCGCATAACAGGGCGGTGAAATCGGAAAATGGTGCTCATAGTGAGAGGCATAAAAATTGCCTTCGTTAAGCTCAAAATGCAGCTTAATTTCACCGCAGGCCAGCACTTCGGCATAATCAGTACGCAGAAACGGAACCAGTAACTGACCCTGCATAAGCGGGTCCTGCGATTGCCACTCAATATCAAAGAAATCCGCATAGGGACTCGCTGGTCCCCACTCCATCACATCAAGCCACCAGGGATTGTCATCACCACCCACTGCCATATGGTTGGACACGATATCCAAAATCAAGCCCATACCATGCCTGTGCAGCTCCTCAACCAGTTGCTGCAGGGCTTCTTCGCCGCCCAGTTCTGGATCAATACGGGTCGGGTCAACCACGTCATAACCATGCATCGACCCTGGCCGTGCTTTGAGCAGGGGCGAGGCATAAATATGACTGATGCCAAGGCGCTGGAAATAACTGACCAGCGGCACCGCATCATTAAGCGTGAAGCCTTTGTGGAACTGCAGGCGGATGGTAGCACTGAGCTCTGCTGGCATGATTGAAGGGCTCATGAGGCTCGCGTCCTTGTGTGCTTGTTGGCAGATTCATTCGCAGATTCATGGGCTGCGGTTCTCACGGCAGTTCTGGCCGCAGCAAGACGCTGCAAGCGCTTATCTACCTGCGGATAGTTCAGCATTTCCTGCGCATCCATTGGCCAGCGCCTCCTCCAGTTGGGATGCTCATTGCCGTGGCCAGGAAGATTGGGCTGCTGGTCACTACCCATCGCATCTTCCAGCGGCAGCAAGGTCAACGGTGCCGGAGTGTTGCCAATAAACGCAACGCTGGCATCGAGCGCATCGCGGCCATCTGCGACCAGATGAGCGCTCAGTTTAAGCGCCCGCAGCAAGCCGGCTTTGTCCTGTTCGCGCCCGCTCCTGTCCTTATCAGTCTGTTTCTCTGAACGATGATTCGCCTTATATCGCCAATCTATATCGTGCCCATTCAGCCAGCCGCGGAGGGTAGGTAGATCGTGCGTGGTGGTGGTAGCCAACGCATCATGGGGCCAATCTTCAGGTGCGCGGAAAGCACCCTCATGATGCTCGAACAGCAGCACCCGCATACCCAGAATATGATGACTGGCCAGAGTCTTGTGAAGTCCTTCAGGAACGGTGCCAAGATCCTCACCGATAATAAGGGCCTTGTGGCGCCATGCCTCCAACGCCAGCAACCGCAGCTGGTCCTCAAAGGGATAGTTCAAATAAGCCCCCTGGTCGGCGGTGGCATTTTTCGGTATCAGCCACAACCGCTGCAGACCCATCACATGGTCGATGCGCAGCCCATGGGCAAAGGCCAGATTTGCGCGCAGCATTTCGATAAAGGCACGGAAACCGTGTTCACGAAGACCAAAAGGTGAGAACGCGGAGATTCCCCAATTCTGACCTGAGGTGTTAAGGATATCCGGTGGGGCTCCAACACTGATGGAGGGTAGAAATTCCTGTTGACGCGTCCAGGCCTGACTGCCTGAACCAATAGCGCCAACTGCCAGGTCAGCAAGCAGGCCGATCTTCATACCGGCACTGCGAGCGGCTTTTTGCACATGTTCCAGGCTGCGCACCGTGAGCCACTGAGCGAAGCTGTGAAAGTCGATTTCATGCGCGTGCTCAGCGGCAAATTGCTCGACGGCGGCGCTGTGCGGGTCCTGATAAGTGTGCGTCCAGTTGCGCCAGTCTGCTGATTGCTCTGTGCTGATCATCGCACGCTGCAGAGCTTCAAAGCGGCAGTACTGGCTTAGCGCTTCGCCGCCTTGCTGGACATAGTGTTTAAAATCGGGCTGCAGGAAATGCTCTGCATCGCGGGTGAAATTTTCATGGAGTTGACGCAGCAATCGTAGTCGCAGCCGAGAGACCGCCGGCCAGTCAATTAAATTGAGCGCCTCCAGCCGATCCATCTCGGCGCGCACGCCGCACTGACTGACCGCCCTGGCCACGGCCTGCTCACCCAGCACGAGGTCAGGCGCCGCATGTAATTCATTGAAAAACAGCCGGCTCGATGGTGAATAGGGGCTGAAATTGTGGATGTCAGGATGGTTAATTGCATGCAGGGGACTTAGAGCGAGAACATCTGCCCCTTTGGCAGCAGCAGCACGTGCCAGTACCTCCAGCGCACCAGCGTCGCCGAGGCCCCCATCCCCATGACGGCGCAGCGAGTAGACCTGTGCGCTGATACCCCAGACGCGGGCGTCGTGTTGATTAAGCAGATTATCAACACTGGGACAGTGGTGTGGAGCTATCGCGAGCATCAGCTCTTGTGAACCGATATGCAGTTGATGGTAACCACACTCTGCCACTGCGGGCAGTGCGCCGTGGGCATCAATGCGACCATCACAGATCCGACCATTTTCGAGGATCAACTGAAAGGCTGTGCCGGGTGCGAATCGGCCGTGCAGACGCAAAGCCCGACCCTGCTCATGAGTGATCAGCGGAGCCGTACCATTGCCATGCAGAGACAGCTCAGCCCGCGCGGTGCTGTCGCTGATCTGCTGCGGGTTGCTGGCAGGAAAACCCAGTTCTTCCAACAGGGCGCGTTGACACTCTGGCGACACCTTATGATGATCGCCGAAGGCATCCACCCAGTCGATATTGATGCCAACTTTGCTGGCCAGTCGAGCCAGTTTGGTATCG